>CAKUYY010000035.1 GCA_934717555.1 uncultured Clostridium sp.
GCGGAATTTGACGGAGAGATCACGGAAGTGTGCGTGCAAAACGGCCAGATTGTGGAGTATGGGCAACCGCTGTTCCGCATCAAATAGAGAATTTTAAATAGGTGAGAGGAGATCCGGCGTAAGAAAGGCCGCCGTATAACAAGGTGATAGAGAATGAATAAGGAAGAGATCAAGCAAATTATCCCCCATCGGGAACCAATGTTACTAGTGGATGAAGCAGAAGTTACCGGCGCCACCACCGGTCATGGAAAAAAGACCATCACAGGGGAAGAATGGTTTTTGCAGGGCCATTTTCCCGGGAATCCGGTGGTACCGGGCGTGATTTTATGCGAGATGATGGCGCAAGCCAGCGCGGTAATCGTGGCGGATAAGGCAAGAGGCAGCACCCCTTATTTTGCTTCCATCAAAAATGCCCGCTTTAAAAACAAAGTATTTCCAGGAGATACCATAGAGTTTGACTGCGAGCTTGTCAGAAGCAAGGGGATCTTCTATTTTGTAGAGGGAAAGGGATATGTAAACGGAAAGCTGTGTGTCTCCGCAGAACTTTCCTTTGCCCTGGTAAAAGGAGTGTAAAATCGTTGTTTAGCAAGATTTTAATTGCCAACCGCGGTGAAATAGCAGTTCGTATTATTCGGGCGTGCCGGGAAATGGGGATTGCCACAGTAGCGGTATATTCAGAAGCTGACCGGGATGCCCTGCATGTGGGATTAGCCGATGAAAGTTATTGTATCGGCGGGGCCAGCGTGGCGGAAAGCTACTTGAATATGACGGCTATCCTGACAGTGGCGGTGGCCTCCGGCGCCCAGGCGATCCATCCAGGATATGGATTGCTGTCGGAAAATGCGAAGTTTGTTTCTCTTTGTGAACAATGTAATATTGCCTTTATCGGTCCCAGTTCGGAGATGATCAGCCGGATGGGAGACAAGGATCAGGCAAGGAAAACCATGAGGGAGGCCGGTGTTCCTGTTACTCCTGGCTGCGATGTGATCACCAACGCTTCCGCCGCGTTAGAAGAGGCAGATAAAATCGGTTATCCGCTTTTGATCAAGGCTAAGGCCGGCGGAGGCGGGCGGGGAATCCGCCTGGTGAAATCCAGCGGGGAATTCCTCAACGCGTTTCATTCTGCCTCCAGCGAGGCGCAGAGCGCGTTTGGAGACGGCGCGGTGTACATGGAGAAATTCCTCAATCCGGTCAAACATATAGAGATGCAGATTCTCTGTGATAAACAGGGAAATGTTGTATGTTTGGGAGAGCGGGAATGTTCCGTTCAGCGTAAAAATCAGAAGATGATCGAGGAAAGCCCTTCTCCGGCGATTTCGGAGGAAACCCGGGAAAAGATGATTGAAGTTGCGGCCCGTGCGGCCAAAGCGGTGCGTTACGAAAACGCGGGCACAATCGAGTTTTTGCTGGATCAAGAGGGAAATTTCTACTTTATGGAGATGAATACCCGTCTCCAGGTGGAACATCCTGTGACGGAGATGGTGACAGGGATCGACCTGGTACAGTGGCAGATCCGTATTGCAGCGGGAATCCCCTTGTCATTTACCCAAAAGGATATCCAATTGAGAGGGCACGCCATTGAATGCCGGATCAATGCGGAAAATCCCGCGGAAAATTTCCGGCCAAGCTGCGGGAAGATCAGTTTCCTACATATTCCCGGCGGACCCGATGTTCGGTTTGAAACGGCTATCTATCAGGACTATTTTGTACCGCCCTTCTATGATTCCATGATTGGCAAGCTGATCGTGCGAGGAGATAACCGGGAACTGGCGATCCGGAAGATGAAAGCGGCCCTTAGTGAGCTGCTGGTAGAAGGGATCGACCATAATGCGGAATTGCAGACGGATATTTTGATGGATCACCGTTTTGTGGACGGAAGTTACACGACGTCCTTGATGGCCCAAAGGGAAGAGGAACAGAAGTAAGCTTTCTTCTTTCGGGAAAATGTAAAAGGACTGGATTTTTTAAGGGAATCTATGGTATGATACACACAGATTTTCTGCAAGCGGTTTCTTTTTTAATATTTTTATTTGGCCGCTGTTTTCTTCCGCGTGGGAAAACAGCGGCCCTCTGAATAGAGAACCTTATGAAAAGGTTGGAAGGACCCCAATGAGGACGGCCTGCCCGGCGTATCACAAGGATAGGAGTTGTGTGCGGCGGGGAAGCCATCCATTTTGATGGGGGCTCAATACGTTTACGCGGAGAAATGGCGGAGATGATGCTATGCTGACAAATTCACTCTTTAAAAAGCCTTTAAATGCACTGGAAGGTAGCGGACGGCACAATAAGGTCAACCGTCCGTTTATTCCGGACGACCTGTATATCAAATGCCCTTCCTGTAAAACGATGCTGTTGTCTACAGATCTAAAGGAAAATCACTATGTATGCCAGAAATGCCAGCATCATTTTCGTTTGACGGCGCGGCAGAGGATTGAATATACCGTGGATGCCGATAGCTTTGTAGAATTTGATAAGGGGATGCATTCTAAAAATATCATTGACTTTCCCGACTACGGAAAGAAGCTGAAAAACGCCCGGATGCAAAGCGGGGAGAGTGAATCTGTCATCTGTGGGACTGCCCGGATTGGCGGATTCCCCTGTGGCTTGTGCGTGATGGATTCTTCCTTTATGATGGGAAGTATGGGAACAGTAACAGGGGAAAAAATTACCCGGATGTTTGAATATGCCACAGAGCATGGATTGCCTATGGTGGTTTTTACGGTTTCCGGAGGGGCCCGTATGCAGGAAGGCATTATGTCCCTGATGCAGATGGCCAAGACCAGCGGCGCGGTAAAACGTCACAGCGATGCGGGACTTTTCTATATTACAGTATTGACGGACCCCACTACCGGCGGGGTAACGGCTAGCTTTGCCATGGAAGGGGATATCATCCTAGCGGAACCCAAGGCGCTGATTGGATTTGCGGGGCCGCGCGTGATTGAGCAAACCATTCGCCAGCGCTTGCCACAGGGATTCCAGCGGTCAGAATTCTTGCAGGAGAAAGGTTTTGTAGATGCGGTGGTATCCCGTAAGGATATGAAGGATACCTTGGCAAATCTCTTATCCCTGCATACGAAGGAGGAGGAAGCATGAACGCATTTGAACGTGTAACTGCGGCAAGATCCAAAGACCGTTTTACTTCGATTGCCTATATAGAGAAGCTTTTTGAAGGCACGTTTATGGAACTGCACGGAGACCGCCGTTTTGGGGATGACAAGGCCATTGTGGCAGGATTGGCCAGATTGTGCGGGATGCCAGTGACCGTGGTTGGTTTGGAACGGGGCAGGGATACCAAGGAAAAGGTAGAAAGAAACTTTGGCTGTGCCAATCCCGAAGGATATCGGAAAGCGCTGCGCCTGATGAAACAGGCGGAGAAATTTCACCGCCCGGTGATCTGTTTTGTGGATACCTCTGGAGCGGGATGTGGGATCAGCGCGGAAGAACGGGGACAAGGGCAGGCCATAGCGGAGAATATCTCGGAAATGATGACATTAAAAACACCAGTACTTTCCATCTTGATTGGCGAAGGCGGTAGTGGCGGGGCCCTAGCCTTGGCGGTTGCGGATGAAGTTTGGATGCTGGAAAACGCGGTTTATTCGGTTGTTTCCCCAGAGGGCTGCGCGAGTATTTTGTGGAAAGATCCCGCGAAAACGGCACAGGCGGCGGAATGCCTGCGCTTAACCTCCCAGGATCTCTATAAAATGGGAGTTATTGAGAAGATTATCCGGGAACCTAAGGATAAGGATGACAAGTTATTTCACAGCCTGCGCAATACGATTTATAAAAAACTAAAAGAGAAAAGTGCTTTGGATATCGATACCCTCTTACAGCAGCGGTATGACCGTTTCCGTAAGATGGGGGATGGAAAAACCATTTATTTCCGGGAAACCCTGTAAGTTTATCATCAAAGGCGGCGGCTTGCAACAAGATACAAGCCGCCGCCTTTTAAAAAAGAGGAGGGGAGAAGATGTTTTATGCCATACTGATCATCAATGGTCTGACTCTTTTGATTGGGATTTTAACAGGAATTTGTTGCCTCCGAAAACGCAAAGCCTTTTCGGATACCCAGGCGGGATACCATATGGAAAGGGCGACACAGGACCAGGAATCCTGGAAAAAAGCCAATCAGATGGCCGGGTTTCTTTGTATTTTGGGAAGTGCAGTGGGACTTCTTATAATACCTTTTCTTTTTGTCGGTTCCCTTATGGGGGATTCTATGCTGTTATTTTTTTATTGTCTTACTTTTTCTTCTTTTGGTACTTTGGGGACTATTACTCCTGCTGAAAAAGAAAAAATAACAGAAGGAACTACGACATAAAAGATCGCTTGCTTTTGCGGATGATAAGTGGTAGAGAATGGGGGACTCTTGCCAGGGGTTCCCAAGAAAAAGCAATTTACAGATTATTTTACCCTTCTATCTAGAGCTTTTAGTATGTTTAGATATCCTATTTTCTATAAAGAGAGAAGCCTGCTTGTGTTTCAAAACAAGCAGGCTTCTTCTTTATAACGAAAAAATCTCATTTATTCCAATACCGCACCCGTAGAACCAGAAGTCACGCTCTTTGCATACCGGGCGAGGTATCCGGTGGTGATGCGGGGCTGGCGGGGTTTCCAAGCGGCTTTTCTCTTGGAAAGCTCTTCGTCGGAAACCAGTACCCGAATGGTGTTGGTGGGAATATCGATTTCAATTTCGTCCCCTTCCTCAACCAGGGCAATGGGGCCGCCCACCGCAGCTTCTGGGGATACATGGCCGATGGCGGCGCCTCTGGTAGCGCCAGAGAAACGGCCGTCTGTAATCAGGGCGACGCTGTTACCCAGTCCGCTCCCCATAATGGCGGAGGTGGGATTGAGCATTTCCCTCATTCCGGGACCGCCTTTCGGGCCTTCATAACGGATGATTACCACCTCACCGGGATGGATATTTCCGTCATAAATGGCACTTAAAGCGTCCTCCTCACAGTCAAAGACACGGGCCTTCCCTTTATGGGAAAGCATTTCAGGCGCGACAGCACTGCGCTTGACCACACAGCCGTCCGGGGCAAGATTGCCCTTTAAGACCGCGATACCGCCAGTTTTGCTGTAAGGTTTTTCTACTGTACGGATAATTTCAGTATCCTTAATTTCGTGTCCGGCGATATTTTCCGCCACAGTTTTTCCTGTGCAGGTGAGCAGATCAGTGTGCAGCAATCCCAGCTTATTGATCTCATTCATAACGGCTGGGATACCGCCGGCCTCATTAAGCTCCTCAATAAAGTGGTCGCCCGCGGGGGCCAGATGACACAGATTGGGGGTTTTAGCGGAGATTTCGTTGGCCAAGGCCAGATCCAACTGGATACCGCACTCATGGGCGATAGCGGGCAGGTGCAGCATACTGTTGGTACTGCATCCCAGGGCCATATCAATGGTAAGGGCGTTGAGGAAAGCATCCTTTACCATAATATCCCTGGGTTTGATATTTTCTTTTACCAGTTTCATGATCTGCATGCCAGCGTGTTTCGCCAGGCGCAGGCGCTCGGAATATACAGCGGGAATGGTACCATTGCCCGGCAGACCCATACCGAGAACCTCAGTAAGGCAGTTCATGCTGTTAGCGGTAAACATGCCGGAGCAAGAACCACAGGTGGGGCAGGCTTTATTCTCAAATTCACAGAGATCGTCCTGATTAATATCCCCTACCTTAAAACGGCTGACAGCTTCGGATACACTGGAATAGCTCACTTTCCGTTTGCCCATCACACCAGCCAGCATAGGGCCGCCGCTGACAAAAATAGAAGGGATATTCAGACGTGCTGCGGCCATCAACAGGCCGGGCACATTCTTATCACAGTTAGGCACCATCACCAACCCGTCAAAAGGATGGGCGGTGGCCATAGCTTCTGTGGAATCCGCGATTAATTCCCGGGTAACCAGGGAGTATTTCATACCTTCGTGTCCCATGGCGATCCCATCGCATACGGCGATGGCGGGGAACACAATGGGAACTCCACCGGCTAAAGCAACCCCCTGTTTCACAGCGTCCACAATTTTATCCAGGTTCATATGACCCGGTACAATTTCATTTTGAGAACTTACGATACCAATGAGCGGCTTGCCGATTTCTTCATCGGTCAATCCCAATGCATGAAGCAGGGAGCGCTGCGGCGCTGCATTGACGCCTTGGGTAATTTTGTCGCTTCTCATAAAGCACACTCCTTTTTAAGAATATCTATTGCCTGTATTATAAAACATAAGTTGTCTGCTGTCAATATTGTTGTATTACAAGAAAAGGGCCGTTTACTAGTTGATTTCCAGCTCAGCGATTGCCCGCAGGATGTGGATTTTCATGGCGCTTTTTGCCCCCTGTGCGTTTCTAGCTTTCATAAAGTCAGTAATCATGCGGTGGTCCTCAACGGTATCCCGAACGGCTTCTTCCTTTTCCTGGGAGAGTATAACCCCTTTATCAATGGCTTGATAAATAACAGGCATCAGCTGGTTGATAAATTCATTGTGAGTAGCTTTTGCTATAGCATTATGGAAAGCCTGTTCCACTTCAGTACGGTCCTCTCCCGCCTCAATTTTCTGTTCAATTTGAAGGCCAAGGGAAACAATCCGCTCGATTTCCCGGTCAGTAGCCCGGAGAGTGGCCAGATAGGCGGATTCCGGTTCAAAAATCAGACGGATTTCAAAGAGGTCTTTGGCGTCAACTTTGGCGGAAAGAAGAGGGTTGAGCTCTTTGGCATGACAAAGTTCCGCTTCCTGTTTGACAAAGGTTCCTTTTCCGCGGCGGATCTCCAAAACGCCGTGAGCAGCTAAAATCCGGATTGCTTCCCGCAAAGTGGTCCGGCTAATGCCCAGCTCTTGGGAAAGGTCATTTTCATTGGGAAGCTGATCCCCTGGAGCAAATCGTTTTTCAATCGTAATCATTGTTAGAATATCGTCGGCCACACGGTCAGACAGCCTTTTTTCCTGCACAGCTCTGGTTCTCCTTTTTGCTTCATTGATATTCTTATCATATCATAAAAAAACAAGGATGGAAAGACGATGGCAATATGGAGAAAAATAGGAATAAACAAGGGGAAAATACCCATACTAAAAAGACAAATCATGGAAAGCGGTGGGGTAGATGACAACAGTAGTTTTGTGCGGAGAAAGGGAAGATACCGGTATCCGCAGAATATTGGTGCGTGTTCTCAGCCGGTATGGGGGGATACAGTGGTATGACGGACATAGGATACAGGCGAGTAGACAAGAGCCAGAATTTTTTTTATACGAAACCCCACATATTCCAAAGGCCGAAGGGATAGAAGGCATTCTCATTTTTAAAAATTTATTTTATCTCCATGAAGGGGAAAAGGCTTCCAAGGGATTTCTTCCGGTTTTAGATTCGCGGAATTTGGCTGCCGCGGCGGCTTTACAGGGGACACAGGCCATAGGAATTACCTGCGGGGCTTCTCCAAGGGATACTTTAAGTATGGCAAGCCTGCGCGATGACAGCGCTGTGGTCAGCCTGCAAAGAGAAATAAAAGATTTAGAAGGAAAAACATGGGAACCCCATGATAGAACAATCCGTCTGGAAACGGGAGCGGAGATGTATCCTATTCTGGTATCCTGTGCTGTTCTTTTATTATCTGGGAAAGGGAATCAGGAAACATTTATCTTTTGATTAAGGTTTGAGGATTGTTTTAATTTTTCCCTTATAATTTAACTGTATAAAAATTTCCGTGAATTGGATAAGAAAATACAAAAAATTTACAGTTATAAAAGCCAAAGGAAACACACACACTATACTTGCAAACGCAAGAAAAAGTTTGAAACAAAGAAATTAAGGAGTGTATGTAATATGTCTAGATCTTCTAACAACCTGGTAGTTCCTGAGGCTCGTGAAGCTTTGAATAAATTCAAGATGGAAGCTGCTTCTGAAGTTGGCGTAAACCTGAAGCAGGGTTACAACGGTGATTTGACTTCTCGTGAAGCCGGTTCCGTAGGCGGCCAGATGGTTAAGAAAATGATCCAGAGCTACGAGAACAATTTGAAATAAAAAATTATTGGAATAGATTTTGAAAAGGGTACTGTATCATTGGGTACAGTGCCCTTTTTCAGAATACATAAAAAATCAGTAAAATTTTTGGAGTGACATAGTTATCTCTTGAGATTTTTCATGGATAGAAGATACCTTTAGAGAAATAGGTGATTGATCTTTGCTTTCTTTTTTGCTATTCTAATTGAAAAAAAGGCGTTTCCCCGGAAGGAAACGCCTGCTGAAATTCAGGTTTGGCGGTGTTGTCAACTGCTGTAGTCCTCCAGCAGGCGGTTTAATTCGTCCGTGCTGTTTACCTGGATACCTTGGGAAAGCTGTTCTTGATCCATTTTAGGAAGTGTATGAACATCTACATCCGTAATACGGAATGGATGGTCTACCCCGTCCATAAAAACAGCGATGTTGCCCTGATACTCTCTGATTGTATACCGTTCTTCTGTTTGGGATTGGACCGGAGCTGTAGAAGAGGATTCCGTTGGAAAGGTATCGGAAGAAACGACAGGGACGTTGTTTTGATTTTTCATAGTGGGCAATAAAATACTGATTGTGGCAAGGATCAGTACAACCGCGCAACAGGTTATGATAATGGCTTTACGCATAGAATTCTTCACCTCGACCTTATTATTTGAGTGGGCTGTTAAATTATGCAAATAAATCGGCGTCTTTTGGATAGCGTTTCCAAGATTTCCGTTTTTTATAAGGGGAACCTGGGAAAACGTTTTATTTTTTCTACATTTATGTTATACTAGTCTATAAGGAGGCGAAACCTACATGAGGAAAACTGATATCAATCAGTATACGGGAAATCCAATGCCCAATGGACATTTGGAACATTCTGCCGGATCGGTTGCCTTGACAGCTACAAAACGGACGTTCACGGTGATTGGAAAGGCAATTTTAACTGTATTGATGGTCATGCTGGTGACGGGAATCATCGTAGGAATTTCTATGATTTTTTACATCGCCAGTTTGTCGGGGGAATCCATCGACTACGATTTGAGGGCCGCCAAACTGAATCAAACCAGTTATATCTGGGTGATGGATGAAAACGGGGAGTTCCATGAGGACCAGGCTGTCCAGGCGGAAACCAAGAGTGAATGGGTAAACTTTGAAGAAATCCCGGAAGCCATGAAAGAGGCTATGATTGCCATTGAAGACCGCCGTTTTTATGAGCATCATGGAGTAGATTGGATCCGCACTGGAGGAGCTATCTTAAATCTGGTGGGGAACAAAAGCGGGAGTAACTTTGGTGGTTCTACTCTTACTCAGCAGCTGATTAAGAACCTCACAGAGGAAGACGAGGTCAGTTTAACGAGAAAGCTTAAGGAAATTTTCCGGGCACTTAATTTTGAAAAACAATATTCCAAGGATGAAATACTGGAAATGTATCTGAATGTCGTCAATTTTGGAAGCGGCTGTCTGGGAGTACAGGCGGCGGCTAACTTGTATTTCGATAAAGATATTCAAGATTGTTCCGTAGCCCAGTGCGCTGCGATTGCAGGTATTACACAGAACCCTTCGGCATATACGCCTTTGTTGCATCCCCAGGCGAACCGGGAGCGGCGGGAAGTAGTGCTGCAAGCCATGTTTGACCAGGGAAAATTGACCCAGGAAGAATTTGACCAAGCCATGGAGGAATCCGCCACGATGACGTTTGCGGAGCAGGATACTTCCAATATGGTAGACAATCAGGTAATCAACAACTGGTATTATGAGGCCATGCTGGAGGATGTGGCGGAAGACCTGGCAGGAAAACGTAACATCAGCGTGAAAGAAGCCAGCCGCCAGATCCGCACCCAGGGATTGAAGATTTACTGTGCGATGGACCCAAAAGCCCAGTCTATTGCGGAAAAAGTCATGACTGACGAATCCAATATGCCCAAAGATACCGATATCCAGTTTGGATATGTGATGGTAGGATACGATGGACGGGTTTTGGCTAGTGTAGGCCAGCGGGGGGAAAAAGAAGGAAACCTGTGGATGGACTATGCTACTGACGTTGACCGCCAGACGGGTTCTAGTATCAAGCCTATATCGGTATATGCGCCGGCCTTGGAATCGGGTACTATTCATTATTCCACAGTCCTTCCGGACGAACCCATTGTATGGGACGCGGATGGCGATGGACAGCTGGAAAATAACTGGCCGCCCAATGCGGACAAGCAATATCATGGGAATGTGACGGCAGTGGAAGCGTTAAAACATTCTTACAACGCGGTGGCGGCGCAGATTTTGGTCAATCGCATCAATATGGATATCAGCATTGACTTCTTACAGAATAAGGTGGGGATCACCTCTCTGAATCGGGAGGAGGATATGCTTCCTTCCGCACTGGCCACCGGCGGTGGAAAAAACGGCGTGACAGTAAGGGAAATGACCGCAGCGTTCCAGATTTTTGGAAGCGGCGGCGTATATCGGGAGCCTTATACGTACTTCTATGTAAAGGACGATCAGGACAATATCATTTTGGACAATTCCGCTACAGGCGGAATCCAGGCGATCAGTTCTGCCAACTCCACCATTATGCGGCAAATGCTGTTTACCGTTATTGAGCCGGGAGGTACAGGCCCCAGGGCGGCGATCAGCGGCACTAAGGTATTTGGTAAAACTGGTACCACCGATGATACGGACAGCTGGTTTATCGGAGGTACCCCCTATGCGGTGGCCGGTGTGTGGGAAGGACATCCCACCCCGGAGAAGATGACTTCTTCGGAAAGATCTTATAGCCTGACGATTTGGAAGCTCATTATGCAGGAATATATCCAAGGCCAGGAAAAGAAAGATTATAACTTTGATTCCAATGTGATAACCAAGCAGTATTGTGCGGTGACCGGGAAATTGGCTGACTCAGAAAAGTGTACCGAGACATTGACCGGATATTATACTAGCGGGAATATGCCGGATACTTGTGATGGAGTACATGATCGGAACCCCTCTGACACTTCTTCTGTAGAACCTATGGAACCGGCAGAGTCTGCGGTTTCCTCAAAGCCGGAGAGTTCGTCCTCTGAATCATCCAATTTGGAATCAAGTTCCGAACCGGAATCTATACCAAGTTCAGATGGAAGTTCTGAAAATACTTCTTCTGATACAGGCAGTTCAGAACCAGAAGAACCGGAATCCCAACCGGAAAACGGGGAATAGGGAGATAGTAGCTCTTTTTAGATAGAATTCAGTAATTCTAAAAACAGGGATGTCAATTTCATTTTGGCATCCCTGTTTTTATAACATGTACATTTTTTTTGTTTTTTAATATGTTTTTTTATTCATAAAATCTTATATGCATAAAATAAAAAGTTTTTACCAGTATTAAAAAGGATAAAATGAAAACCAGAGCAATCAGGAGTAATCAAGAGATAAATTTAATAAACCATGATATATTAAGATATAAGAAAAAATATGGCGTTTGATTGGGAAAAGAAAGAATGATAGACTGTATTCCGTAGTAAAACAGCAGTGTGCGGGAGGTGGACTGTTTGCGAGATACCCGAATGTTGTTGGTGGATTCAAACGCGTTGCCCGATATTTTTCGGAAAGTAGTAGAGGCCAAACAATATCTGCTTTCCGGGGAGGCTTCCAATACCTCGGATGCGGCCCGCAAGGCCGGTATTTCCCGCAGTGCGTTTTATAAATATAAGGACGCGGTTTATCCATATCAGGAGAAAAGCTCCAGCAAATTGATCACAATTCATGCGGTATTGCATGATCGGCCGGGAGTATTGATGGCTCTGATCTCCGCTTTTTACGATGCGGGGGCCAATATTTTGACAGTCAATCAAAATATCCCAGTACTGGGAGCGGCTCTGGTTTCTATTTCGGCCCGAATAGACGGGATGAAAATAACTATGGATCAGTTGCTTACGTCCTTACGAACGATAGAAGGAGTCCAACGAATCGAGAACATTACTGGAGAGTAAATCAGGGAGAGGTGTATGAGCAATGGTTAAAGTAGCGATTTTAGGGTATGGAGTGGTTGGTTCCGGTGTGGCGGAAGTTTTGTCAAATCACCTGGAAAGCATTGCAAAGCGCGCCAAAGAAGAGATCCGCATCAAATATATTTTGGATATTCGGGATTTTCCGGATAGTCCTTTCGCTGACAGGTTTACGAAGTCGTTTGACCAGATTGTAAATGATCCGGAAGTACAGGTAGTAGCGGAAGTGATGGGCGGATTAAATCCCGCTTTTGATTATGTCAAACGTTGCCTGCTGGCCGGCAAGAGCGTGGTAACCTCTAATAAGGAGTTAGTCGCGGCCAAGGGTGCGGAACTGTTAAAAATCGCCCAGGAGAAGAATGTGAATTTCCTGTTTGAAGCCAGCGTGGGAGGAGGCATTCCGATCATCCGTCCCATCAGCCAGTGTCTGGCGGCTAATGATGTGATTGAAATTGCCGGTATCCTCAACGGTACTACTAACTTTATCCTGACCAAAATGATCCGGGAGCAGATGAGTTTTGAGGACGCTCTGTCTTTGGCTCAGAAACTGGGATATGCGGAGCGCAATCCCGCTGCGGATATTGAGGGATATGACGCTTGCCGTAAAATCTGTATCCTGTCCTCTCTGGCGTATGGAAAACATGTATATCCGGAACAGGTACACACCGAGGGAATTACCAAAATTACCTTGCAGGATGTGGAGTACGCAGAATCTTGGGGCGGTGTGATCAAGCTGATCGGCCAAGTGAAAAAGTTAGACGATGGCCGGATCGACGTGGCGGTAGCTCCCATGTTTATTGAGGAGAACAGTCAGCTGGCCAATGTGGACGATGTATTTAATGGCATTCTGGTCCGTGGGGACGCCACAGGAGACGTGGTGTTCTATGGAAAAGGAGCGGGCAAACTGCCCACTGCCAGCGCGGTTGTAGCTGATATTATTGATTGCGTCAAGCACTTTAAGGCCCGAAAATACTTGTATTGGGAAGACGGCGCAGAACAGTATGTGTTGCCATATGAGGATAGCGTGATTTCTGTATACTTGAGAGGGCATGCGCAGGATGCGGACGCCGCCGTGGAAAAGGCAGAAGAACTGTTTGGCAAGGTTCGCCGCTTGTACCGTGACGGTGCAGAGGAACAGGAATTCGCGTTTATGGCAGTACAAGAAATGAAAATCCGGGATATCCAAGAAAAAGTAGAAATTCTGAAAAATTCCGGCGTGAGCGTGGATTCTTTGATTCGCGTAAGCGATTTATAATAAAGGAGTCCATTTTTCATGATACGCATACAAGTACCCGCTACCAGCGCCAACCTGGGTTCTGGATTCGATTCATTAGGAATAGCGTTAACCATGTATAACCAGGTTTGGATGGAAGAATATGACGGGATAGACATCCGTTCCCGGGATGGGATCAAAGTCCCTACAGATGAAAAAAATCTGATTTATTGGTCCGCCAAACGGTTATATGAAGAATGTGGGAAGAAGCTTCCGGGATTAAAAATTGAACAGCAAAGCGATATTCCTATGGCCAGAGGATTGGGAAGCAGTTCAGCCTGTATTGTGGCGGGACTGATGGGGGCCAACCGTTTTTTGGGCAATCCGTTGACCTTGTCGGATATGGTCAATCTGGCCTGCCAGATTGAAGGGCATCCCGACAATACCACTCCCGCTCTGACGGGGGGACTGGTGGCATCTGCCATGGAGGCGGGAAAAGTGCACAGTGTGACAG
>CAKUYY010000036.1 GCA_934717555.1 uncultured Clostridium sp.
ACCCATGATAAAATTCTTGCGTTTTGTATGACTCCTCATTCTAAAGCAGAAATCGCAGAATATTGTGGTTATAAAAACACAAAGAATTTTACAAATAGGTATCTGCGTCCGTTGCTTGATGCTGGAAGCCTTAAAATGACACTCCCGGACAAACCCAAAAGCAAAAACCAAAAGTATATCACAGTTCATTCCGAATAAATAAAGACACAGGATCTTGGAGATACACTCTATCATCCTGCGTCTCTTTTTGTTATGTCCATGCCTTCCTTTCGTGCTACCATCATGCGCGAATATAGCACAAAAGTAAAGAGTATTTAAAAATAATTGATTGAATGCTTGCCAATCAAAATGCTTCTCTGATAAAACGGAAAGGTACTACATCATAATATACAACCAATGAAATGCATATGATACTATATGCCCCCAACCGCCTGATGAATAAGTTACTTGGGGAAGAACGAGATCCCACCTGTGTAGACGAACTGTTTTTTAAAACAGTAAATGTCCTTGTGGAAAAGCGATAAAAAGTACATATTGTCCAGCTCAAAAACTGCTATGTTCTAATATAGAATTGGCGGCTTTTACTCGTACATAGCCGTTCGTCCTGCCAACGAACGGCTAAATTTGATTATGAGTGAAATAGAAAAAAGCAGTAGGACTTTATCGGATATGAATATAAGAAGTTAGATACTGGTTCCAAAAATTTTTCTCTTTATCTGGACTGCTACCAAAGTTTTGGTTGGAAAACGGGGAAAACGGATGAGCAGTTTCCGATTATCCAAAAAGGCCAGCAGTCAATGATACACTTAAAGCGTGTTTGAATTTTAGAGTTTTGGTATAAGTCTTGAAGTTTACGGTACATCCGGTGTGTTCCCGCCGTTCCAATATGTCGGCGACGGATTTGGAACACCACGCAGAGGTTTTCCGGCTGACATATTAGAGAAGTCCTTATATCTTATTCCTATAGACAGAGCCGGAAATCCTCTGCATATTCTGTAAAAGCATGCCTCCCAGCTTATAAAGTCACGAAATGGCCAAGGGTTTGATCAATTAGTAAACTTATCGGTATGTCTTTTATTTTTAAACCGATTCTTCGGTTAAAATCCCTTTTCTCAAGAGAAACACCACATCTACCCGTTTAGTTAATTCATTAGAGTGTGTAACGATTACTACACATTTTCTTTGTTTATGGGCGCTTGATTTAAGGATCTCTGTAATATCCTGGGCGGTATCCTCGTCCAGTTACCAGTAGGCTCGTCGGTCAAAATGACTGGTGCTTTGCTTGCCAGTACACGAGCAATAGCCACTCGTTGCTGCTGGCCTCCAGAGCGTCTCAGTACTTTACATCTTGTTTCTTCTTTGGTAAGACCTAAGCGCCCTAAAAAGGGATAAGCTGGTTGCTTTATAATCAGACGGACATTTTCTAACGGGGTCATATAGTCAATTAAATTATATATTTGAAAAATAAAGGAAACGTGTTCTTTTCGATGGTTTCCCAGTCCAGACTGCGCAATGTTCTTTCCCTCGGATAATACTTTTCCGCTTGTGGGACTATTCAGACTGCCTATCAAAGCAGGCTATGTAGGTTTTAAATAACCCTGATCACAATTTTGTAGATATGGATAAAAGTTCAGATGATTCTTGCTGGATAAGGAATTTTTTTCAAATTTCTAGCTTTAACCTATTTTGTTAGATATTCAACTTTAAATCTTTGAGCCTGGAAGAAACAAATTCCCACTTTGCCCAGAAAAGCTGTAATTCTTTTTGACCCGCGTTATTGAGGATAAAAAACTTTCTCGGAGGGCCAATATCAGAAGGCTTTTTCTCAACATCTACCAATTTATTTTTTTCAAGACGCACCAGAATGGTGTAAACCGTTCCCTCTACAACATCTGTAAAACCAAGAACATGCAGCTTGCGTGTAATTTCATAACCATAGGAAGCCTCTCGACTGATAATTTCAAGAATACAGCCTTCCAATACGCCTTTTAGCATCTCAGTAAGATTTTCCAAGAAAACCCCGTCTTTCTTAAAATGTAATGATAGCAATGTTTATTACCAGTATATAATACCACGGGTTATTATGATCGTCAAGAAATAAATACCATTTTTATTTCTTGAAAGAGATTTATTTACTACTATTGATAGAATAAATTAACAATGAAATGATATATAAAAGGAGTTTTGATAGCAATATTATAAAAGATAGTAGGAGTATCCTATACTCTATAACAATCTTACAACAGAGTGTAGTTTAAAAATTTTTTACAGTTTTTTTCAAAGAAAATGTATAATGATAAAAAGAATATTTTTCCCAAAAAGCTAGAGAATATCTGATAATAGAAAAAGGATCTAGTGCTTAAGAAGGATACCTTCAAGAAAAATCTGGTTTGGTGGAAAAGCGTTTTCTCTATGGGGAAAAGAATTTGATTGGTAAAAAGGAAGAAAAATAGAATTATGGTATATCGAATTTTAATTGTGGAAGATGATCCAGGAATTGCAGCGGCAATTGCGCAACAGGCGAGGTCGTGGGATTTGGATGTAAAATGCGTGGAAAACTTTCGCACAGTGATGGAAGATTTTTCGGAATATAATCCTCATTTAGTGTTGTTGGACATTTCGTTGCCATTTTTTAACGGATATCACTGGTGCGGTGAAATCAGGAAGGTTTCCAACATCCCAATCCTTTTTATTTCCTCCGCATCGGATAATATGAACATCGTCATGGCGATGAATATGGGGGCGGATGATTTTATCGTCAAGCCCTTTGACCAAAGCGTATTGATGGCGAAAATTCAGGCCATGCTTCGGCGTACTTATGATTTTGCCTCTTATACCCCAATTCTAGAACATCGGGGCGCTCGTTTGCATACAGGGGATAATAGCCTTACTTATGAGGGACAAGAAATTTCACTGACAAAAAACGAATATCGTATCCTATTGACGCTGATGGAAAACAAGGGAAAAGTGGTCAGCCGGGAAAAGCTTATGGAACGGCTGTGGGAAACAGATAGCTTTATTGATGAAAACACCTTGACAGTCAATGTGAATCGCCTTAGAAAAAAACTGCACGCGGCGGGACTTACCGATTTCATTGCGACAAAGTTCGGTGTGGGCTATCTCATTGTCTAGTAGCGGGAGGAAAAGATCTTCATGAATTTCTTTGTACAATATCTGAAACAGCGTCGGCGGGGAATCGGCGTTTTCTTTCTGTTCAGCTTTATTTTCCTAGCGGTATTCCTACTATATCATTTACCATTGGGAGCGGTGGCCTATCCGGTAGTGGTCTGCCTGTTTATAGGGATCCTGTTTTTAGGGTTTGACTTTTACCGGGCGCTTCAGAAGCATCGAAAGTTACAGGCGCTGCAAGGGATTCCTTCCTCGCTGATGGAGGCTCTTCCGGAGGCGTTCACTATAGAGGATAGGGATTACCAGCAATTGATCAGGCAAATTCAAGAGGAACGGAAACAGTTAGAAAATCAAATGAATCTTCGTTATGCGGATATGGTGGATTACTATACCATCTGGGCGCATCAGATCAAAACGCCCATTTCCTCTATGCATTTGACACTCCAAAATGAGGATACAGACCTTTCCCGCCGGTTATCAGAGGATCTCTTCCGGATCGAACAATATGTGAATATGGTGCTGATGTTCCTTCGCCTGGATTCGGATTCCACCGATTATGTCATCGCACAGCGGGACTTGGATGATATCATCAGACAGGCGGTCCGGAAATTTTCCAGCCAGTTTATACGTAAAAAAATTCGGCTGCTATATGAGCCGGTCAAGGTTCAGGCGGTCACAGATGAAAAATGGCTGCTGTTTGTGGTAGAACAGGTGCTCTCCAATGCTTTAAAATATACCCCACCGGGAGGGACGATTACCATTGATTGGGAAAAGCCGAAAACTTTGTGTATCCGGGATACGGGAATTGGGATAGCCCCGGAAGACCTTCCCCGTATTTTTGAGAAAGGATACACCGGCTACAATGGGCGCAGCGACAAAAAAGCCAGTGGAATAGGGCTGTACTTGTGCAGGAGGATCTGCCAGAATCTGGGACATAGCATTACGGCAAATTCCTCATTGGACAGCGGGACGGTCATCCGTATCCGCCTGGATCAGAAAAAGCTGGAAATTGAATAACAATCCTTACAAAAGTGTAAGAAGTAAAGAGGGAAATGTAAGCCAATTCGATGGCTTGCCGTTTCCCTTTTTTGATACAATAAAGCTAACAGATCAAAAGGAGGAATCATATATGAGCATATTGGAAGTAAACGGGTTGAAAAAGATTTATACCACCCGTTTTGGCGGGAATAAAGTGGAAGCGCTGAAAAATGTATCCTTCCGGGTAGAGGAAGGGGAGTATGTCGCCATCATGGGGGAATCCGGTTCCGGGAAAACAACGCTGCTGAATATTCTGGCGGCGCTGGATAAGCCCACAGGGGGTACTGTTTTGTTGGATGGCAAAGATCTTTCTAAAATCAGGGAATCCAATATTTCTGCGTTCCGGCGGGACCATCTGGGATTTGTATTTCAGGATTTCAATCTGCTGGATACCTTTTCCCTGGAGGATAATATTTATCTTCCCTTGGTCCTGGCGGGAAAAGCGTATCCGGAAATGAAACAACGCCTCACACCGATTGCGCAGCAGCTGGGCATCACGGATATCCTTAAAAAATATCCCTATGAGGTATCCGGCGGACAGAAACAGAGAGCCGCCGTAGCCAGGGCGCTGATCACCAATCCAAGGCTGGTGCTGGCGGACGAACCCACCGGGGCTTTGGATTCCAAAGCGACGGACGAACTGCTCCAATTGTTCCGGGAAATCAACCAGAGAGGGCAGACCATTCTGATGGTTACCCATTCTGTCAAGGCAGCCAGCCATGCGGGAAGGGTTCTTTTTATTAAGGATGGCGAGGTATTCCATCAGATCTACCGTGGCAACAGTAGCAACGAACAGCTGTATCAAAAAGTTTCGGATACTTTGACCATGTTGGCGACAGGCGGTGAGAGAAGATGAAGAAGGGCTTCTATTCTAAATTGGCGTGGACGGGGATCCGGAAAAATAAAAAACTCTATACCCCTTATTTTTTGACCTGCATCGGCATGGTCATGATGTTTTACATCGTTTCTTTTTTAAGTACCAGCAAGGTGCTCAAGGAAATAAAAGGCGGGGATACTATGCAGTCCATGCTCATGCTGGGATGCGGGGTAATCGGCGTATTCGCCCTGATCTTTTTGTTTTACACCAATTCCTTTCTGATCCGCAGAAGAAAAAAGGAATTCGGCCTTTATAATATCCTGGGCATGGGGAAATGGAATCTGGCCCGGGTGCTGCTTTGGGAGAGTATTATCATTGCGGTGATTTCTCTGGGCGTCGGCCTGTTGGCAGGGATAATACTATCTAAGTTTGCGGAGCTGGGGATGGTTAATATTTTGGCGGGCGACGCGACGTTTTCCCTAAATGTAGAACCCATCGCCATTGTGCAGACCCTTATCCTGTTTGCTGTTATTTTTGTTTTGATCCTTCTCAATACACTGCGACAGATCCACTTGACCAATCCCATTGAACTTTTGCACAGCGAAAATACGGGGGAAAGGCCGCCAAAAGCCAACTGGTTTTTGGCTCTGATAGGCGCGGTGATTCTAGGGTGCGCTTACTATCTGGCGGTAACCATTGAAAATCCTGTGGTAGCCCTGCTGTGGTTTTTTGTGGCGGTTATCATGGTGATTGTAGCCACATATCTGTTGTTCGTGTCCGGTTCGGTGACGGTTTGCCGGATGTTACAGAAGAAAAAGAAGTACTATTACAAGACGAACCACTTTGTTTCCGTTTCCTCCATGGTTTATCGGATGAAAAGAAACGGGGCGGGCTTGGCCTCCATCTGTATCCTCTGCACGATGGTGTTAGTAATGATTTCTAGTACAGTATGCCTTTATATTGGGTCAGAAGATAGCCTGCGTACCCGATATCCCCGGAATATCACCTTGGATACCATAGTCAGCGGCATGTCCATGATGGATTCCGATCAGACGGACATGGTTAGGACGCTTTCACAACAGGCAGCATTGTCGAATGGCCAGCAGGTTTCCAATGTTCTGGATTACCGGGTGGCCACGTTTGCTGGATATCCCAGTGATGGCAGGATCACTCTGGATGGGTCAAACCTGTATAGTTTTCAGCTGAGCGGCTATGCAGATGTGTGGCAGGTCTTCCTTGTTCCCCTGGAGGATTACAACCGTTTGATGGGGCAGAATGAGACCCTTGCGCCCAATGAAGCCCTTCTTTATACCACCAAGGAGGTTCCTTATGTGCAGGACAGTATCACAATTGAGGATGGTGCCCCCCTGGCTATCAAAGAAGTAGTACCCGATTTTGTGGACAATGGGATGGATGCCATGCAGATGATCCCTTCCCTGTATCTCTTTGTACCAGATATGGAGCAAATAGCGGCCCCCTTGATGGAAAAAAGCCTGAATGGAGAGATAGGAACGGTCAACCTGCACTGGTATTATGGGTTTGACCTTGACTGTGAGGATGACATTCAGATATCCATTCTGAACCAGATTGAAGAGGAGCTACAAAAAGCTGATTTTTCAAACGGTGAGGAATTCTTTTCTACCTTATGTGAAGGCGTGGCTCAAGAAAGGGCAGGATTTTATGGGCTGTACGGGGGCCTGTTTTTCCTGGGAATCTTATTGGGGATTGTTTTCCTGTTTGCAGCTGTATTGATCGTATATTATAAACAGATTTCAGAAGGATACGAGGATCAGTCCCGCTTTGAGATTATGCAAAAGGTGGGTATGACAAAAAAAGAAATCAGGAAAAGTATCAATTCCCAGGTGCTAACGGTCTTTTTCCTGCCTCTCATAGCGGCCGGCGTCCATTTGGCGTTCGCTTTTCCGTTTATGTATAAGATGCTTACCCTGTTTAGCCTGATGAATCTAAATCTGCTGATTTTGGTGACGGTGGGTTGTTATCTGATTTTCGCGCTGTTCTATGTGCTAATCTATCGGATTACATCGAAAGCCTATTATTCCATTGTCAGCGGGGCAAAGGAGGACTTATGAAAAGGATAGGAGCGATGGCTCTGGTGTTGTGCCTGGCCGTTTGTTTGTCCGCCTGCTATGCGCAGCCGAAGGAAACCTACCGCTTACTCAGCGGGGTAGTGGAAAATTTAGGGACTTCCCAGATTACGGAGGAAAAATACTTGATAGGGGTTCGCGATCTGGGAAAAGACGCTTACACAGGTACCTACCAGGCGGAGTGTACTGGGGATACTGGCAGAGATGTGATATTTGGCGGAGCTTCCCTGGAAAGAAGGCAGCTTCATATCTATGGATCCATCCACACGGGCAAGGGAAAGGCGACGGTGAGAATCCGCCAGAACGAAGAGGTGAAAGAGCTTTCGGTAGATCAGGACGGAATCTTTGAAACCGATTTAAACCTGGAAAACGGAGGCAACTATATTATGGTGTCTTATGAGGACTTTCAGGGAAGCGTAACCTTGACCTCGGAAAATCAAGCCTAAGCATTCAGGGAAGAAGGCGTTGTCTATATGGGATTACAAGCTGTAGCAATACAAGGACACATCAATTGGAATGGAGTATGGCAGAGTATCGTTGATACATGGGTTCCCTTGCTGATCGCTGGAATCATGATTGCGGCGGTGTTGATTATTTTTAGAATCATCCGAAAAAGGAAAAGATGAGCAAATAACAGAAAGAAGGGGAGAAAAATGAAAAAACTGATCAAAAAACTCTTCAAGCTGGTATTCTCCCTGATCACATTGGTCCTTTGCGCCGCTGTGATTGCGGGGACTGTCTTTGGAATCATGGGATACCATATGTACAAAGAAGCGGTGGAACAGAACCCCGTGGCGGAAAAGGTGGAAACAATCCGCCATATGGATGGATTTACCTCTTATGAACAGCTTCCGGATATTTATATCGATGCGGTGATTTCGGCGGAAGACCGGCGCTTTTGGTCTCATCATGGGATCGATTTGATGGCCATTGGACGGGCAGTGTGGAACGACATCCGTACATTCTCCTTTGCGGAAGGGGGTAGCACCATTACCCAGCAATTAGCGAAGAATCTTTATTTCACTCAAGAAAAAAAGCTGGAACGGAAATTCGCTGAGATTTTTGCCGCTTTTGAGCTGGAATCTCAAAACAGCAAGGAAGAGATTTTAGAGCTGTATGTCAACACCATTTATTTTGGAAGCGGCTATTACGGCATCTATCAGGCGGCTCAGGGATATTTTGGAAAAGAGCCTTCCCAACTGGATGACGGGGAAGCCGTGATGCTGGCTGGACTTCCCAACGCGCCTTCTGCCTATTCGCCGGACTCCAGCCCGGAGCTGGCCCGGGAAAGGATGGGGCAGGTACTGGACTGTATGATCGACTGTGATAAGATGACAAGAGAAAAAGCAGACCTGCTGCTATCGGAATGGCGGTAAAATTTTTGGTTTGACAGAGACAGTGAAGAAGTAAGTTTCCGGCCTTTTCAAAAGGGAGTCCTTATGATATGATAACAGCGCAAAGATAAAAACACGGCCCGGTTGGTAGTCCGGGCGCAGCGGATGCTGTTAGTAACCTGCCTCCTTGGTTGTCCATTCTTTGTGAAATGAATTTTTAAGGAGGACCTTTTTATGGAAAAGGCGCAGACAAAGTTTACGGTATTGTTTGAAAATCCCTTCTGGATTGGCGTGTATGAGCGGGAATATGATGGAAGATATGAAATCTGCAAAATCACATTCGGAGCGGAACCGAAAGATTACGAGGTCTATTGGTTTTTATTACAGCATTACCGGGAACTGAAGTTTAGTCCATCCATAGAATCTGCTGGGAAAACCGAAGGGTATATGAACCCTAAACGGATGCAGCGGGCGATCCACAGACAGACAGCCCCTGTTGGAATGGGGACAAAAGCCCAGCAGGCGCTCAGCCTTCAGCGGGACCAGCAAAAGCAGGAGCGGAGAACGGCTGCAAAAGAACGAAAAGAAGAGGAAAAACAGCGTCGTTTTTCCCTGCGGCAGCAAAAACGAAAAGAAAAACACAAAGGTCGCTGACGGCTCGCAAAAAGGCCAGGATTCCACCTTTCAAAAGTGGAACCCTGGCCTTTGTTATCTCCATTAGAAAAAAGTTTTATCAGGCTATATGCTCAGGAATACAGATACACGCAGAAAAACCGCCCTCGGGGGAATGATCTATTTCCAATGTCCCGCTATGGGCTTCTGCGATTTGCTTGACAATCAAAAGGCCCAGTCCGTGGCGCTGCTCCCCGGTACTGCTGTCACAGACCATATAATGGGGAGCGTTGCGCAGGGAAAGGAGCTGTTCTTGTGTGACGCCGATACCATTATCTGAAATGGTAATGTAACACATACCATTTTTATTTTTTAAGCTGGTGAAGATGGAGCAGCCATCAGGATTATGCACCTGGGCATTGATAATCAGATTGCACACGGCCCGTTTTAGCAAGTTTTCATCCGCCTCTATCATACAGACGGTCAAAGATTCTTCCGTGTTCCATTCTATGGGATATCGTCCGTCAGCATCCATATTTAAAAAATCCACCACCACTTTGCGGAGGAGGGAGACCGCGTTGACCGGCCTTCGATGTAAGGGCTGGGCGTTATATTCCAATTTGGAGAATAAATTTAAATCGTTAACCAGATTTTTCATACGGATGCTTTGAAGCCGGATAACACCGGCTTTTTTGCGCTCCTCTTCCGGCAGAGCTTTGTTTTCCTCCAGTTGGCTGGCGTATCCCATCACCATGGAAAGAGGGGTACGGATATCATGGGATACTCCGGAAATCCAGTTGACGCGGGCGGTTTCCTTTTTTCTCAAGCGGTATTCCTGGTTTCTCAGCTTTTCCGCTGTCTGATTGAGGGAACACGCCAGGGAAGAAAAAATACCTTTTTCTTTTACATGGATATCCGTGTTTTCTGGAAGACATTCCATTCCCTGGACAATAGGTTTCACGGAACGAAGGATACCGGAGAAAGAAAACATAGAGATCACGAAAACAATGGTCAGATTAAAAAATAGAAAAAGAAGGATGGTTTGAGGGAAGTGAGCGATCATGTTATAGTCAAAGGCATTCCACATGGCTTTCCAGAGTGAAGTCTTGGGATTTCCTAAAATCAGCAGGTCGTCCCCATGCTCACTGGTAGTGGTGGGGTAATCTTCAATATAGCCACGGACCGCCCAGGAAAGCTCGGACAGGGAATACTGTTTGGGAATGTTTTCCGGTAAGTTCTCGCTGCTCCACTTGACCTTACCGCTGCCGTTATCCAGCAGAATAGCCCAGGCGCCGGATTCCTTTAATATGGTTTCCCCTTCCGAAGCCAAGTGGTAACTGCCGTCTTCTGATTGGATAAGGGCATCAGACACCGTATCCGCGTCTTTCCATGGGCTTCTGCCCGATATTTGGCTATAGCTTATGGTACAAAAAAGGATAAAATTTAAAAATAGAAGAAGAAAAATAGATAAAATCAACCCTAAAAAAACGCGGCGGATAAATCTTAAGGTGTTTTTCATGGGTTATCCCTCCGTGATCAGTTTATATCCCAATCCTTTTACTGTAATCAGGGAAACAGGTTTGGAGGGATTCTCCTCAATTTTTTCCCGGATCCGACGGATATGGGCCATAAGGGAATTTTCATATCCAAAAGGGTTTTCTCCCCAGGCCGCCTCACACAGCATGTCGATGGTTACAATTTTACCCGCGTTTCGGTAAAGGGCAGATAAAATTGCGAATTCCTTAGCGGTCAGGGGAATGTGTTCCCCGTGCTTGACTACTTCCGCTTTTTCAAAATCCAGCTGGCAGGCGGACAGACAAGCGAGAGGCTGTTCCTGTTTATAGCATCGGCGCAGGATAGCCCCGATACGCAAGATCAGTTCTCTCGGCAGAAAAGGCTTTACCAGATAGTCATCTGCCCCTAGGCCCAGGCCAAGAAACTTGTCCTCATCCTCGCCCCGCGCGGTTAAAAATAAGACCGGGATGTCCGAAAAAGTCCGGATCTGCTGTAAAAGGGAAAAACCGTCCCCATCTGGAAGCATAACGTCCAGAACAGCGAATTCAGGTTTCCATTCTTTCCAAAGGGAGACTGCCTCTTTTACGGTTTTGGCGGTCTTCTGCTGGAGATATCCTTCTCCTTTTAAAATGGTTTCCACCATAGAAAGCAATTCCGGCTCATCGTCTACCAGAAGGATCCTTTTGTTTTTTATATAATCAAAATTCATAATGATCACCTCATACATCTGAGTATAGCATAGAAGAATCCCTTATGGCCAACAAATTGGTTAATGTAAGGGAAATGTAAGGAAGAGAGAAGGAGAATGTAAGGTAGGCGTTTTATACTAAAGGCATCAAAGGAAAGGAGAACCTTAGTATGAGCAACATGATTGAAACCTGTCATTTGACGAAAACATATTCCTATTTTACAGCGGTATCCGATTTGAACCTGCATATTCAAAAGGGAAGGATCTATGGTTTTTTAGGTCCCAATGGGGCGGGCAAGTCCACTACCATGAAAATGTTTTTGGGGTTGACGAAGCCAACAGAGGGAAGCTTTCAAATCGACGGGAAATCCTATCCCAAAGACCGAATGGCCATTTTGCGGGAAATTGGGTCATTTATCGAGGCACCGGCCTTCTATGGAAATCTGAGCGGGGAAGAAAACCTGGATATCATCCGCAGAATCCTGAGGCTGCCCAAAAGCAGCGTAAGGGAGGCCCTGAAAACGGTAGGCCTGTTTGAACACCGCAAACGCCTTGCGAAAAAATATTCCCTCGGTATGAAACAACGGCTGGGACTGGCTGGGGCTCTCCTGGGGCAGCCGCCTATTTTGATCCTGGATGAACCCACCAACGGACTTGACCCCGCGGGCATCCATGAAATCCGTACCCTGATCCGTTCCTTGCCTCAAAAATATGATTGTACGGTGCTGGTATCTTCCCATTTGTTGTCTGAAATAGAGCTGATGGCGGATGATGTGGGCATTTTAAATCACGGCAGGCTTCTGTTTGAGGGGACTTTGCCGGAACTAAAGAATTTTGCACAAAGCAAAGGACTTCCCATCGACAACCTGGAAGATACCTTCCTGGCGCTGATTGAGGAGGATAATCTGAAACGGGGTGACGGAAGATGATTCTAGCGCTGGAACAAAAGAAATTAAAGCGCACAGGATTCTTTCCGGCGTTTTTCATCGGCGGCCTGTTAGCGGCCAGTTTTCCCATTCTGAATACAGCGGTTCGGCCGGAACAGTTTGTTTATCAGGATCTTCCGGCGCTCCATATCTTAATAGACGCCAATTGGCAAATGATAGCTATGCTGAACCTGTTCTTTTTGACAGTCGGTTCCTGCATCATTTACCACACGGAATTTGCAGGCAGGGCCATGCAGAAGATGGAAACATTGCCGCAACGCATGGGAACACTTTTTGCTGGGAAAACGGTCCTTTTGATCGCTTCTTTTCTCTTTGCGTTTCTTTTGGAAACGGCCTCTTTGGTATTTTGCGCTTACCATTGGTTTTCAGCAGAGAGCGGATTCTGGCGGGAATTTTTACAGATCTTTGGCTATGAATTGGCCCTGTTCTTACCAGCTTCTGTTTTGGTAATGGTCATATCATCGCTCTGTCCCAATATGTGGGTTTCGTTAGGAATCAACGTCATCTGTGTATTTGTAGCCACCATGCTGCCAACTGACCATTTAACCCTGTCTTTGTTCCCGTTCGCTATGCCGTTTCAAACCCTGACAGGAGCGGAGAATCCATCAACTCCCATTTGGCTTCTATTGGCCGCCGGCGTGGAGACTGTGCTTTTTGGCGTGATAGGAACGATTCTCACAAAAGTGAGGAGGAATATTGCATGAACTTCTTTTCTTGTGTTGGCGTGGAACTTCAAAAAATACGCCGTTCACATATTTTTTGGATTTTGCTTATCCCTATTGTGATTCTGTGGATTCCATCCATTGTAAATTCTGGTATGAATTTTGAAATGCAGGCGGAGGGAATTTCGCCAGAGAATAACTTTTTTATCCAAGGCTTTCTAGGGCTGGCCTGGTTTATGTATCCGGCCACCTTAGTAATAGGAACTGTCCTTTTAAACCAGACGGAACGGGGAAACAAAGGGATTGTCAAAATGCTTTCTCTTCCCGTCAATCCAGCGGCATTATGTATGGCAAAATTTTTGGTATTGCTCCTATTGGCGGCAGTACAGATGATATTTATGATCCTTATGTATTTTCCTTCCGCCGCTATCGCGTCCCAGATGAACGACTATAATCTGATGATTTCCCCCTTGTTGGTGATTCGGGAGACGGGGCTCATTTATCTATCCTCGTTACCAATGGCCGCATTTTATTGGATGATCGCTACCTGTATTACCACACCGGTATTTTCCATTGGGATTGGCCTGGTTTCTATTGTCCCTTCCGTGTTGGCCATGAATACAAAGGCGTGGTTTATCTATCCCATGTGCTATCCATTTTATATGATTACAGCGTTACAGGGAGAGATGGCGGTTCATTTTGATACCTTTACGGTGGAGCTCATTCCATGGATTCCCGTA
>CAKUYY010000037.1 GCA_934717555.1 uncultured Clostridium sp.
AAATGCTCTAAGTGATTGCTTCACTAACCATGACAAAATCATGATTAAGAAGTCACTTAGAGCATATATCACCGGCCGCCATCTTAAATTTCTTATATTGACGGACTGCAAAGTGATTTGCGTCGCGCTGTTCCAACTGTTCAAACAGCAGATCCACCGCCGACTTAAAGGTTTCATCGTCTTCCCGGCACTCGCAGGCATTGAGCATATCCAGCAGGGTAGTCATGTTCTTTTCTTCTTCCGGGGCTTCATAGTAGATGTAAGCGATCAGCGCCTGATACAACAGGGCCTCGGCCTTGCTCCAGAAATCGTCCCCGCCTTTGCCTTCCTTGCTTTGTGTGTTTTCCATGATAACCGTCACCAATGAGAGAATGTCGGTTTCACTGTGGAGATAGTGGAAGGGGTTATAGTGCATCGAGCAGCCAAAGTCGATGGTGTTCAGAATTTTCAGCTTATAGTGACCTTGCTGCACCAGCGCACGGCCTACCTCCTCCACGACAGTCCCTTTCGGATCGGAGCAGACATAGGAGGCATTCATCTGAAGCAGATTGGGCTTGATGTGGTAGCGGGTTTTTCCGCTGCCGCTGCCTCCGATCACCAGGACGTTGAGATTGACATTCCGCTTTTCCGGGTCGGCAATCTTTCCAAGGGTCAACCGCTCCGTATCGGTCAACAGGATATTTTGGGAGAAATCGGAGTTGATGAACGGCGCTATATCTTTTTCGTTGCCCCATCGGGCCGTGCCGTATTCTTCTCCGTGCCGATACTTTTTCGCATTCTTGATCTTCGACCAGACCACCAGACGCAGCAGCACAGCCGCCGCTGCGCCCACCAGCAGGTCAAAGGGATGAAGGCTGGGAAACGGGTTTTGAAATACCAACCCCAGCTTTATAAAGGCTGCCAGCAGCCGGTCAATCATATCGCCGCCGGTAGTAAGCCGGTAGGCTTCCCCCAGCTTCGTGCAGAGCAGACCGGCAATCAGGTAGGGAAGGCTGGCTTTGACTGCCTTTGCCGGATTGATTTTGGGCAGGTTCTTCATCGCGTCACCTCCTGCTGTTTGTTGCGGGAGAGAGACTGCGCCATTTTCCGGACAACCTCCTGAAGCTGTGTAAGCTGGCGGCGAACCGACGGCTTTTCCTGGGATTGGCGCTTTACCACCTTGCCGGAATATTCCGCAAAGGCAGCGGTCAACGCATCCGCGTCCCGTGACTTGAAAAAGACCAGATAGCGGGGAGGCTGGCTTGTGGTGTCCTTTTTCAGTGCGAAATCAACACCGTATTTACGGGCAACACGCTCAAAGGACTTGATGTTACCATCTGTGATCTCGATATTGGAAACGCCTGCGCCCTGCCGGACAAGGTGCTTCACACTCTGCTTGCCCTTATAAATTTTCGGGTTCTTCTGGCTTTTTGTCATTTCTGCCAGGGCTTTTTCCAGGGCCTTCTTCAAGAGATTTGCGGTCAGCTTTCCCGCTTTAATGCTGATCGCCACAGATTTTTGTTCCAATTCTTCCTGCATGGGCTATCCTCCTTTCCGGCAGGGTGGAAATGGAAAGCAGAATACTAAGGCGGCACCACCAGTCGGTGCAGCAGGAAACGCAGCCGCCGGTGAAAGAAATCAACGGGCTTCTTCATGGCCCTGGCTCCGGATTTTCAAAATGCCGTCCAGCGTGGTGGCCGTAATGCCAAGCCGCTGCGCCACGGCAATATCGTTCTTTACGGCTTCGTCCACCTCGTCGCCGCAGACAATCAACACATGGCTGCGCCGCAGCAGCTCCCGCGCCATATCAATCCCGTCCTTGTGTTCGGCGGGGATGGAGTCATTGAGGAAGTGCGGCAGATAGAGGACGGGACAGATCGGGGTAAAACCGGCCTGATAGACCTTGCGGCAGTAGACCACCGCCTGGTCGGTGTCGGTAAATTCCTGGCCGCTCCAGGCGGCAGAAATGTAAGCAAACGGTTTCTTCATGGGGTCGCTCCTTTCTCCGGCTTCGTGCCGGGTGGCAAACCAACGGCCCCGCGTCAAGAATGAAATGAACGCGCACCGTGCGCGTTCTTGACACAGTGCCGTTCATTTGCAGATTGGTAACCAAGGGCGGGCCGGATAAGACCGGCTCGCCGCCCTCATTTGAGTATGAAAAAACAGTTACCCGCTGCCGTACATATCGTGATTGACAAGTGCGGTGTAGTAACTGTTAATGGTGGTAGGCGCATAGTAGAGGGAGGTCAGCAGGTAGGCACGGATGTTTCGCACCTTCGTCGTATTCTCATGCAGGCTGTGGATCACATACTCGATGTGGCCGGAGTCCAGCTTCAGCAGTCTGCTTTTCACAACCTCCTTTGGGTAGTCCTCGCCTCCAATGCGGATCATTTTTCGGGTGCTGCATACCGTGTCTACCAGAATGTCCAGAATTTCATCCAGCAGGTCGCAGTCATAGCCCAGGTTTTTCCGGAGAATGTCATACTCAATATTCTCCTTCAAAATCTCTCGATAGGCCCGTATCGTATCCATCGTATCAGCCGCCGTAGGCGGTCTACCCTCCGAAGGCTGCGCCGCCGGATGGATAGATGGATCAGTATCGTTCCTATCAGTCTTATTCTTATCAGTATTGATTGTGTCCGATTTTCGGAAGTCAAGAGTTCCGGTTTCGGGAAGTGCAGACTTCCGGTTTTCGGAAGTCTTGACTTCCTCTTTCCGGATAAAGTTCTTGACATAGATTTTTGTGGGGCGGCCCTGGCCCTGCTTCTTGCGCTCGATCAGGCCCACCTTGTCTAACTCGGTGAACAGGGACACCGCCTTATTATGGCCACAGCACATCGCGTCCATCGTTTCTTCCAACGTGAAGTAGATGAACACGCGCTCCTGTTCGTCCAGCCAGCCGTTGCGTATGGACAGCCCCATGCGGTCTAACATCAGGCCGTACAGGATTTTCGCGTCTGCTGTTATACGCCGGAAGCCGGGGTCGGTAAACAACACCTTCGGAATCCGGTAAAAGGTATATTGTTCTGCCTCCGTTCCGTAAAAGTAATCCAATGCACCCGGCTCGGCCATGTTTTCACCCCCTTTTCTCTCAGACCGGCAAAACAAAAGGCGCTGCCCGAAAGCAACACCTTTTGAAGTGAGCGCCGTCCGAAAACGGCGTATTTATAAAATTTTTCAAATCATTTGAAAATGCTTTAATGCGTCCATAATCGCTGCCTCTTTCTCTGGCGGGCACTGCGGTACTTTCGCATCTTCCTTTTTGGATACGTTATAATTTTTTCTTTCGATGATTCCACACTTTCTTTTTATCTGAGCGATATAAAGCTGGCTTACTTTTAGTCCGTACTTGTTCAAAACATAAGCTTTGATTTCATCGTAGGTTGCTTTACTTTCCGCCGCCGTTAAATCCAACTCATCCATCTTAAGTTCTATTTCGATATGATGGTCGACTTTGAGTTTGGACAATAATACTACCGTCTCCACATGCCCCGTCCGAGGAAATAGATCCACGGGCACGGCCTGCCGGGGCGCATAGCCCCGCTGGGCGAAATATTTCAGGTCCCGGGCCAGGGTGGCGGGGTCGCAGGATACATAAACAATCCGTTTGGGGTTCATGCCCGCCGCCACCTGAACCAGTTCTTCCCCGCAGCCTTTGCGAGGCGGGTCCAGGACAATCACATCTGGGGAAACGCCTTCTTTTGCCAGCTGCTCGGCGGCCTTAGGGGCGTCCGCGCACAAAAAACGGGCGTTTGGTATCCCATTGCGCCGGGCGTTTTCCCAGGCGTCCGCAACCGCCTGCTCGACGATCTCCACCCCGATGATCTCCTTTGCCTGATCCGCCATGGTGAGACCGATGGTACCGGTCCCGCAATAAAGATCCAGCAGGGTTTCTTTTCCGGTCAGGCCAGCGTATTTTTTCGCGATTCCATACAGCCTTTCCGCCTGGCTGCGGTTCACCTGATAAAAGGACAGGGGTGAAATCTTAAACCTTAGCCCGCAAAGCTCGTCGGTGATGAAATCCTGTCCCCAAATCGTACGGCATTTCTTGCCCAAAATTACATTGGTGCGCTCCCGATTGTGGTTGACTACCACGCTTTTTAATCCCGGCACGGTTTCCCGGAGCATCCTCACAAGCTCCTGTTCCCCTTTCAGCCCGTTGCCGTTGACCACCAGGCACACCATGACCTCCCCGGTCTTTTCCCCGTACCGGATGTACAGATGACGGAATTTTCCCGTATGAGTGCGCTCGTCATAGGGCTGGGGCTGGAATTTTTCCGCCCACTGGCGGACGGTATCGGTCACAGTCCGAAAAATTTCCGGCTGGAGCAGGCAAGTCTGCGCGTCCACCACTCGGTGGCTGTGAGGGGCGTAGAATCCCATGTGTAGCCCTCCATCTGCCCCCGCCGCAACGGGAAGCTGCGCTTTGTTGCGGTAGTGATCCGGGTGATCCGCCCCGATGATGGGGAGCACTTCCAGGTCAGAAAAACCGCCGATCCGGGTCAAAGCGTCCTTGACCTGCTGTTCTTTGGCTTTCAGTTCCGCCTCATAGGAGATATGGCGGGTCAGGCATCCGCCGCATTTTGGAAACTGGGGGCACTGGGATACTACCCGGTCCGGAGATGGGCAGAGGATCTCTTCTATTTTGCCAAAGGCATAGTTTTTCGCTACTTTGAGGATTTTCGCGCGGATCACGTCACCCTGGGCGGTGGCTGGAACAAATACCGCCATCCCTTCTATCCGGCCTATCCCGCTTCCCTGGGCGGTCAGGCTCGTGATCTCTAGTTCTACTATTTGATTTTTTGCCACAGACATTCTGTTTCCTCACTTCATCTTAATTACATGGCCAATATATAAGTTAGTTGTATCTATCTAAGCTTGTCCCATCCATTTTAAAATCTGTTCCACCACAAAGACCACCGCCGTGGAAGAAAGCGCCACGGTAAGCAGCCCCCTCCCAAAATAGGAAAGCACCAGGGCCACTAGTAATCCCGCTACCGCGGAAATCACATTAGAGGTAGAATACAGGATTTCCGGGAAGGTCATGGCCGCCAGTACGGCATAGGGTACATACGCCAAAAAGGAGCGGATAAACCGGCTTTTTATTTTCTTCCGGAAAATCGCCAGGGGGAGCATGCGGGGAATATAGGTGACAAGGGCCATAATGGCCACGCCGATCAGAATTCTGGTATAGTTCACCCGTTCTCTTCCCCCTCTTCTTCGTCATTCACCGGATAGCGCAGCGCCGCCGCCGCGGAAGCCAGTACCGCACAGATAATGATAATCCATCCGCTGGAGAGGCTGTTGAGCCCCGGTACATAGTGAAACACACAGGAAATCAAGGCCCCCAGCACTACGGTAAACGCCACGGGCTTCAGCTTCCGGGACGGCGGGATGATAATGGCGATAAACATCCCATAGATGGCAATACCCAGAGCGCTTCTCACGGATTCCGGCAAGACACCGGCGGCGGCCGCCCCCAAAAAAGTCCCAAGCGTCCAGCCCAGATAGGGGGTAGCGATCAGTCCCGCCAGATAGTTGGCCCTTACTTTTCCCTCATGCTGCATGGCTACCGCGAATACTTCATCCGTATTGCCAAAAGAGAGCACACACCGCTTCCACATGCTCATGTTTGGGTCAATCTTTTGAGACAGGGAAAGCGACATCAGCATATACCGGATGTTGATGACAAACGTAGTGATAGCGATTTCCACATACATCGCGCCGGAAAGGATCAGTTCCGTCCCGGCAAACTGCCCGGCAGAGGTAAAATTAGTCATGGAAATCAGCACGGCAAGCCATACCGGCATACCGTTTTCCGTGACCATCATGCCAAATGCAAAGGATACGGATATATAGCCCAGACAAATAGGCATTCCATCCCGCAGGCCGCGTACAAAAGATGTTCCTCCCGCTAATTTATGATTTATTTTTCCCACGATCTTATCGGTCCCTCCTACTATGGGGTATTCCTCCGGCTGTTTCCCTAAAAATGGAACAGCCCTGAGGCCCGCTTTTTACCGCATGCGGCCCCTGCCCCTTTTTTCTATTTCTCAACCGCTTGATCCTTTCATATCCTCTATCGAAAGATCTTGCTAATTTTTCCTTATTATCAAACAGGCTCCCCTTTCTGTCACAGGAAAGGATTCCCGCCGCTTGTGGGCTCTTCCGGCTGCATCCAGGGATCCCAAAGGCACTGTTTGAGATTGACACATCCGTTTTCTAAAAAAAGGACCCCTTCTTTCTCCAGCCTTTCCCTCTGAACCCCATCGCCAAATACCCCTGGAGGCGCCAGCAGCCCCTTCGCATTGATCACCCGGTGACAGGGGATTTCTGGAAACGGGCAGCTGCGCAGCGCCCAACCCACCGCCCGGGCTCCCCGTGGTTTTCCCGCGAGAAAAGCAACCTGCCCATAGGTGGCCACATAGCCTTTCGGTATTTCCCGCACAACGCAAAAAACACGGTGCCAAAAACTTTCTTCCTGATTCATCCCCTGCCTCCATTGCCGCCTAAGTTTGGGAGCTCTGATCTCCCCAACAGCATAACCCTACAAAATACAACATTTTTTCAATTTATTATAACATTGTCTCAGAAGGATGGCAATGAAAAGAGATGCCTGTTCTTGTCAAAAGAAAAGCACCTCTCTTTTCCCTTGGACGTTATCCTTGTTTTTTCTGAAAAAGGAATTGACGTTATATAGCAATTTAGCTATAATCAAAAATAAAGGAGGCCGTTTTATGAATGATGATTTTTTTCAGGCGCTCGCCAGCCCTTACCGGCGCGAAATTATCCGCCTGCTCAAATGGAAAAACCTAACCGCTGGGGAGATCGCCGACCATTTTGATATCTCCCAGCCCTCTATTTCCAGGCATCTTGATATTTTAAAACGGGCGGAAATCGTTACCGCCCAGCGCAAAGCAAACCAGATGATCTATTCCCTCAACCTCTCCATGGTACAGGAGATGATGGTTTCCCTGGCGGAACTGCTGGACCGGAAAGGAGAAAATCCCCATGAATGTCAGTAAAGCCCGCGGGCTTATTATTGCGCTGTCGTTTCTCTCCCTATTGGTGTCCCTTGTTGTGAAAATTCCGATCCTATCTATTTTACTTATGACAGGATGCCTTTTATTTGCCGTACTGGTCCTTTACCGGCATATGGGGGAACTCTGTGACCTCCCCGAAGATCACCCGAAAAACAGGACTTTAAAAGCCGCTACTATTTTTAATGTCATCCTTCTGGCCGCCTGTATCGTCTGTTGTGTTTTGATCAAAACCGGTATTTTTTATCTGCCGGAAAATGGGGAAAAATATTTCGCCGCAACTATCATAGCGGCCGTAATCTTGTTTGCCGGCAATATCTCTCCCAAACTGCCCTTTAACCGGTATACCGGCCTGCGCCTTCCCTGGACCGTATCAGATGAGGATACCTGGATCGTAGCCCATAGAACCATTGGATATCTTTCTATTCCCCTGGCTTTGATCTACCTAGCGGGTGTAAGCTGTGTAGCAAATTTTGAGGTATTATCTATGGTTGTGGTTTTGCTGTGGATTGGGATTCCCGGCGGGCTGTCTTATTGGTTTTACCGGCAGAAAAGGAAAGGGAAAGTATGAATAAATCTGGAGAGAGCAAATAATAGGCCCCCCTTCAAAAGTGAAAATATCCCACAAAATCAAAAACAAAAAATGTAGAGCTGCCCCCAATGTACGGAACATTTCCAAATGAAAAGTAAGGAGGCATTCCTTTTGGCAAATTCTAACATTACAGCTACTTTTCGGTGCGATATTCATAAAGTATGGGACGTTGTTACTTCCGTGGAACATTACAGCACATGGCGCAGTGACCTCAGCAAAACGAAAATCCTGAATGAAAAACAGTTTGTGGAATATACAAAAAAGGGGTATGCAACCACTTTTACCATCACTGTCATAGAACCGTATCAGCGTTGGGAATTTGATATGGAAAACAGTAATATGAAAGGACATTGGATCGGTATTTTTACCCAGAACGGTGAAAATACCGAAATAGATTTTACAGAAGACGTGACCGCCAAAAAGATGTTGATGAAGCCTTTTGTGAAATCCTATTTAAAAAAGCAACAGGTAGAATTTGTTTCCGATTTAAAACATGTATTGTCACGGTGACATTCTGTTTCTTATATTAATGATTGGGGATCCTATTTTCATTTTAAAGTACTGAAAGATTCCTACACCTAATCTTTTAAAAAATCGTTGATATCTTTCTTGATCCCCTTGAAAAACTTGATATTTTCTCAAAAAAAGAAGCATCCTTTCCCCCATGAAAAGGATGCTTCTTTGTATTGCGGATTACCCAAACGATACTATGAAAAGCGCAATTCTTTATTCCATTCCCTAGCTATGCTGGCAACTTAAAGCAGGGATTACAGTTCTGTCTTGTCATCATATGTATGCAAGCGCAGCGCCTCGCCATAGACTTCCAGCATTTGGGCGGCAAGGGCATGTTGGGGGATATCTTGGATACTGCTGCGCACCACTCTTTTTAATATCTGCCTGCGATGCGGCGAAAGGGACGCAAACTTCTTCAAATATTCCCCAAATTCCCGCGCGGAACGATAAGAAAAGCCGCTGACCCCTTCTTTCACCTGACTCGCGTCCCATTTGTCATGGGGCAGCAGGGTGGGAAGCCCGCAGGCTACCGCCTCTAAAGCCGCTATCGACATCAGGTCGTGCTGAGAGGCGGAAACAAACACATCGCTGACCGCGTAATACTCCGGCATTTTTTCGTGTGGTACCGTTCCTATAAAGCTGACCTGGCTGCTTATTTTTAAGTCGTGGGCCCAAACGGAGAGCGGCTCCGCTTCCGGGCCGTCCCCTACAATCAGCAGATGCAGGTTATCAGAAGGCTTGATCTGGGAAGCCCATTGCTCCAACAGGCATTCTACGCTTTTATCGACGGTGAGGCGCCCTGCAAAAATAGCCACGGTACTATCGGGGGAAAGATTGAGATTGCGGCGCAGATGCTGTATTTTCGATTCTGATATATTTTGATAATGGAAGAAATAAGAATCCACTTGATTGGGAATGATGGTAAAGGGGACCTTGCTTTTAGAAGCTTGCAAATACTCTTCCGCTTTCTTGGAAGGGGCTGTGAGGATATCGGCGTTGTCAACCATTTCCCGGAACATCCCACGGTATTTTATTTTGGCAAACGGTTCTCCTATACGGGAACACAGGTAATGGAGCTGGTGTTCAAAATACTCATGAATGGTAAATACCAAAGGGAGGTCGTAACGGTTGGCGAATTTCACGGCGGCCTGTCCCATTGGCGAAGCGGTATGAACATGGATGACATCAGGTTTGAAGCGTTCTAACATCTTGGAAAACTCATTGCTGCCGGGATTGGCCATGGAAAACCCATAAGCGTTCCGGGCTTCCTTGGCCGGGCATCGGAGTATCCCGTGGTCCAGATGAAAATCCCTGGCGTTTAAATCGGAAACGGCCACCAACACCTCATGTCCCATAGAGGTAAGCTGTTCCGCCAAAAAAGAGACGTGGGAAATAACCCCTCCCACCTGGGGAAGGTATGCCTCGGTAAATAATACAATGCGCATGGTATCCATCCTTACTTTGGTAAAGAATAAAACAGGAGCTTGCCATAAGGAAATAATGGTGCTCCTCTGAAAAAATCAACAAAAAGGGCTTCCTAAAACAGGATAACATTCCATATATTGAATCATTATAGCACATTTTTTCATGGGTTCAATCGGAATAAAGGCGAAATATTTGAATATTGTCTTTAAAGTTTTTTAATTGTGCGATATAATAATAGCAAATCTTTTTGAAGTAGGTGTGTCACATTATGGCCGTTACTTTCACTGTTTCCCTGGCAAATATCATCAAAGAACTGACGCTGGAAACCTTGTATATGCCCGGCAGCCCGGAAGAAGTTTTGATTTCCTCCCGGGATGTTAGCCGTCCCGGGCTGGAATTCACTGGGTTCTTTGAATATTACGACAATACCCGCGTACTGATTATCGGAAATACGGAACATGCTTTTTTGGCCCGTTTTTCCCCGGAAGAACGGTATCATGCCTTGTCAGAGCTTCTGTCCCGCCGCCCTCCGGCCATTATCATTTCCCGGAATTTGGAGCCCTTTGAGGAATTGATGGCCACGGCGAAAGAAAACGATGTCCCCATCCTGCGCACGGCGGACACCACTTCCAGCCTGGTGGCCGCTCTGGTTTCCTACATGAACGTAGAGCTTGCGCCCCGCATTACCCGCCACGGGGTACTGGTTGAGGTATACGGCGAAGGCCTGCTTCTGGTGGGGGACAGCGGCGTAGGAAAAAGTGAAACAGCCATTGAACTCATCAAGCGCGGCCACCGGCTGATCGCCGACGACGCCGTGGAGATCCGCAGGGTTTCTAAAAAGTCCCTGGTGGGCTCCGCGCCGGAGAATATCCGCCATTTTATCGAGCTACGCGGCATCGGTATTATCAATGCCCGCCGGATCTTTGGTATGGGCGCGGTAAAACTGACGGAAAAAATCGATATGGTGATTAACCTGGAGCTGTGGGATAGCTCTAAGGTATACGACCGGATGGGGATGGACAACGAGTATACGGAAATATTGGGCTTAAAGGTACCGATCCTTACTATTCCGGTCAAGCCGGGAAGGAACTTGGCCATTATCATCGAAGTCGCGGCCATGAACAACCGGCAGAAAAAGATGGGCTTCAACGCGGCGAAGGAATTGCTGCAAAGCCTGGGAATGGATGTTTCTGACGAAGGAAAAGAGGAAAGCCAAAAGATCAATTGGAATTTATTTTAACTACGCATAAAAGCAGAAGGTAGGAGCATATCATTCATGAGAATTGCAGCGGATACCCATTGCCATACCATTGCCTCAACGCACGCCTACAGCACTTGGATGGAACTGATCCAGGAGGCTGCCCGCATGGATTTGTGCGCCCTGGCTGTTACAGACCACGCCAGCGCCATGCCAGGTTCCCCCGGCAAGTGGTATTTTCAAAATATGACTTGTATTCCTAAGGTGGTACAGGGGGTGCGTGTGCTCAAAGGGATGGAGGCAAACGTGATCGATTATGATGGAACCCTGGATTTCTGTGACCCCATGCCCAATTGCCTGGAATGGGTCATCGCCTCTATGCATGAAGCCACCCTTCCCGGTCCCAGGGACGAGGACATGTGCACCCAGGCCTGGCTGGGCGTGGCCAAAGATCCCCGGGTGCGTGTGATCGGCCATTGCGGGATGCAGTCGTTCCGTTTCGATTACGAGAAGGTTATCCCAGAGTTTGGAAGATACGGAAAACTGGTGGAGATCAATAATAATTCTTTCCGAGTGCGGAAAAGCGCTGTCGCCAATTGCCGGGAAATCGCCAAATTATGCAAGAAGTTTGAGGTCCCGGTGATTGTCAATTCTGACGCCCATTTTTGTACGCAGGTAGGGAAAGCGGAGCAGGCTTTGCGTATGTTGGAAGAAATCGGTTTTCCGGAGGAATTGGTGGTCAACAGCAGCTGGGAACGGTTTGAAGCATACCTGAGTGATTGCGGGCTTCTGTAATAAGAAACCACACAGGACAAATCCACATAATAGCGTAAATAAGCTTTCATTTTTCCATCAATCGGTTGGAGAAACTGGATGGAAAGTTTTCATTCATATCATATGACGATACTCTGCCGCCCACTCGGCGGCAGAATCTATTTTCACAGGAGGATTTCATGGATCGATACGAAAACATCCAACAAATTGCCCAGAATGCCGGATGTGCGGTCAAAAGGCAGGAAAATCTCAGCCGTTATACCTCTTTCCATATCGGGGGACCCGCGGATTTATGGATCGAAACGCCTAGCGTCCGGGCATTATCCCAGCTACTGAGCCTTTGCTGGGAAGAAAATCTCCCTTGGATGGTACTGGGGAAGGGTTCCAATCTCCTGGTCCCTGACGAAGGTGTACATGGCGTGGTTCTGCACCTATGCGGGGACTTTGAGACGATCCATGTGGAGGAGCCGGGCCTGATCCGGTGCGGGGCGGCCGTTTCCCTGATGAAAC
>CAKUYY010000038.1 GCA_934717555.1 uncultured Clostridium sp.
TCACATCCGGGAATAACTTCGGCAGCGGTTCCCTTTCGAGAGGCCAGATTTTCCGGCATAAACTCCCGGATATATACCGGTGTACCTGCAACAGAATCATATCCTAAATACCCGATTCCTTCTCCATTGCTGTCTAACCGTTTTCCTACCACATAACGGTCCTGTAACACTGTCCTGCGTGGTAAACAGATCACCGGCTGAGGCTGGGAATCATTGTAACCGCAGTGAGGACAAATTGTCTGTCCCTCTCGTTCTTTCATGCATCCCATACATAAATTGTCTAAATTTATCATTCCATTCCCTCTTAACTAACCATTATGCAACCAATCCATACTATTTGGTTGCTTTTAGATTCCTAAGATTTATTCATTAAACCGTTAGCAGTATACCATATTCTGTTAGCGAAAATCAAGGTATGAAGCGAGCCATTACCCTTACAATATTGTAAAATATTCTATGTTTTATTACAAATTCTTTTCTTTTTGTCGATGAAAAACCACTTTATTCCCTATTTTTCCAGTTCATATAGTTTTCTGCCTGTACAGCGGCCACTGCTCCGTCCGCTGCGGCTGTAATAATCTGGCGCAAAAATTTAGTTCTACTATCTCCTGCCACGTAAACCCCAGGGATGGGGGTGGTGCAATCCTCCCCAACTGCCAAATATCCACTTTCATCTAAGGGAATTTTTCCCGCGAATAACTGATTATCCGGCTTCATTCCAATCGCTATAAAGATAGCGCTCACTGGAAGCTGATAATTTTCCTGGCTTTGATGGTCTTTCACCTGAATATGGGTAACACTTTTTTCTCCTTCAATCGCTGTTACTTCACTATCAAATAAAATGTGAATATTACTTTGTTCCATTACGGATTTTACCAGCATATGTTCTCCCCGGAAGCTATCCCTCCGATGAATTAAATATACTTTGCTGCACAGCTTAGAGAGGAATAAAGCGTCTTCCAGTGCGGTATTTCCCCCTCCTACCACGGCTACTTCTTTTTCTCTGAAAAAGGCTCCATCGCAAGTAGCGCAATAGGAAACTCCGTGCCCTGTGAGGCGCTCTTCGCCTTCACATTCCAACTTTCTTCTCTGCGCGCCGTTGGCAATAATAAGGGTTTTTCCTGTATATGTTCCCTGGGTAGTTACCACTGTCTTTATTTCCCCTTCCAGGGATACCTGTTCTACTTCTTCCAGCCGCACTTCCGCCCCTTGGGCAAGGGCTTGCTGATACAAATTCATGGAAAATTCCGGACCGCTGATTTTTTCGATCGCCGGATAATTTTCTACTTCACTGGTTGTGGCCACTTGCCCTCCATAAAATAGACGGTCAAATACAATCGCCCGAAATCCTCCTCTTAATGCATAAATAGCCGCTGTCAGCCCTGCGGGTCCCGCTCCAATAATCAATACATCTGTCTCTGTCATTAGAAGTCTCCTTTCTCCAAAAAGCATTTTTCTTCTTGTCAGCACTAATTTTTTATGAACAAGATATTCTTTTTTTATTTTTGAGCGTTCCATCACCTTTCATACAAGAAACGCCCCTTTTCTCCTAATTTTATGTGTCTTTTTTATGATTCTCTAATTCTCCCGATACACATAAGTTTTATCTACATTGATTACAACCTCATAAGTTTTATCCAGCGTCTGGGCGGCATATCGTACCGCTTCTACAACCTGCTCATCGCTTAAACGGAACTTATGAGGAACCACTACATCAAAAATCAGATTCGTGTGGGTAGGCCCCTCTACCATACGAAAATCATGGATGGTGATAGAAGGATCAATCAGTTTAACCAAAGTTTCCATTTTCCCGTGTACTTCATTGATCTTTTGATCGTCTGTAACAATTGGGTCCATATGGATGACACAATCACAGCCAAATTTTTTCTTGAGATCCCGCTCAATGGTATCAATGGTGTCGTGGATCTTCAAAATATCAATATGGCAGGGAACCTCCGCATGCAGGGAAATCACACTTCTGCCAGGACCATAATTGTGTACAATTAAATCATGCACGCCTACCACATCTTCATAGGAAAGCACTTCTTTCTCGATCTCCTGGACAAACTTCACATCGGGCGCTTCCCCTAACAACAAATTCAATGTATCCTTTGCTGTCATAAATCCCGTATATAAAATAAATATCGCCACGATTACCCCTGCATAGCCGTCGATAGAGAATCCTGTAAGCACACTGACCAAAATTCCCAGCAATACTGTAGAGGTGGTCACCACATCACTGATACTATCCATCGCTGTGGCTTTTAGGGCGGCGGAATCGATCATCTTTCCTAATTTACGGTTAAACAGCCCCATCCACAATTTCACTCCTATGGAAACCAACAAGATCACCACAGATAAAATGCTGAACGTGACTTCTTCTGGATGGATAATCTTGTCTATCGAAGAGCGGATCAGTTCAATCCCCACCAAAATAATGGCCACCGACACGATAAACCCGGAAATATATTCCATCCTTCCATGCCCAAAGGGATGCTCGTCATCCGCCGGCTTTCCTGACATTTTAAAACCAATCAGAGTGACAATAGAGGAACCGGCATCCGAAAGGTTATTCAAGGCATCCGCTGTAATGGAAATAGAAGCTGTCAACAGCCCTGCAACTAATTTGGCCAGAAATAATGCCACATTGCAAACGATTCCAACGATCCCCCCAAGTAAGCCATATTTCTGCCTTACCTGTTGGTTTTCTGTTTGGGAATGATTTTTGATGAACAAACGAATCAAAAGACTGGTCATATCAATCCTCCCTTTGACCTTATCCAAAAATAGAAAAGAATTTTTATGAAGTTCACTAAGTGTAACATCACAGAGGAAAATGAGTCAAGCGAAATGAGGGGAAACTAAATTTTTTGCTGGCAATACCTCTTATTCGCAGTCAAAGCACAGCCATTGGCGGTGATCCTTTAACCATTGCCTGTGTCGCTGATAGTCGGGCATTTTCTGCCTTACCAATGCCCAAAACCGGCTCGAATGGTCGTGGTAAACCGTATGGCATAACTCATGGATGATTACAGAATCAATGACGGGAAGCGGGGCCATAATTAAATACCAGGAAAGACAAATTGTATTTTTCCCTGAACAGGAGCCCCAGCGGGTTCTTGCCGAAGTAATTTTCGCCCCCTGGACTTGGAACCCATACTTTTGGGCGTACTGATAGATTCTAGGGATCAAAATTTCTCGCGCTTGTTCCCGGTACCAGCGTTCTATTTTCTCTTTTTTCTGTTCTGGGGAGGTTTTTGGCACCATCAGACAAGTGCCCTGAAGGTGCACCCCGGATTCTTTTTCCTCCAAGTTTAGGGAATACCAAGTGCCTAAATATAAGACTGGTTCCCCCTCTTCCAATCGATGACGGATGGGTTTGGGCCTATCTTGTATTTCCTTCCTCTTTTTCTCAATCCAATTGCCGTGGTTTTTTACAATACCCTCCAATTGTTTACGGGAGATTCGTTGAGGAGCCCTTACTATCAATTCCCCTTGTTCATTGATTTCTAACGCTATTGTTTTTCGATTGCTCCGGATTATCTTTGTGATATCCATAGATGTCATTCTCATCTTTCTTCTATCTTTTTTCATGATAATAAAAACATCCAAAAACTACAACCGTTTCTATTTTTAAGTGCTACATACCAGCATAGAAAAACTGCCTAAAAAGCTTTCCAGCAGTTTTATCTTTTGATATGGTCTGTTTTTTTCTCTGCCTGTCTGAACGATTTCAATTATTTAGCCTTCTTGTGCACCCCAGTGTTCCTGTAAATAATAGGCTACCCCATTTTCACGGCTGCTTCCTATGATCTCATCCGCCACTTGTTTTGCTTGGGGAACGCCGTCCGCCACCACCAGGGCTTTATCCGCCATATGGAGCATGTCAATATCATTTAGATTGTCTCCAAAAGCTTCCACCCGCTGTGCATTACAGTATGCTTTTAGTTTTTTGACTCCTTCACTTTTACTCGCATGCCGGCTGAAAATCTCCAAAAAGTAAAGGCCGGAATAATTGTCCCGATACAGTACCGGGCGAACTCCTTCCACCCGGCTGACCTCTTCAAAGATCGGTTCCAGTATCTCTTTGGTATCCATCATGGTGAAATAAATCACAGAATCCTGATCCCCGATTTCTATATGTTCCACTCGGCGGAACCATTTGTATCCCTTTTCTCTTCGCTCTTCATAAAAGTTTTGTTCAAACGTATTGTGTAATGTTTCAAATTCTACTCCAATTTCCCCTTCAACCAAGCGATATAAAAAGGATAAATGATGGTGTTGTTTTAGGATTTCCAAAATCCTGCAGGCATCCTGAGGAGCAATGGGGGAGCAGTCCACATATTTCTTTTTGATAAAGTCGTAGAGCAAAACCCCATTGAGTAAAATCCCCGGCAATGTCAAATGCAGGCCGGACAGCAGATCAAACGCTGATGAACTCCTTGCAGTAGCTATGGTAAACAGCATTCCCTGCTGGATAAGCCTATTCAAGATGGCTTCCGTTTCCTGAGATACCTGTTTTTCCGGCGTAAGCAACGTCCCATCTAAGTCTGTCACATATAAAGTCCTCATTTATTTTCTCCCTTCTCCTATTCCATCACCAAGCTTCTGATTCCAATATGTCGCACAGGCATCCGCGTTCTGATTGCCCGGAGATCACATAAATACCGCAGTCCGCCGCCCTGCTATGGCCCTTACATTTTGGACATTTTTTCGGCGCGCCCCCGCGCTCCTGGTATTCAAAACATTCGCACATATGATTGCAGCAATAACCGTTTTCAAGAAACCACGCGCAGGCATAACGGTTGGTACAATGTTTGATCCCCTCCTCTTCCTGATATTCCCCGCAAACCATGCCCGCCGCATGATAGTCCCCATTGGAAATTAAAATATGAGATTTGGCAATATCCTGAAAAATATGGGACCAATTGCCTGAAGTCCCATGATGAGGGGCCTTAAAAATATAATATCCATCATATAAGTCCTCTGCAATAGTGTCAAAGGTTTCTGGAGTGGCGTCTCCTGTCATTAAAATATCATTATAGGAGGCCTCCTGCTGCCGGTAATTATGAAATACGATACTGGCGGTATTTTGTTGGTGGCTATATTCATTACGCATAGAGGGGCGGCTTAAAATTTCTATCACATCCTGAGAGCACGGCAATTTGTGTAAATCCTCAGAAAGATCTTCTAACTGCTCCAGACAGTCTTGCAGCCGGTCCATCGCTCTTTCAATTTCCGCAGGCTGGCCCCGGGTCTCTTCGGAACACAATTCACAGCAGTAAACATACTCTTGACAAAATTTTTCCTTCAGACGTAAAAACTTTGCCGCCTTCCTTCCTGAATATGGGGAAGATAGGCATACGTCCAGTTCTTCCACGATATCTATCAGCGTTTCTGAAAAAGGATAATGTTCCCACGCAGGCCATAGCACATCATATTCCACATCATCAAAAAGAAAGGTACTGCCTCTTCCTAACGTATAAACAGCTTCAGAACCTACAATCCGGCGCAGATTCTCAAAAATACGCAGGGGAACTATGCTGGTCTGAAAATATTCGCTCTTTCTCCCCCAAAAAGTAAAAATATATACGGCAATTTCCAGCAAAAGGGCCCTTCCCTGGCTGTCTACAGGGGTAGCAGGTAGATATATCCGATCAAAAAAATAAGGGGCGGCTTCCAAAATATAAAAAAGGCCGGAAATATGGTCCCGATGATAGTGGGTCAGCAAAAAGCTTCTGCCCTCCGCTTCTTCATATCGGGGCAAAATACCTTTTTCTATATAATCATAAACAGTTTCCTCTGTCTCCTGAATCCTGGAATTCATGGAACCACAGTCCACCATCAAAATTTGATGGTCACTGCCTCCCAGTACAATGCATTCCCCAAATTCCATATTATGCATTTCTATCCAATCCATTTATAATACCATTATAGATCCTTCCCATTGTTTTCCTGATATTCCAAAAATTTCCCATCCCATAAAAATGGGAAAGGTGTGAACGACCGTATCAAGATCGTTCACACCTTTCTCGTCTATTTATTTTCTTCCGTCATGGGGCAATAATCATAGGATATGCCGTTATCAAAACGGACATGCCGTGTCCCAGGAACAGGCTCCTGCACAAAATCTCCTACTAATGTAGTTCCGTCATCACAATATAAAATTCCTTTTCCCTGGGGTTTCCCTTGGGAAAAGCATCCGGTATACCGATGATCCTGGTACAAAAGGGTTCCCTTTCCGTCAGCTATCCCGTCTTTCATCTGTCCGGAGTAAACGCCACCATTCTGAGCTTGCTCCACTGCATATGCTGGGACGACACAAAATTTACCATATTCGGTGTTCAGCATGGTCTCCTGTTCCGGCAACGGCTCCAAAGTACGGGGGCTAACTTTCATGCTCTTGCGCAATTCCCCATCCACAAAGATACCTTCCTCTTTCTTCTCTCCAAATGGGGTAAAGAAACATCCCATTCCATTGGGTCTTCCTTCTAACATATTACCTTCAAACTGCAGGGTCCCATACTCCAAATCATACCGTTTGACATAAACCAGTTTTCCATCCTCATAGACGCCTTCCTCATACACTTTCCCATCCTGTATGGTGTTGGCTCTTCCATGCAGCTTGCCATTTTGGAACTCCCCTGCGTATTTGGCTTTCCCTCCTTCATAAAGAACGCCAACGCCACTGTATAAATCAGCTTTCCAAAGTCCCGCGTACTGTAGTTTTCCATCCTGGTAGCTGCAACCGTATCCGTCTCTCTCATTATTTTTAAAATTTCCGGAAAAGACGTAATTCCCGTTTTGATATTGGTAGCCGTGTCCATTATAACAGTTATCCCGGAAGCTTCCCTCATAGACTTTTTCTCCTTGATAGTAATAGCTTCCTTCTCCGCAAAATTGGTCGTCTTTCCATTCTCCTTCATAAACGAGCTGGCCCTGGGCATCAAACCCCTTTAGGTATCCTTGGGGAAGCCCTTTCTGAAAAAGGCCCTGGTACTTCCCTCCACTGGGAAAAAATTTACATCCTTCCCCATGATATTGGCCATTTTCCCAGGTTCCCTCATAGCATTTAAAACCATGGGCATCATATTCCGCCGCATGTCCATGGACTTGCCCCTCTTGAAATTGCCCTTGGATCATGTGCCCATTGGCCAAATGGAGGGTACCTTCCCCATGATATTGATTGTCTTTCCACATCCCGCTGTACAGAACTTCCCCCGATTCCCGGTACTCTGTCCCAAAACCATTGCGCTTACAGTCTTTCCATCCCCCTGTATATAACAGATTCCCTTCTCCGTCAAATTCCGTGCCTTTCCCTGTTAATACATCATCTTTCCATTGTCCTACAAAAATTCTGCCGTCCTGCGCGTGATAGGTAACGCCGGCTCCCTGTCTCTTTCCGTTTTCCCATCGGCCGGCAAAAAGCAGGTTGCCATTGCTGTCAAAACGGGAAGCCATTCCTACTGGTATATCTTCCTCCCAACAGCCTACCTGGACGGTTCCATCGTGCGGGCGGAACGCCACGCCTGTTCCGTGCCGCTTATTGGCTTTCCAATTGCCGGCATAGCACAAACGGCCCGTTTTATAATAATAAACGCCGAATCCTTCCCGCCTGTCCGTTTCATAAGTCCCTTCATAAGCCGTACAGCCGTTTTGCATAGCGGTCCTTCCGCGGCCTTCTCTCTTGCCATCCACAATATTCCCATAATAATAGTAGCTTTCTTCCGGGGAAACATCAATTCTCATTTTCCCCTGGATGGCATAAGGGCAACCATTTTCCACCCCATTACATCCCGCTGTATGCCTGTTTGCCTCTTCCGCATCGTCATAAATCAGAGGCTCTTCCTCTTCCTTGTGAGGGATTGCCTGGCGAATAGGAGGAATAGACCCCAGGTAAGTATCCCTTGCCATCGGTTTTACCATGACATTATAACGCCGGTATGTATAGCCTTCTTTTTGATTTTCTTTTCCATCCGCCCGCTGGGAAAAAGATTCATCAGGAATTTTTCGATCATATATATAAGCGGGTTTTTCCTCCTCAACACAAGGCACTTCACTGGCCGGGGCTTCCTTTTTGTCTTGAGAATCCTCTACCGTATCGGGAATTTTTTCTTCTGTCTGTTCCTGAGGAGCCTCTCCTTCTGGGAACGGGATTTCCTCTTTCTCTTTTAATTTCAATTGGGGGATCTCTGTTTTTTCTTTATACTTTTCCAGTTCCGGGGATGTTGCGCCCCATTGATAGGTATCCATCTTCTCATACCGGCTCAATGCAGCTTCCACTTCTGACTTGAGCTGTTGTACCTGTTCCCCTTTATTTTCTGTCAAAAGCAATTCCTGAGAGATGGGAAGTATAGATTCCTGGTCATTCTCTGTGGGATCCTCCACATGAAAACCTTTTTCCTGGTCGGCGTCTTCTTCGCTTTCCTTCTGCTTTCTTTCCGGAACGAATAAAGGTTTTGCCTGGTTCCCATTCCGGATCGCCTGCAATACGGTTTTTCTCCGCTCCACCTCTTCCTCCCTGCAAAAGTAAAAATCCCCTTGATTTGTCCTGGCTACCACTTCCGGAATACCCGTAGCGCCATTGAGCAGCGTCAATTCTTCTGTATCCTCTGGAATCTCACAAGGATATAATGTATATCCATTTTCCTCTCCAGCGCGCGGGGCATACTCTTTGACCGTAATCGCCTCTTCCCCTTGTGCCGGCATTAAAATAGCGGTGGGGATCTTCCTTACATCTGGAGAAAAATATTCTGTCCGTTTCCATCGATGGTCAAAATCAAAAAAAGCTGCCTTTCTAATATATTTCTGGGCGTCTTGCGTAACAATCTGATAGCTTCCATCCGATTCCGAAAAACTTTTTTCCAACAGACGATACCCCGCCAGTTTCTTCCATTTCATGGGACTGCCGGATTCCAATACATAAGAATATCGATAATCGGTTTCATTCAACCGCCGAACCACTTTATTTTTCAGTCTCCGTCCATCAGCAAAAAAATCCCGGCGGAGTTCGTAAAACAAATCATCTTTTGCTACTTCTCCATCATATCTCGCGTAATAAACCGCATAAAACTGCATGATTTGCTGCCCTTTGTTTGACATTCTTCCAGCGCCCCCACTTGATTGGATGTTCCTTTTATTCTTCCTTGCTCTTCACTTTGATTTTCCTAATAAAGTTACTTATTGTTTATCTTATATGAAATGATTCTACATTGCAAGGATTTCCGCCTAATCCGACAAAAAAAACACACTTTTATCCTTGTTTGTTTGGAAACAGCCACAAATAGGAGACAATCTTCATTTTTCTTTCCGGAATCTTTTCCCCTTTTTCCTCGTTCGCATTAAATAAGGGATTCCCAAAATCAACAAGCCAGCGGCCGCGCATACTCCCATAATCATCCAGAAATCTTCGGAACGGTCCTCTTTGGGTATCATGTGAGTGCGCGTCTGATCATCTTCCTGACTGGATGTCCTTTCTTGGTTGCCATCTGAACCTGTTTCTTCATGAGAAGAATCTTTCGTCGTTTTCCCCTTCTGATCGCTTACCGCCCGGGAATACGAGGTGTTCCCCTTTTTGTCTGTAGCAGAATTTTTTCCGCTTGATCCAATAGCGCCCTCGGTTCTTTCCTGCCGATAGACCGCAACTTCATACGTCTTTTGTACTATCCCATCTGGACTACGGACCGTAATTTTAATGGTTGTGGTTTCCCCAGCTTTTTCCAGTGTTTTTCTGCTCACCTTAACAGAGGCGTCCTCACGTATCGCTTTGGCAAAAAATGAAATGCGGTCTAGCGAATATGGAACTTCTAATGTGTACTGTAAAATATCCGGACGAAATTCCGGTTGCAGCGCTCCTGTATCCGGCTGTAACGCCTGTAGGGAATAGTCCGGAGTCACAATGGATATCTCGGCTTCCTGGGGATTCGGGAACTGCAATTCCTGTAATTGATCCGTTCCTATGCCGTCCAGTTCAACGGTAACTGGTATTGTGCCATCTTCTACACTTTCTTTTATTAAGAAATTGAAAGAACATAATTCTTTCTTATCTCCATTCGCCGAAACGCCGGCATGGTCGGAAAGGAATATGAGGACGACTGTCCCCTCCTTTTCATGATAACTATATTCCTCCTCTTCCGTCTCCCCTTCCGCCTGTAGTCCTCTAAATTCTAAAACAGACGGATCAAAGGTAACGCGGGCGCGAAAGGTAGAAATATTCTGCGGACATGTTCCCTCCAAAGAGAGCAGAAGGGAAACTTTTTCTCCAGGCACCGCTTCTTCCTGGCATTCCCATAGAAACCACGCTGTTTCTTCCCCTTTTGCCGTCAAAGGTGGTATACAGAGAAAAAACAGGCATAGAATCACAGTCATATATTTTTTCATTTATTATTTTCCCTTCTCTATGGAATATGGACTTAGAGATGAAAGCAGTTGCATCCTCACTGGTTTTATGATACTCTGAAGATAAAATTATCCCTGAATGAGGAGATCTTTTTATGGAACACTTGGAAAAAATATGGAATGAATTTTTAAAGTGGCTATTATCCATTGTGCCGAATGTCATTGGGGCTATTTTAATCCTGGTCATTGGATGGTGGCTGGCCAGTTTGCTCAGTAAATACTTAAAAAAGGCCATGACCAGGGCAAAGGTGGACGCTGGGATTATCTCCTTTGTCTATTCGATTACCAAAAATGCCTTACGGATTGTAGTACTGATTTCTACCGCCGCTAAGCTGGGGGTAAATGTCACCTCTATTATCGCTGCCTTGGGAGCTGCCAGTGTTGCCGTTGGATTGGCTCTGAAAGACAGCATGTCCAATGTGGCCAGCGGAGTCCTGATTATCATCAATAAGCTCTTTCATGTGGGGGATTATCTGGAAGTAGAGGATTTACAGGGTACCGTAAGTAAAATTGAAATGATGAATACCACGCTCACCACAATAGACAACAAAACCATCGTTATCCCAAACTCCACCCTGACCTCCACCAGTATCATCAATTATACCTCCCAGGAAACCCGGCGTTTAGACCTGTCCTATGGAGTAGGCTACGAATCCAACCTGATGGAAGTGAAAAACCTGTTGCGCGAACTGGTGGAAAAGAACCCTAAAATCCACACGGACCCAGCCCCTGTTATCGCCGTAGGGGAGCTTCAATCCAGCTGTATCCAGATTATCATCAAAGCTTGGTGTGACTGCGACGATTATTGGCCCCTTTATTATGAAATGCAGGAATCCGTTAAACTGCTCTTTGACGCGCATCATATTTCTATTCCTTATCCTCAAACAGACGTACATCTGAAAACAGAAAAGCCAATTTCTATTGTTTCTGAAAAAGAAAGAACCTGATGTCTTCACATATGGAAAATATTTTGTCGTTTCATTTTCACATTATACCGGTTTCCGGAAACAGCTTCCAGGTTCCGTGGAAAAGAACCACATAATCAAAACCACGCCCAAAGGACGTGGTATGAATGATAAGCCCTATAAGGGCATAATACCAGCAGCGCCTAAAGGCGCACAATGAGAAACGCCAACCGCACTTTGGCGTTTCTTTTTTTACATGTCTTCTAAATCTTTGAAGGG
>CAKUYY010000039.1 GCA_934717555.1 uncultured Clostridium sp.
GGAATAAAAAGTGGATAACATACGGAAAGCGGTGTGATCAGGAGAAAGATAGGCTACATCATTTTTATTGAAAGCAGCTGTCAATAACCTTCTTGGCATTGTCGTTATCGCCGGAAAGGCACAATACCACATAATTTCCCTTTGCCACCACTATCGGGTTTTCCAATTTGGGCATTTCCTCCGGGTTATAATCCACAAAACTTTCCTTCTGGTTTTCAATGCGGGTATTCACGGCATTCTGGATGTTTTTCGCAGCGTTGGCATCCTTGCCCTGCCAGACGGAAATTTCTTCTGCGGTAGCCCCTGTACCCACGTATAAAGCCACGGCCTGCACATCGTCTGCGGTGAGGTCGTACAGCTTCAGAGCGGCGTCCTGGTCCAGGCTGGTCAGCTGATCCTGGAAGGAGACCTCCTGCGACAATTTGTCGGCGGTCTGCTGCACATCCAGCGTAACCGACTGAGAGGAGGAACAGCCGGCGGCTACCAGTACGATCATGATAAGGGTAAGCAGAATAGAAATTTTTTTCATCACAAAACAAACCTTTCTTTTTTGAAATTTTTAAAGGGAATCCCGGATATAATCCACCCAGCGCTGGCAATAGTCCATATTGGGGTGAATGCCGTCCGCTGACGCTTCCGCCGGAAGGTTTCCCTCACTGTCCTGTAAAGCTGAGGCCACGTCCAAATAGATAACCCCTTTTTCCACGGCTAACTCCTGAAGTAATTGATTATATTCCCGGATACGGTCATTGTTGACATTATTCTGGTTCTTTTGGGAAGCTTCCGCGGAAACGGGTAAAAGGGACTGAACATAGATCTCCGCGTCTGGCAGACGGGCACGGACTTCGTCAATGACCTTGCCGTAATCCTCCTGGAAGATACTGGGGTATTCCCAGCCCAGCTCGTTGAGGCCAAACATGAGAAAGACCTTATCGTAGGATTTGCCATTCAACTCGTCAATTACAGGGACACTGCCCTTGACTGTGGACTTTGTCATGACGCTGGTGACGGTCAGCCCAGTACGGGCAAAAAAGTCCGAGTTAGGCAAGATATTATAGGTATCCAGATCATCAATGACGGAATTGCCCACAAAGGCGGTATTATCAAAAATACTGTAATCCGGATTATCAGAAGAGGAAGGGACAACGTCCGGTTGTGAGGATGACGCTATCTCCTCAGACGAAGAGGAAAAAGAAGAAGGCTCTTCTGAAATAATGCTTTCTAACTGGCTGGAACTGGAAAGGGTAGGTGATTCAGAAACAGTGACCTGCTCATCAGGCCCCTTCCCAAAGAAATGAATGGCTAAAAAAAGGCAGACGGCCACAATCAGACAACATATCAGGATGACGGCGGCCCGGAATGCGATCATCCTGGTTCTGCGCGGCAGCCGGTGACGGCGATGGGTCCGGTACGGTTTATAACTCATGAAAGATCCCTGCTCCCCTCTGATTTAAGATATAAGAAAAAAATTTTATTTATACAAAAAGCAAATGTTTCTTGTGTGTTTTTCATAATATTTAATGCTACTAGCAAGAAGGCGGGAAGTCAAGTATTCTACGCTCTGTTTTGACAAACTGTAACGATTTGTAATTTTTTTAACCCAAGTTTCTATTTTTTGATCCCTGCAGGACAAGAAAAATAAAGCCCGCAGCGCTCTGAATTCCCTAAGACTAAAAAATGTCGGAACGATATATGGGTTTGACGGGCGGAAATAGGGGAGAAAAGACAGATTTAATAGAATTATGAAACTTATACACAAAAAATAAAAGATAATTTTAATTTAAATTATATCTTTTGTGGTAATCGTAATTGAATTTAGGATGCAAATATGGTAAAATAAGGAACAGGAGAGGTAAAACTCTTTTTTATGAATGAAAAAGTTTTCACTTTCCAACACGGAACGCCGCTTGTTTTTTTGGGGGTGCTTTCCATAAGGATGGCGGGATTTCTAAATCCATCATAAAAGGAAACAGGAATGGTTGTCTTTTCCAAGATTGGAAAACACGGCGTCCAAAATTAGAACGAGTACATAGGAAAGGATGAGTCCCATGTCTGCCAAGGAATTGTATGAATTATGGAGGAAAAAAGCCACCGGAGACGCCGACCTGATAAAAGAGCTGGAGAGCATTGAAGGCCAGGAGGAAGAGATTTACGACCGGTTCTATCGGGAGCTGGAATTTGGTACCGCTGGGCTGCGCGGTGTAATCGGGGCCGGGACCAACCGTATGAATATCTATACGGTCCGCCAGACGACCCAGGGATTGGCCAATTATTTAAAATCCCGCGGCGGCCAACCTGCGGTAGCCATCGCCCATGATTCCCGGATTAAGGCCCGCCTGTTCGCAGAGGAATCGGCGCGGGTTCTGGCGGCCAACGGAGTAAAAGCTTATTTGACCAGGGAGCTGGAACCCACGCCCCTGCTGTCGTTTGCTGTGCGGGAGCTGCACTGCCAGTCGGGCATTATGATCACTGCCAGCCATAATCCGGCGAAATATAATGGGTACAAATGCTATGGCCCGGACGGATGCCAGATGACGGACGTGGCCGCCGGCGAGGTATACGCAGAGATCCAAAAAGTGGATCTTTTTGACGGCGTGAAGCTTGTAGACTTCCAGGAAGCGGTAGACAGTGGGATGATCTGTTATATAGAGGACAGCCTGTTAGAAAACTATCTGGACCACGTGCAGCAGCAGAGCATCAACCCAGGCGTATGCAAGGACGCCGGGCTGAAAGTGGTATATACTCCCCTCAACGGAGCGGGAAATAAACTGGTGCGCAAAATTTTGCAGCGTATCGGCGTGACGGATGTCACCGTCGTCCCGGAACAGGAACACCCTGACGGGAATTTCCCCACCTGCCCCTATCCGAACCCGGAATTCAGGGAGGCACTGGAACTATCCCTGCGGCTGGCAGGCCAAGTGAAACCGGATCTGGTACTGGCCACCGACCCTGACAGCGACCGTGTGGGGATCGCCGTCAAGGAAGGGGATTCTTACCGCCTGATGACGGGAAACGAAACTGGAATTATGCTGATCCACTATATTTTGTCCTGCCGGAAAGAGGCGGGTACCCTGCCGGAACGCCCTGTGGCGGTAAAAACGATCGTTACCAGCGAGATGGTAGCCCGTATCGCGGAAAAATACGGATGTGAGCTTCGCAATGTGCTCACAGGATTTAAATATATCGGCGAACAGATTCTCAACCTGGAAAAAGACGGCGAGGCTAACCGATATGTCTTCGGCTTTGAGGAAAGCTACGGCTATCTGGCGGGCACTTATGTCCGGGATAAAGACGCCGTCGTGGCGTCGATGCTGATCTGCGAAATGGCCGCCTATTACCGCAAACAGGGGAAATCCCTGAGCGATGTCATTTCCGAGCTGTACAAGGAATATGGGTATTATCAGAATACCACCCTCAATTTCGCCTTTGAAGGGGCCGCAGGTATGGAAAAGATGAAACAGGTCATGGAAAACCTGCGGAAGAATCCCCCTGTGTCCATTGCGGGACGCAAAGTGATGCGCACAGCGGACTACCTGCAATCCAAAGCGGTAGACCTGAGCAGCGGCAAGGAAGAAACTATCAACCTGCCCAAATCCAATGTGTTGTCCTATTTCCTGGAGGGCGGTGCGGCGGCTATCGTGCGCCCCTCCGGAACGGAGCCCAAGATCAAGGTATACGTCACCAGCGTGGGCAAGGATCAGGAGGATGCGGCCGCTATTACCAAACGGCTGGCCGATGAAATGAGTCAAATCGTGCAGGCCTAAAAATGTTTCAACCAGGGCGGCGGAGAATGTGGAAAACTTTTCCCTTTCCGCCGCCTTTTCCTATGCCTTCAAGAAAACCTAGTTTTCGCATAAAAATGGAAAAACGGAATACAATAGGAATAGAAAGCGGCTTCCTGGCAAGTAAGGCCGCGAGAGCCAAGGAGGGAACCATTTGGAAAAGATAGCGTGGAAACCCTTGCTGATTGCGATTGCCATTCCATTGGTACTGGTTGGAGGGGGCAGCGCCTTAGCCACCATGAATGCCATGGAGCAGTATAGCGCCATACAGAAACCGCTGTTGTCTCCGCCGGGCTGGTTATTCCCAGTGGTCTGGAGTATTCTGTTTCTCCTCATGGGCATTGCGTCCTATTTGGTGTGGAGAAGCGATTCCCCTAACCGGGGGACGGCGTTGACGGTTTATGGAATACAGCTGGCGTTCAATTTTCTCTGGAGCATGGTCTTTTTCTGTATGAGGAGTTACGGCCTGTCGGTGGGAATCCTGTTGCTTTTATGGCTCCTGATCCTGGTAACGACAGTGCTGTTCTACCGGATAGACCACACGACCCTTTGGCTGATGCTCCCCTATTTGCTGTGGGTTACTTTTGCGGGATATCTGAATATCGGGGTAGCGGTGCTCAACGGGGGGTTAATGTAAAAGTGTCTCGGATAAGGGAACAGCTACTATCAAAGGAAAAGATGACAAAAGGGCTATGGTTTTGTTTTTAAACCATAGCCCTTTTTACTGTATAAAAGGGAAAATACCACACAGAATGTTTTGAAAAAACTTTTTTTCAGTGGTCAAAAAGAGGAAATCCACAATCGTGAAAGTGAGGGAGACAATACGTTTCCTCATGATAAAGATAGACTATTTTCCTTTTTTTCCGAATCAAACATATCCAGAGGCAGCACAGGATTGGACACTTCATAGAAAGAACGGTTAATCCAGGCTTGAATATCTTTCCATTTGATCTCTTTTGGCAATCCAATGGTATTGGCAATCCAAAGCAGATACAGGCATACGCGCTCGGGATCTTTTTTACAGTATTCCACAAGATATGCCGAGGCCTCCAGGCCGGCGGGCAAAGTATCCATAAGCTCATGAAGAAAGTATGAGAAATCGTCGCCGGTGGGAGGGCCTGTAAGCTGACCCAAAGAACAGCCGATCCCCTGCGCAATCCGTCTGGCGGTTTCCGCCTTTACCCGGCCTTCATTCTTTACAATACGTTGCACAGTGGAAAGCGCAATATTGCACTTTCTGGCAAAAGCCCTCTGGCTGAGATGGTTTTGCAGTAAGTACCGACGGATTTGATAAGACATTTCCAGCCGGAAAACAGGCTGCTGTCCCATGAAAATCGCTCCCTTACAAAAGTTTAATAGAAAACTTCTCCTTAAAAACCGAAGAAATAAAATACAAAGAAAAAGAAAGACTTGCAAATTTCCCCTAAAAACGCTATAGTCAGCGTAAAGGGGAGGCCCCTTTTATGAAACAGGGGAAGGAAAGCCCCCAGCTTTACTGAGGAGATAGGAAAGAGAGGTTTCATACCTCCTTCTGTGACGCTTTTAGGAGGATGATAATGCCTGCATCTATGACATCCAAAAGAAGGAGGACATCTGTGTTAGTTATTTTAATTTGTTTGGTGCTTGTCATTTTACTAACGGCCTTCTGTTATTGCCAGAATAATATTTTGACAGTCACCCATATTGATATCACCCGCAATTTAGAGAACCCCATCCGGATTGTACACCTTTCCGACCTCCACGGCAAGGACTTTGGCAAGGACAACCGGCGGCTGATGGAACTGGTGGAAAGCCTGTCCCCGGATATGGTGGTCTTTACCGGGGACCTCATCAATGACGATGGGGACAACCTGAGCGCTTATACGAGCCTATTGGGCAGGATGCAGCAGAGCTGGCCGGTCTACTACGTCCCCGGCAACCATGAGCACCGATACCACCTGGCAGAAGAGGCGGTGCAGCAGCTTCGGGATCTGGGGGTAACGGTGCCGGTCAATGAAATCGTATCGACACAGATACAAGCCAATCCCATATATATTTTAGGGTTAGATGAAAACCAGGGTTCTTATGAAGCTTATAAGGCTATCCGGCGGGGGGAATATGAATACCAGGACAACCGGGAACTGTTTGAGCAGCTGGAGCAAAAACAGGGGCTAAGGCTGGTGCTTTCCCATTATCCGGAAAATTTTGCCCTCATAGGGGAAAAATCGTACAATCAATTTGACTTTGACTTGATGATGAGCGGACATGCCCACGGCGGGCAGTTTATCTTTCCATTTTTCGGCGGGGTGTATTCCCCAGGCCAGGGGTTACGCCCCCAATACTATGCCGGCCTGTATGGGGACCATCCTCAGATGGTGGTCAGCAGGGGGGTGGGAAACAGTTCTTTCCCCCTTCGCCTGTTTAACCCGCCGGATGTGGTGTGTATTGACATCCAATAATAGGAAATAACAACGGGCGTTCGCTGGGAGCGGGCGCCCTTTTGGTTTTTCTGTCGCTTCAGACGCACTTCTTCTCATCATATCCAAAAAGAAAGGGAGAACCCCCTTTTTAAGGAAAAAGGCTATTTCTACGAATGTTTCTATCTGGTTGCAAGTTTAGCATATTTTTTGTCTATACTCAAGACTTAAGTTACCGATTAGTGACAAAGTGAGGAGTATTACAATGCAGTGGATTTTACAGGATATTCCAATTGGGAGAAATATCCAAACCATAAGAATGACAAAAAATATGACACAAAGAGAAGTTGTGGAACAACTGCAATTGATGGGAAGCAATCTGTCCAGAAGCAGCTTGGCAAATATCGAATGTGGGCGCCGGAACATCAAAGCCAGCGATTTAAAGGCGCTGCGGGTGTTGTTTCAAGTGGATTTTGAAGAGTTTTTTCGTGACTGAATGGTTCAAAGAAGGCATAAGGGGAGAAAATATGCCCTTATGCCTTCTTTGTCTAGGAGAATTCCGGTTATTCCGATAATGTGAGCTGTGCGCAGATGGGATAATGATCGGAAAGATATACGCCGTCCCAACAGTCCTCCCAAAGGGAAACCGATTCGGCCGTCCATTCCTCGCTTACAAAGATATAATCGATTTTTTCAAAGGCGGATGAATCTCCAAACCCATGGAATGTATGGGAAAATCCAGTGGTGATGTCCCTTAAATAGGGCAGGGATTTTACCCGGATCAGTTCTTCATCCTCAGGATGGGCGTTAAAATCCCCCATCAGGATAGCGGGCATGGGCAGATGGGTCCGGTCCTCCTCCATACGGTGCAGTACTTGGGAAATCCCCTGACACCGGGCGGTTACCCCCTGGTCATCCAGATGGGTGACATAGACCCGGAAGGGCTGGGAAAAGTTTTTTTCCTTTAAGGTGGCACAGACACAGGTTCTGGGATTCATACTTTGGTTTTCATATCGGGACCCTGGGATAAATGGGGTGGGAGAGAGCCAGAAAGTATCCAGGGCAAATAGGTCAAACCGGTCTTTCCGGTAGGCGATTACCATATGTTCATCATCATAGTGGGAGCCGCGTCCACATCCAACCACATGATATTGGGTTAGATTTTCCTGAAGCCATTTCATGACATGGGGCAGGACTTCCTGAAACCCGATCACATCGGGCTGCCGGTTTTGGATGGTTTGCAGGATGTGCTCTTTGCGAAAACAGAAATTGTTGGTCCCGTCTAAGCCACAGTCGTATCGAATATTAAATGTAACTGTCTGAAGAGTAAGAGAAGCCATAGGCTACCTTCTTTCCAAAAGATTTGAAATTTGCCGTTCTATATTCAGGGGGAGAATCATACCTGATAGCCTTAGTATACCGAAAAAGGGGAATAGATGCAAGAATTTCACACCCATGGAAGAAAGACAATCCCCCTAAAAAATAAAAGAAAAGCGGACGTAAAAATGTGCTTTTTAAATTTTAGCTTGAATTTCATAGGGAGCTTCGGTACAATAAAAGGATAGAAAGGACGGTGATGTGCAGGAATGCTAGGCAAAGAAGTAAAGATTACTGTGGAAGAAACGGGCGGTTCCACAGGCGAACTGGAGAAATCGGCGGTTTTGCACAGCGGAATGATACTGGAAGAAGGAGCGCAGTCCGCCCTTAGGGAAGGGTACGCCATTGGATTTCCTAAGAATACCAAAAAAGGAAAAGGCACCGTGATCGCAGTGGTCAACAAGGGAATCCAGGAAAAATACATTGTAGCCCCCCAGGGGAAAATTTACTATGCTCCGCAGCTTTCTGTCGCGCTGAGCCAGCTCGACGGCAAAAAGACCCACCGTCTGGTGTGCCTGTACGAAAAATCCTGCGGGGCAGTGGTGTACCGTCAAGAAGGCCGGGACCTTCGGTTCCTGTTGGTAAAAAATAAAAACGGGCGTCATTGGGGATTTCCAAAAGGCCATATGGAACAGGATGAAACCGAGCAGCAGACGGCCATCCGGGAAGTCTGGGAGGAAACCGGTTTGCAAATTGAAATTTGCGATGGGTTTCGGGAAACCAGCATTTACCGGCCGTTTGGACGGATCAAAAAACAGGTGGTATTTTTTGTGGCAAAGAGCAAAAACCACCATGTTACCCTGCAAAGGACGGAGATTGATACTTTTCAATGGGCTACCCTTTACGAGGCGATGAAACTTTTTCGCTATGAAAACGATATTCGCGTGCTCACAGAGGCGGAAAAGTGGATCTTAGAACACAAGTCCGGAAAGATGTAATCTCATGAAAAAGAGAGGCGGAAACCAAAACAGGGTTTCCGTCTCTCTTTTTGTCTCTGTTTATTGTTTATTTCTAACGCTTTTAATCGCCAGATGGATGGCATCGATCAATTCCGTCTGACCGGGTTCTGCTTTGGAGAGCAGCCATTGCAGCTGAACGGTAGCGTGGTCATTCCCTATAATCCCCAGGGACTTGACGGCCGCCAGTTGGATCTCCTGATCGTTGTCATGAAGCAAAGAAACCAGTATATTACAGCACTCGTCAGCGTCTGAGATAGAACAGGCCTGTGCCAAATCCAGTTTCTCTTCCTTTTTTCCATCAATGTGTTTTCTTAGTTTATCCCAATGCTTTTTTTGCACTAGTTTTTCCATTTTTCCCTCATCCATAAGGGGCACGTCCTTTCTATGGCATAAATTTTTCTAAGTTCAATATAGGACGTAGATATAGACAATTTTCTTTGTTTTTGTGAATAAACTAAGAAAAAATAACCTTTATTTTTTGAATAGCAAGCCCTAAGGGAATCATAACCTGCTATGGAAAAAGGAGAAAATCATCAGGATTTTTGGGGGCTTCTTTGTTCCAATGACGCTTCGGAAAGGGCCTGCTTTTCTTCCTTAGGCTTTTCCTGACGCTCGAAACCGGCGTTTTTTCCCTGTTCGTCCAATAATAAGGCTCCCCGTTCATATAGGGATAACCGCATATCGCAGGAAATACTTTCCCGCAGGGGCCGGTCCATTGCGCCGTTCATCGGGGCCAGCAAAGACTGCCCTTCGTAATTTGTCAGCCGGACGCGCAGGAGATGTTTCCGGTTTGCTACTTCAATTTCCGTGACCCCTTGTTGGCACAGAATTTTTTTCAGGCGTGCCCCGTTATAGGTAGCCAAACGGTATTCCTGGCCGTCCAGCATCACAACCCCTATAATCCCTTGAATCCGAAGCGGCCCCAAGGGTACCGTGGCGGTGGCCAGCATCATACGCGCCCCAGAGGGGAACTGGTTGCACTGGGTCCATAACCAGGCATCCGGGAAAGAATCCCCGCTGTCCATTTCCAAATATCCGGTTCCCCCAGTAAAATCGATAATCTCACCATTGACGGACAGGCTACCCGTAACCGTATGCCCCATACTGAGAATCCCATGGCGGCACTGGAGAAAAGGCAGATAAGAAAAGGGTCCCATGATATCCGGGCAGAACCGGGAGGAATCAATTTCCGACAAAGGGCCGAAGCCCACGTCCCCTTTCAGGCATAACCCTTTTTCATGCAGGAAAAAGGAAGCCGACCGTTTGGTAAAGATGCATTTGTCAATAATAATTTCATAGGGGTTCTGCAAAAAACTGAACTTCTGTATGGGATAGGGAAAATAATACGACTTTTGATCGATAATCAATTGGAGGAACGCGCCTTCCTGGCCGTCGGCGTCTCGGTGATAGCCCGGGATAGCGGCCAGTGTGTGTTCCCCTTTCTGCATTTTAAAATACCAGCCTTCAAAAAAGCCTTTTTTCATACATCCACCGCCTATTTGTTTCAAATCTGTACCATACTATGAATAGCTGCCTTCCTACTATAGCGTGGAGTCCCTGGAAAAAATGTCTCATTTGGGAAAGGGGCGTATTTTTTTGATAAAGAGGGCGGCAGGAAGCCAACCGGATGCTAAATGCTTTTGTCAACTGGCCTGTCAATACCGGGGTTTTCCTTCTTATCCTCGATTATGATTGGCAAATATCATCATTTATTTTCCGCTTTTACAGAAGGATTGGTCTATCAAGAATTTTCTTGCCAGACATTGATTCATGCCATAGGTATAGGAACAGACTTATATTATTCTTTTTGCCAGAATCTTTTGCATAAGGGATTTCCCTTGATTTGAGATTGCAACCATTGGTACAATCTGCTACAATAAAAGTTATCCAAAAACGCAAGAGGACAAAGGTTGTCCCCTGTATTCTGAATATCAAATCACATCCGCTACAAGGCCAATAAAACATATGAGATAGGCACTGCCCCAAGAATCTGGGCTATCGTGTCTGTTTTATGTGTTTTGCCGCGCCGTATCGGGTGGCTGGAAGAATAAACACAAAGGAGAACAAAAAACCATGTGTGGAGTATGCGGGTTTACTGGACAGGTAATCGACCGGGACCAGGTATTGGAATCGATGACAGAGGTGATTACCCACCGCGGCCCTGACAGCAAGGGGTTCTATACCGACGACTATATGTCAATGGGGTTCCGACGTCTGAGCATCATTGACCTGGACGAGGGGCAGCAGCCGATATACAATGAAGATAAGAGCCTGGTGCTCACCTTTAACGGCGAGATTTACAACTACCGGGAACTGAGGGAAGAGCTGATTGAGAAGGGCCACCAATTCTATACCCATACCGATTCCGAGGTGTTAATCCACGGTTTTGAGGAGTGGAAAGAGGAGCTGCTTCCCCGGCTGCGGGGCATGTTCGGCTTCGCTATTTTCAACACAAAGGATCATTCCCTCTTTATCGCCAGGGATTTCTTTGGCATCAAGCCCATGCATTATAC
>CAKUYY010000040.1 GCA_934717555.1 uncultured Clostridium sp.
TCATTCCTACATCGGTAATATACCCAGTTCCTTGGGGAAGGATGGTTTCATCTGCGGTGGGAACATGGGTATGCGTCCCGAACAAGGCAGAAATACGGCCGTCGAGATAGTACCCCAGGGCGCGCTTTTCACCGGTGGCTTCCGCGTGAAAATCGACTATGATAATTCGCGCCCCTTCGGCTTTTTTTAACAGGCGGTCTACCGTTTCAAAAGGACAGGCGAGACTTTCTAAATAAACAGTACCCATAACATTGATGACACATACCTGTAGCCTGCCCATATCTACCATACACATACCATGGCCCGGCGTAGTGGAATCTGGGAAATTGGCAGGGCGAACCAGGGTTTCTGTCTGATCGTAAAGGGAATAGCTTTCCCGCCGGCGGAAGGCATGGTTGCCGGATGTGATAACATCCACACCGCTATGGAACAGATAGTCCACAGATGCGGGCGTTAAACCATTGCCATCAGCGGAATTTTCCCCATTTGCGATGACCAGGTCCACCTGTTTGATTTTTTTTAGGTGGGGAAGATGGGAACGTAGAAATCGGCAGCCATTGCTGCCCACGATATCCCCAATGCATAAGATATTCAACGGTATCCCTCCTGACCTACTATATAGTAAAAAACAGGGAACCAATCAAAATGTCGGTTCCCTGTCAAATTGCATATTTGGTTATTTCGCGTATTCAATAGCCCGGCTTTCCCGGATAATATTTACCTTGATCTGCCCAGGATAATCCAGATCGCTCTCAATCTTTTTACAGATCTCTCTGGCTAAGGGGATCATACGCTCATCATTTACCACTTCCGGCTTAACCATAATGCGAATCTCACGGCCTGCCTGGATGGCAAAGCAACGCTCTACTCCTTCAAAAGATGAAGCGACTTCCTCCAGTTTTTCCAGCCGTTTGATATAGTTTTCCAGGTTTTCTCTGCGAGCGCCCGGACGAGCTGCGGAAATTGCGTCCGCCGCCTGTACAATACAGGCAATAACGGTTTTGGCTTCCACATCGCCATGGTGGGCGTGAATCGCATGAATGACTGCTTCACTTTCCTTATATTTGCGGGCTACATCCACGCCAATATCTACGTGGGAACCCTCAATTTCATGGTCCAAAGATTTTCCAATATCATGCAGTAATCCTGCGCGGCGGGCGATGGTGGGATCAAGCCCCAATTCGGAAGCCATGATACCGGATAAATAAGCAACTTCCAATGAATGGTTGAGAACATTTTGACCGTAACTGGTACGGTAACGCAGGCGTCCTAACAGTTTGACAAGCTCTGGATGGATTCCATTAACGCCGGCCTCAATGATAGCTCGTTCTCCTTCCTGCTTGATGGTGGCATCCACTTCACGGCGGGCTTTTTCCACCATTTCTTCAATCCTGGCGGGATGGATGCGCCCGTCTGAAATAAGACGTTCCAAGGCAATACGGGCAATTTCCCGGCGGACAGGATCAAAACTGGAAAGCGTGATAGCTTCCGGCGTGTCATCAATGATAAGGTCTACTCCCGTAAGAGTTTCGATGGTCCGGATATTCCGGCCTTCTCTACCAATAATACGCCCTTTCATTTCATCAGTGGGCAGAGGAACAACAGAAATTGTAGCCTCGGCCACGTGATCGGCGGCACAGCGCTGGATTGCCAGTGAGATAATCTCCCGTGCTTTGCTATCAGCCTCGTCACGAGTCTGTTGTTCAATCTCCATAATTTTGACCGCTTTTTCATGTACCAGCTCATTTTCCAGGTTTTTCAGCAAATACTCTTTGGCCTGTTCCGTAGAAAAACCGGAGATCCGTTCCAGTACTTCAAACTGGCTTCTTTTCACAGATTCCGCCTCTTCCAAACGTTCATCGGCTTCCTTGTTTTTTTGCTGGACAATTTCTTCCTTGGATTCTAAATGCTCCAACTTTTTATCCAGATTTTCCTCTTTTTGCTGGATTCTACGCTCCTGACGCTGTACCTCTTTCCGTCTGTCAGCGATTTCCTTCTCGGCTTCCGTTCTTTGGCGGTGAATTTCATCTTTGCCTTCTAAAATTGCCTCTTTTTTCTTTGCCTCTGCAGTTTTAATGGCGTCGCTGACAATTCTCTTAGCTTCTTGTTCCGCAGAGCCGATCTCAGCTTCGGCAATCTTTTTTCTATGTGCAACGCCTGCAAGAAAGCTGACGATACCGCAAATAACCCCTGCCAGGACAATCAGTAAGACTGCTAACCATATTTCCATTACATTGGCACCTCCTTGAATTTCATTTTTGCATACATCAGTAAAAATAGAAATCCTCGCAGGGAAGTGCTCGTATTCATTTGTATGTTTTCCTCATTTGAGATCAGAAAGCTTTTCCGTATTTGTAGCCCAAAAAGCTTTCTACCCTTACTATTCATCTAAAAAAGGCGCACTTTCCCTTCTTAATCAAAAGAAAGAAAACGCTAAATTCTATACTATATTTGGACGCTTTTTTAGAGTATGTTTTAAAGAAATCAGACAAACTGACTGAAAAACACTTCTTTTATACGAGGAATGGGAGATAATTCCCGGTAATCAATCCGTACTTAACGGAATGATGATTACTTTGTAATTATTATTGTATTACTTCACAGGGGGGTATGTCAAGAAATTTGTATAATTTGACTTCTAAATCTTTTTTGTTTCCATCTAGGAAATACAAAAATGAAAAAGTATAGGAAAACTTCACAGAAACCACTCTTAAATAGTAGGAAGCACAGTTTGTTTTTCCATGAAAAGAGCGGTTGACATTCCAAAAAGATCATGCTATGATGAAAAAAATAAAATATGAAAATGTGTTGATAAGGAGGCTAATCCTTTTCTTCTTTTTCTTTCAGAGAGTATCCATCATTGGCTGTAAGTGGATATAGAAAATATAAGGGTTGGCTACCGCCTTGGAGTGCGTGTCGAAAGAAGTACGCCGGTTATCCCCCGTTATAGGGATGAAGGAAGGGCAGTATCATAACTGCTGAATCCGGGTGGAACCGCGAGGAAAATAACCCTCGCCCCGATTGTGGGGCGAGGATTTTTTTATAATCTGAGGAATAAGGAGTGTTTATTATGGTGAAAGTAACGCTGAAAGGCGGAGTGGTAAAGGAGTATGAATCTGGTACCACAGTTGCGGATATTGCAAAATCCCTGGGCGCGGGTCTGTTCAAGGCAGCCTGTGCTGGTCGGATCAATGGAAAGGCGGTGGATCTGCGCACTCCCATTACCGAAGATGTGCGTTTGGACATCTTAACTTTTGATGATCCAGATGGGAAAAGGGCGTACTGGCACACAACTTCCCACATTATGGCGCAGGCGGTGAAGCACCTGTTTCCAGATGCAGTATTTGCCATTGGCCCTGCGGTGGATAACGGATTTTATTACGACTTTGATTTGCCCCGCACTTTGTCCACAGAGGATCTTTCCAAAATTGAAGCTGAAATGAAAGCGATTATCAAGCAGGATTTGCCTCTGGAACGTTTTGAACTGTCCCCACAAGAGGCCAAAGAATTGATGGAAAAAGAGGGGCAGACTTATAAAGTAGAACTAATTGAAGAACATTCCAGCAAAGGGGAACCGATTTCTTTTTACCGTCAAGGAGACTTTGTAGATCTATGTGCAGGGCCTCACCTAGTATCTACCGGCAAAGTAAAGGCTGTAAAACTTACCAACTGTACCGGCGCATACTGGCGTGCAGATTCCAATAATAAAATGTTACAGCGCGTATACGGTGTTTCTTTCCCGAAGGCCTCCCTGTTGGAAGAGCATTTAACTATGTTGGAAGAAGCCAAAAAGAGAGACCATAATGTGCTGGGAAGAAAATTGGGGTATTTTACTACCTCCGAGTTGATTGGCCAAGGGTTACCGATCCTGTTGCCCAATGGCGCCAGGGTGATCCAGCAATTGCAGCGGTTTGTGGAGGATGAAGAACAAAAGAGGGGATGGCTGCTCACCAAGACCCCTTATATGGCAAAAAGCGATTTGTATAAGGTATCTGGGCACTGGGACCACTACAAAGAAGATATGTTTGTTTTAGTGGATGAGGAAAAAGATGATGAAGTGTTCGCACTTCGTCCTATGACTTGTCCATTCCAGTATCAAGCTTATCTCAATAAACCCCGCTCCTATCGTGACCTGCCTCTGCGTTACAATGAGACTTCCACGTTGTTCCGCAATGAAGCGTCCGGAGAGATGCATGGCCTGATCCGTGTACGTCAATTTACGATTTCTGAAGGACATTTGATGTGCCGTCCAGACCAATTGGAACAGGAGTTCAAAAATTGTCTGGAACTGGCCATTTATATGCTGAAAACCCTAGGGCTGTATGAGGATGTATCTTATCGTTTCTCTATGTGGGACCCAGAAGATAGAGAGAAATATATAGGTACCCAGGAACAATGGGATGAGGCCCAGGGGGCTATGCGCAAAATTTTGGATCATCTGGAGATACCTTATGTGGAAGGAATAGGAGAAGCCGCTTTCTATGGTCCGAAATTGGATATTCAAATTAAGAATGTACATGGAAAAGAGGACACACTTATCACGATCCAGATCGATCAGATGCTGGCTGAAAAATTTGGCATGGAATATGTGGACGCGGATGGTCAAAAGAAAAATCCCTATATTATCCATCGCACTTCCATCGGTTGTTATGAACGCACCTTAGCATTGCTTATTGAAAAATATGCTGGAGCATTGCCGATGTGGCTGATGCCGGAACAGGTACGTGTTCTTCCCATTAGCGAACGCCTGCATGATGCTGCCGCACAGGTGGAAAAAGCTTTACAGGATGCGGGGCTGCGTGTTACCAGCGATATGCGTAATGAAAAGATCGGTTATAAAATCCGAGAAGCGCAGTTGGAAAAGATTCCATATATGCTCATAGTTGGTGACAAAGAAGTGGAAAACAACACTGTGTCTGTACGTTCCCGTAAGGCGGGAGATTTGGGAAGTATCTCATTAGAGGAATTCTTAGGTCGGGCGTTGAAGGAAGTTGCAGAAAAGACAATTGGTTAATAAGAAATCAGGACAGGGATAAGGATTACTTATCCCTGTCTTTTTCTTATCCTGTCAAGTCATCATGACAACTTAACAATATAATTCTATGTAAGAATTATATTAGGATATATGTGTGATATTATCTAAAAATAGAGAAATAATGATCAATTTATGGTCTTTGTGTAGTGAGATTAAGGATCTCAGTTCACTATGAGAGGTGTAGGGATGGCCAACACATCAAAAAAGAAATGGTTGATAATTTCTCTGGCCATTTTTTTGATAATCATTCTGGTCAGTGTAATTTTATATTTGGTTCTGTTTTTACAGAAAGGGAAATCTATAGATAAGATAGACATTAGTCCAAAGCAGATTACTAGCCAGATTGTTGAAGAAATGACACTGACAGACCTTGCGGAGGTACAAAAGGATCAATTAATCAAACATTATAATATGCCAGAGGGACTTATCAAAGATTTTTCCATCTATATGAGTAAGTCTGCCAATAAGAGCTTTGAGCTGGCTTGTTTTGAACTTGCGGATCAACAGGACTATGAAAAATTACAAAAAGTAATTGCAGAACATATTACCACAAAAGCACAGGGATTTAAGGAATTGAGCCCGATGGAATATGATCAGATCCAGGATTACCGTGTCATGAAAAAAGGACAGTATGTGTTAATGGTAATAAGCGATAATCCATCCGCTATTGAACAGGAATTTCTATCCATTCTTTCAGGAAAATAAAAATCTTAAAGAAGAAAATACTTGCTTTTTTTAATAGAAGATGCTATAATGAAGAAGTTAGGTAAGCAGATGTAGTTCAATGGTAGAACACCAGCTTCCCAAGCTGGATACGCGGGTTCGATTCCCGTCATCTGCTCCATGATGGAGTGACAAAAAAGATGTCACTCCATTTTTTTCAGTATTCATGCGGGTTTGTGGGCTTTTGGAGGCGAAATCCGAAAAACGGTTTTACCGTAGATGTCCAAACAGCAAACCGCAGCAAAATCCGTCACAGCGGGGGCTTCCGCCTGATTTTTCAGGCTGGAGGCTCCGCTTTTTTGCGTTTACCACTCTTTTTCCCGTTGTCGGAACTGTAAAAGTTTCCGACGGTTTCATAGATAGATTGACGAATCCCCAAAACGGGTCACTTTTAAGCCCTCAAGATACAAAGGAGTAGTGCGCCCTTTTTTAGGACCTTTCCGGCTGGCAGGCCGGAGGTTTTTCGCTTTCCCCTCTCCCACACCCCCTAAATTACTTACTTGGCTGGGAAAGAACAAAACTCTTTAAGCTCTTACCAGCAGGAATCTCAAGTTTTCAACAATCGTCAAGAAAGGATGAGTAAAACCATGAACGTCGGCATAGACCACGGCTATTACGCCATCAAAACCCGGCATTTTTCTTTCCCAGCCGGTATCACTGTTTATAGCTATGAATCCTACACCCTGCAGAACACCTTGGGGTACGGTGGGAAGTTTTATGTCTGTGGAACCGGCAGACAGCCGATCCTGCGTAACAAAATGGAGAACGACAACTATTACCTGCTTACCCTTGCCGCTATCGCCAGGGAGATCAAACAGCGCGGTGAAAAAACAGAGTGTTCCGTCAAACTCGCTGCTGGACTTCCTTTGGCTGGTTTTGGCCGGGAGAAAAAGCCCTTCCGTGCGTTCTTCCAAGCCTGTGAAGCAGCCGGAAGAAGCCATCCCACAGGAGATGATGGAATTCCTCGGTTCCCTACTGGGAGAAGAATAACTCTAAACATAGCCCTTGTTGGTTGTGCCGTATGTTGCCCCTGTTTTGGCTGAAAGGTTGTTGGTCTTGGTAATAGCTTTATCCCAGCTTTTTCGATATACTTAAGCTGAAACAAATCAGCGAAAATATCCTAAAATTGAAGCAGCAGAAAAAACGACTCGAATACACCGCAGAGCGTTCTGAGGTAATGGAATACAAGTCCAAAGAAGTTATGGGACTAATTTCCGCAGAGGACCTCGACCTAAAAGAATACTCCGACGCCTTGGTATACCGTATCATTGAAAGAATCACCGTGCTTTCCAAAGAAGAAATCCGCATCCGTTTCATAGGCGGATTTGAGATCACACAGCCACTTCAATAAGAAGCAAGTACAGAGAAATGCTGGCAGACCATGTGCTGTTGGTGTTTCTCTGTACCTGCTTCTTATTTTTTATATTGACAATAAATTGAATTTTATCCACGAAGATTGGACATACTAATTTTGAGAAAGTGAGGTTATCTTTATGTTTAAACATGAAAAAATGTTTTTCCATCCTGTAGAGGTTGAACACCCCAATCCACAATATGCAGCCCTTCTCCAAGAGCAACTTGGAGGTGCGAATGGCGAGTTAAAAGCAGCTATGCAATATATGTCGCAGAGTTTTCGTATTAAAGATCCAGAAATCAAAGATTTGTTTCTGGATATTGCAGCTGAAGAACTGGGACATATGGAAATGGTGGCACAAACAATTAATCTTCTAAATGGGCATGATGTAGAAGCGGCCAAAGTGCCAGCAGGCGAAATTGAATCCCATGTACTTTTGGGCTTAAATCCTGGCCTCATTAATGCTTCGGGGTATTCATGGACCGGAGATTATGTGACGGTAACTGGCGATCTTTGCGCAGATCTGCTTTCTAATATTGCCTCTGAGCAAAGAGCCAAGGTTGTCTATGAGTACCTATATCGGCAAATTGATGATAAGAAGGTAAAAGAAACCATAGATTTTCTGTTAAACCGTGAAGAAGCGCATAACGCCATGTTTAGAGAAGCCTTTAATAAGGTGCAAAGCAGTGGCTCTAATCGTGACTTTGGGACAACCAAAGCAGCCAGAATGTATTTCAGTATGTCAGAGCCTTCACCGGCCGACAGTCGGTTTACAAATACCAATGTTTCCCCAGTGTCATTTAACTAAGAAATCTGCATTTGTTGTGTAAGCAAATTTGAGATTAACTATCCGCTTTGCTAAGAAGCAGGTACAGAGAAATGCTGGCAGACCATACACTGTCAGTATTTCTCTGTACCTGCTTTTCTTATTGGCGCCGAAAAGGCAAGAAAAAACCCCAGTTGAACTGGGGATGAATAAAAAATACTTATACAAGAAAAAAGGCCTCCAGTGATAGAATAGAAGTGGTTTGGCGACCACACAACTAAAAAATCAATTGTATTCGCACAGAAATATAGAAGACAGGCGATCTATGGAAAAATAAAAGCAGATGTAGGAAAAATACTACGGGAATTATGTGAAAAGAAGGGAGTAAAAATTGAGGCGGCGGAATGTTGTAAAGACCATATCCATATGTTGGTGAGTATACCGCCACATTTGAGCGTATCGCAGTTTATGGGATATTTAAAAAGTAAAAGCAGCCTGATGATATTTGATCGGCACGCAAATCTGAAGTATAAGTATGGAAATCGGCATTTCTGGTGTCGGGGATATTTTGTAGACACAGTAGGGAAATATGAAACAGCGATCAGGGAATATATCGAAAATCAGCGGAAAGACGATATTATGAATGATCAGTTGAGTCTCAAGGAATACATAGACCCGTTTACAGGTAGTAGGGAAAAATAGGGCAAATAAAAAAGCCCCGAGTAAGGGGGCTGCCAGTAAAAAAATGTGGTTGTCAAATCCACTCGGTGCCCCCTTTAGGGGGCTACCACAAGAGAAAGGCCCTTATAGGGCCTGTTCAAACCACCCGTTCAACGGATGGTTTTGATTGCATTTCATATAGACTTGTGCTTATACTATATAGATATTTGAAAAGGAGGGCTGTGCATCTAAAAAAGATATTTTTCTTTTCAAACAAGAGGGTATCTTTTTTATAGCGTAAACCCAGACCTGCGGTCAGCAATTCGCGACCGCAGTTTTTTTGTATAAAAAAAGCCACTCGCAGAGGGAATGGTTCAAAAGAAGGCAAATACGAATGATGAAGAAAGAAAAATTGCTTATGTTGTAAAATAAGATTGCGGTTTGTCGACTGCAAGAACAACCAAAGGAGGATGTTCAGAAGAACGACACGAACAGTTTATTATATACAAGATGGAATTGCAAATATCATATAGTGTTTGCGCCGAAATATAGAAGGAAAGTGTTCTGCAAAGAAAAAAGCGAAAAGTGGGAGAAATCCTGAGAACACTTTGGGAATGAAAAAAGATAAAAATAGTAGAGGAGGAAGTGTGTCCAGATCACGTTTAAATGCTGATAGAAATTGGTATCAAGTTTTATGGGATACCTGAAAGGGAAAAGCAGCCTGATGATTTATGAAACGTATCCAGAGTTGAAATACAAATATCGAAACCGAGAATTTTGGTGAAGGGATACTATGTTGCTACGGCAGGAAAGAATGCAAAAAAGATACAAGAATATATCCAAAAGCAATTAGAAGAAGATAAGACAGGAGAAGCAATTGACAGTGGGGAATTTCTAAAAAGCTTGTTTACGAGTAGCAAGAAAAAGACTTTTCGCAAATGTCAGACTATACTAACGTGACGTGACATGTGCTGCTACTATCATAGGCTTTGCCCGCATGTGAAATCTCCCCAGCTTTGCCGGGGGGATATTTATTTTATAAAAGGTTTTATCATTTAATAAGGTCATTTTAGAATAGCGAAAATATTTTGATTTTTATGAGGCCGCGTTATACATATGCTCCACTATAAACATGAGCACAAATAAAAAAGATACTGTCCTTAATCTTCTATTATTTTTGCTCGATACATACCTTTTTTCTTTAAGCATTCCGATATACCATAAGCATCGAATCCTTCAATTGAAATGCGTCTGCATTCACCAGGTGTCTCCTGTGAAAAGGTATCCCATACTGTAAAGAGATGGTCGGTTTCTGTAAGTCCATAACGTTGTAGGAGGGGAATAAAGCGGCGAGGTGACGGAGAATACAAACTAACCAATTTATACTTTTGAATAAATATTTCTTCATCGTTGGAATGGGATGCAATTGCAAATTGAGAAATTCCGTCTTCCAATAAAATTTGTCCATATAAATTTAAGATAGAATCAATTTGATCTCGTGTCTGTCCATCAAGATAGCATACTTCTTGATGTAAAATTCTATCATGCCCGAGTTGCCTTTCTTCTTGAATAGAGAGGGGGATCTGTAATACAAAAAATAGAGGCTCAGGAATACTCTGGTAGAATTCAGTAATCAAAGGCTTCAATTTTTCAAAGCTAATATTTGCCTGAATGGATTGTCCTTCATAAACTTGGAATTGTTCTTGTATCCTTTCTGGAAAGGGTATGGTCACTCCTGGTGCGGTTTGAAACAATTGCTTTTCCTCCCTTCGCTTTGCTAAATTATATCATAAAAACAGAAAGAATCCAATTGTTTTTAAACAATTGGATTCTTTCTATAAAATGGTGCCGGTGGCCGGACTCGAACCGGCACGGTATCGCTACCGGTGGATTTTGAGTCCACTACGTCTGCCCATTCCATCACACCGGCATTTCTATGCCATTGCTGACGAATCGATCTGAACGAATCGACTTATTTATTATATCTTACGGAATCAGAAAAATCAAGTTTTTTTTCTAATTAATTTTATATTTTCTTATTTTTGTGTTTTTATTATCCTGAAAAGAAGGGAAGACGTCTTTTTCTTCAGATATCTAGTATTGTTATCTCTTGTTATCTAGAATGGACTTTTGTATAATAAATTTACAGAATTTTACTTTCAGAAATTTTTATCTGCCATGCAATAAAAAACCTTTCTCGTGCATTACTTGGATGACAGGAGCAAACGATATGATACTGATTTTACAATCAATGGCCGCACAGGCTCGTTTGACGCAGGAACCAGATATTCTAGACAAACTGCTGAAAAGAGTAGCGGTAAAGGACCAGGAGGCATTGAGTGACCTGTACAGCAG
>CAKUYY010000041.1 GCA_934717555.1 uncultured Clostridium sp.
AACCATTGTTCTTATGATGCTTCAATGTATAAAAAAGTCAGTATTTATCGTGGTTTTCACAGCTCAAGACTTTTCGATAGCAAAAAACAAATACTATTTTTATAGAAATTTTCAAAAAAACCTTGCTCATAACGTTACGTCATGAGTTATACTCGTTATAGGAGGCGGATAAAAATGGAGAAAAAGGAACTGAATTTTCAGGGATACATGACGGTAGGGCAGGTTGCCAAAAAAATGAATGTTACTGTACGGACGTTACAATATTACGATAGGGAGGGCCTCCTTTCCCCATCCGCAGAAAGTCACGGGGGACGCAGGCTCTATAGCGATCACGATGTAATCAAGCTACATCAGATCCTTTCCCTGAAACATTTAGGGTTTTCCCTGGATGAAATCAAAAACCATTTGGTGTCCTTAAATACACCGGCGGATGTTGCGGACGCTCTTGCCGGGCAAGCGGACGCCATCCGGGAAAAAATAGAAACGCTGACGCAATCTCTCAAAGAGATAGAAGCCTTACAGGCGGAAGTATTGCAAATGCAGTACGTTGACTTTAAAAAATACGCCGATATCATTGTAAACCTGCAAATGAAAAATGATTTCTACTGGCTAATCAAACATTTTGACGATCAGACCTTAGACCATATCCGTACTCGTTTTGACAGGGAAAGCGGGGTGGACTTTATGGAGAGATTTACACGCTTGCAGGATAAAGCAATCCAGCTTCAAAAGGATGGTGTCCCGCCGGAAAGTGAACAGGGCCAGGAATTTGCGGAGAAATTCTGGAAAATGGTGCTGGAATTTACGGATGGGGACATGGCAATGCTGCCTAAACTGATGCAAATCGGGCATTTTGACGGACTACACAACGAGTGGCAGTCTAAGCAGGAACTCGCCAATCGCTATGTAGAGCAGGCTTTAGATGTTTACTTTACCAGGCTGGGGAAAAATCCATTTCAGGAGGGGATTGAATGAACCCTGTCATAGAAGTCAGCGGACTGAGGAAAAGTTATGGGGATCATATGGTGTTGAAGGGGATCTCCTTTCAGGTGATGCCAGGGGAGATTTTCGCTTTGCTTGGAGGAAACGGCGCGGGAAAGACAACGGCGCTGGAATGTCTCGAAGGGCTGCGCAGCTATGACGGCGGTAGCATTACGGTAAGGGGGAAAAAGGGGATCCAGCTACAATCTGCCTCTTTACCTTCCCACATCAAACCCATGGAAGCGGTACAATTATTTGCCAAATGGAACAGAACACCCGTAGACCAGTCCATACTGAATGTCCTTGAGATTGACAAGATCAGGAAAAAACAATATATGGAGTTGTCCGTCGGGCAAAAGCGGCGGCTCCATCTTGCGCTTGCTTTGGTGGGGCGACCAGACATTTTATTCCTCGACGAGCCCACCGCGGGGCTTGACGTGGAAGGAAGAGCGTCGCTTCATGAGTACATCCGTAAATTAAGAACTCAGGGAAAAACGGTTGTTTTAGCCAGCCATGATATGACGGAAATAGAAAATCTGTGTGACCGCATTGGTATTTTGACCGATGGAAGACTTTCCTTTTTCGGGACAATCCCGGAACTCACTGAGCGATTGGGCAGACGCTATATCATTTCCATAAAAACAGAACAGGGAACCAAACAATTTGAAACAGATCATATCGGGGATACCATGCTAACTTTGTTGGAAGATTATCGGAACCGGAATATCACTGTTTTGGATATCAAAATAGACCAGGGGACACTGGAACAGCATTTTATCAGGATGACAGGGGGAAAGAGGGAATGAGCGCATTTTTATATGGAGTTGTACTGCAAGCAAAACTGGATATCCGGAGCAAATCGCTTCTTATTACCTGCTATGTGGTTCCTCTCCTGTTTTTTGTGATGATAGGCGGGATGTTTACTTCTTTGCTGCCGGAATCCAGGGATACACTGATACCATCCATGACAACTATGGGAATCTCTATGGGGGCCTTGATCGGTGTTCCGCCTTCCCTTTCAGAAATCTATGGCAGCGATATCAGAAATGTATATAAAGCCAATGGCGTGCCGCTTTTTCTTGGCTTGGCCATAGTTTTTCTCTCCGCATTACTCCACCTCCTATTGATGTCCGCCATCCTGTGTGCCGCGGCCCCTCTTATCTTTCACGCGGCCCTGCCGGAAAACCTGCCGCTCTATTTTGTCCGGCTGGCCCTTTTTATTACCGTATCGTTAAGTGTTGGAAGCGTCTTAGGGCTCACGATAAAAAATCAGGCGAAGCTTACCATGCTTTCCCAATTGGTTTTCCTGCCGTCCATTATGTTGTCAGGAATCCTGTTTTCCTCTGAGTTTTTGCCCCAACCGCTACAAATCATAGGAAAGATTTTTCCCGCCACCTGGGGGTATCGGCTGCTGTTATCCGATGGGACCTCTTTCCATGATTTATGGCCTTTATTGGTCATTTTGGCGGTTACCACTGTGCTGTGCGGATTTCTATGCAAGAAGATGAAAACAGCATAGAAGGGATCAAAGCTTTTTATAAATAATCCAATGAAAAAAACAGGCGTTTCCTCTCGTTGCTTATTTCCAGCAAACGCGCTGGCAGAGGGAAACGCCTGTTTTTCTGCGAAAGATCCTTATTTGTTTGCGCAAATCAAGGCTTCCGCACAGCGGATGCCATCCACGGCGGCAGAAATAATCCCACCAGCATAACCGGCCCCCTCCCCGCAGGGATAAAGGCCGGTTATGCTGGGAGATTGCAGGGAAACAGGATCGCGGAGGATCCGGATCGGGGAAGAACTTCTGGTTTCCACGCCGGTGAGCAAAGCATCGGGATGGGAAAAGCCATGGAGTTTTTGGTCTAACGCGACAATTCCCGCCCGCATGGATTCGCAGATAAATTCCGGCAGGCAATCAGACAGGTTGCAGAAGGAAGTGCCAGGGCGATAAGTGGGCAGTACCTCCCCAAACCGGGAAGAAGCACGGTTTTTCAGGAAATCTTCGACCCTTTGTACCGGGGCGGCATAGTTTCCCCCTCCTAATTGAAAGGCTCTTTCCTCTAATTGCCGTTGCAGGTGCATGCCGGCAAGGGGATGGGAATCAGGGAAGTCGTCAGGCGTAATTCCCACCAGAAGGGCGCTGTTTGCGTTGGGGAGGTCGCGGGCGAATTCGCTCATACCGTTAGTGACCACACGCCCCGGTTCGGAAGCGGCAGCTACCACGCTGCCTCCTGGACACATACAAAAGGTATACACGCCCCTGCCATTGGCTAAATGGGCCGCCAACTTGTAATCTGCGGCGCCCAAAGAGGGATGCCCGGCAAAAGCTCCATATTGGGCGTGGTCGATATATGTTTGCAGATGCTCAATCCGGGCGCCTAAGGAAAACGCTTTTGGCTCTAGGACAATGTGGTTTTCATAAAGGGCAGTGAAAGTATCCCTTGCGCTGTGTCCAATGGCAAGAATGACGTCATGGGTTTCCAATTGGTAAGATGAAGCCTCTGTTTGTACAGAAAGCGCGGTGAGACGTCCGTCCCGTACAGTCCAATCAGTGACCAGGGACTCAAAGCGGACTTCCCCGCCCAGGGAAATGATTTTTTTTCTTAAATTTTTTATGGTTGTGCGAAGATGATCGGTTCCAATGTGCGGCTTTGCCACGTAGAGAATCTCTTGGGGAGCACCGCAATTGACGAACTCATCCAGTACCTTTCGGGAACGGCTGTCTTTGGTGCCGGTGTTCAGCTTTCCGTCTGAAAAGGTGCCGGCGCCGCCTTCGCCAAACTGAACATTGGAAGAAGGGTCCAATGTTCCGGATTCCCAGAAGTGCTGGACGTCCCTGGTACGCCGGTCCACATCGCGTCCACGTTCCAGTACGATGGGTTCCAAGCCGGCTTGTGCCAAAATCAGGGCGGCAAAAAGGCCCGCTGGCCCGCAGCCCACTACGACAGGCCTCCGATCCAATTTTCGGGACAGGGCGGGTGTAGAATAAAAATAGGGTGCAGACAGAGAAACCTTATTCTTTTGATTTCGTTTGAGCACCTGAGATTCCCCGCGTTTTAATGTAACTTCCACTGCACAGATAAAATGGATACGGTCTTTTTTCCGTGCGTCTACAGAACGTTTACACAGGCGAATTTCCCTGATTTCCTCGCAAGGAACGCCGAGACGTTTTGCGGCAGCCTTTTTTAGATCCTGTTCCTGATAGGAAAGGGGAATGGAGAGGTCAGAAATTTTTAACACGAGATTTCCTCCTTTGATGGATAAGGCTCTGTGCGGCACTTTGACCAGCCAGACGCCCGGAACACCAGGCCCACTGTAAGTTAAACCCGCCGCAGTCGCCGTCTACGTCCAACAATTCACCGGCGGCATAAAGCCCAGGAGCTACCCTTGATTCCAGCGTATGGGGATAAAATTCCGTTAAAGGAATCCCCCCGGCAGTCACCTGCGCCTGATTCCAACCACACATTCCGATAATAGGAAAACGCCAATCTTTGACAGTAGCGGCTACTTGTTGCAGCTGTTTGTGATTTAACTGGCTACAGGGCAGGGAGAGAGGACCAAACCCTAAGGATTTTAATAAAGTCTGCCCAACCCGTTTGTTTAAGATACCGGATAAAAACTGTTCCAGTATCCAATCGGGATGCTGGCGCACCCAGGAAGACAACAGGGAAAAAAGTGCGTGCTGAGAGTATTCCGGAAGAAGATCCAGAGAAAGGCTCACTTCCCGGCAGGGCTTTCCGGAAACGGTACGGCAGGTGAAAAACTCCCCTACATACCGGGAAAGCTGAAAGACACAGATACCAGAAAGAGCCCCGTCGGCAATCTGGATTTCCCCCACCTCCTGACGGAATGGGAAGCCATCCGCCAGAAGCGTTACACGTCCGGAACAACGCATACCCTTCATGGGACGGGTGAGCTGTGGATCGGTACGGACCGGGCATAAAGCGGGAAAGATAGGGGTGACGGTATGGCCCAGGGAAAGGGCCAGATCATAACCGCTTCCATCGGAACCGGAAGCGGGAGCCGCTTTCCCGCCGGTGGCCAGGATCACCTTTTTGGCATGAACAGTAACAGGCCCTTGTAGAAAAAAAACCTGCCCTTGACGGAAACGGATGGATTCTATTTGATGATCACACAAAACTTCTATCCGCTGTTCCTGCAAACACTGACGCAGGGTATCTAAAACAGAAGAGGCCTGCCCGCTGCAGGGATAAACCCGTCCTTCCTCTTCTTCCCGACAGAGTAACCCAGCCTTTTGAAAGAAGGAAAGGGTGGATGAAGGGGGATATTGGGAAAGAATTTCCTGATAGCGAGAGGGGGCGTGTCCATGATATCTTTCAGGAACAGATTTGACATTGGTAAGATTGCACCGCCCGTTACCGGTAGAGAGGATTTTTTTCCCAACCCGTGGTCCATGTTCCAAGACCAGAATTTTGTGCTGGGGAGATAATAATAGGGATGCGGTGGCAGCGGCGATCATACCGGCGGCCCCGCCCCCAATGACAACTAGGTCGGCAGAAATTGGAGAAGGCATAAAAGACCGATCCTTTCTAAAACGAAAAATAAAAGGCGATGTGATGATACTCACACCGCCGATCGATTTATCCGAATATATTTCCCAGAACGCCGTAGGACAAAAGCGTCATAATAAAACCGGCTGTAACAACACCCAAAGCGATAAAAGGAAACGATTGTTTAATGCGCATATCCAACATGGAAGCAATCAAAGCGCCAGTCCAAGCGCCGGTACCGGGAAGGGGAATGGCGACGAACAAGAAAAGGCCCAGCTTTTTGTATTTTGTAACTTTCGCGCTTTTCTGTTCGGCCTTTTGTTCAATCCGATGTACTAGCTTTACAAAGCGGGTATTTTTGAGCCATAAAAAAATCCGCTTAATAAATAATAGGATAAAGGGGATGGGAAGCAGGTTGCCGATGCAACAGATAATGAAGGCAATAGGCCAATCCACCTGCAATACCATAGCGGCCAAAATTCCGCCTCTCAGCTCCAAAATGGGGAATAAAGAAATAATAAAGACGATTAGTTCTCTGGGGATATTATTGTCGCTCAAAAACTCAATAATGGGATAGACAAGAGAATCCAAAAAAGAGACCTCCTTTTCTTTCGACATCCTTTTTATTCTTTCTCGTTTAACTTCCCTATTATACCGTACACACTATGAGTTGCGCAAGTTTTTTCTTAGAAAATAGGGGGTTCTACTAGAAAGTTCACGAGTTGTTCATATCATAGGCTTACAATACAAAAGCTGTTTTTACCTGTATTCCAAGAGGAAAGGAAACGGCAGATGCCTTATTTTATCATATAAGACAGGGAGTGTTGGCATGCATACCAAAAAGAAGAAAAAATGGATCATACTGGGCATTGTTTTATTGGCGGTAATTGGATTGATTATTTTTTTCGTAACGAAGCCCAAAAACCAGGAATTTGAGGAAGTAAAAACGCAGACGGGGGATATTACCACGTATTACAGTTTTAGCGGAAATGTAGAATCCAAAGAAAAGCAGTCCGTATTAGCGGATAAAATGATGCAGATCAGTAGTATTCACGTTCAAGAAGGGGATGCTGTCCATAAAGATGATATCCTGATGGAAACTACTGCGGGAGAGCAGATCAAGGCGGAAATCGATGGAGAAGTTACAAAACTTTATGTAGAAGAAGGATCTCCCGTTACCGCTGGTTCCCAGCTGATTGATTTGGTCAATTACGATCATTTGCAGGTCACGGTCAAAGTGGATGAATATGATGTGAAAGCTGTACAAGAGGGAAAGGAAGCAACCGTGAACATTGGGGCTCTGGACAATAAGAAAGTGACAGGAACCATTTCTAAAGTTTCCAGGCAGGCGGTCGTGGCCAATGGGATTTCTTATTTTACCGCTTCCATAGACCTGCCGGAGGATCAGGAAGTGCTGGTGGGAATGTCCGCAGAAGTGGAAATGGTCAACCAGCAAGTTTCCGGAGTGACTATCCTTGATATGGATGCCCTCCAGTTTGATTCCTATAACCATCCTTATGTTTATTATCGGAATGAACAGGGAAAAGTGGATACCAAATCTGTAGAAGTAGGGATCAACGACGGAAACACCGCGGAAATCACAGAAGGGTTGCAGCCGGGAGAGACGATTCTGGTTCCTAAAAAGAACGGGATGGAAGCCATGATGCAGGAAATGTATCGCAACGGCGGAGGCAAAGCGGATGAGTAAAGAGATTCTTTCCATGAAGGACATTGTGAAATGTTATGATGTGGGGGAGGAACAACAGGTTATTCTGGATCATATTTCCTTTTCTGTGCAGCCGGGAGAGTTTGTCTCCATTTTGGGGCCTTCTGGTTCCGGAAAATCTACTATGATGAATATTCTTGGATGCCTGGATGTTCCCACCGCTGGACAATATATCCTCTCCGGACATAATGTAGCCCATCTGGAGGAAGCACAGTTGGCCCGTATCCGCAATCGGGAGGTAGGTTTTGTCTTTCAGTCCTTCCAGCTGCTGCCCCGCCTGACCGCTATTGAAAATGTGGAGCTCCCTTTGATCTATGCAGGTGTGCATGCCGTACAAAGAAGAAAAAAAGCCGCAGAAATGCTGGAGCGGGTGGGGCTGGCCCAGAAAATGGAGCATTATCCCAACCAGCTTTCCGGTGGACAGCAACAAAGGGTAGCCATCGCGCGGGCTATGGTTACACAGCCTACGATCCTCCTGGCGGATGAACCCACCGGCGCACTGGATCAGAAAACAGGTTTGCAGGTCATGGAACTGTTTCGAGAACTCCATCAGGAAGGGCGGACCATTATCATGATTACTCACGATGAGAAAATTGCCCAAAATGCCAGCAGGATTGTCCGCATCCTGGACGGAAAACTGTGGGAAGGGGAGCGGCCGCATGTTTAAAGAAAGCCTGAAAATGTCGTGGAAGAACATTGTGCATAATAAAATGCGTTCGTTCCTCACCGTGCTTGGCATTGTGATTGGGGTGGCCGCGATCATTGCGCTGATTACCATTGTGCAGGGGGTTACCAATGAGGTCACCAGTGAATTTTCCGCCATGGGCACCAATACCCTGTCGGTTCAGATCAAAGGGACTGCGCTCAAATCTGGATTGAATGAAAAAGAACTGGAACAGCTCAAAGAAATAGAAGGGATTGAAGGGATCTCTCCCACAGTATCCCTGCTCGTCCCAGTGGTACGGGAAGGAGAGGTTCAGGCAGATATATCCATTCAAGGGAAAAATGAAGAATTTTTTCGTCATGAATCCGACCTTATTTTGTCAGGACGAGCGATCAATCCTTTGGATGTAACAAGTAAAAACCGTGTTTGCATCATCAGCGAAAGCTTACAGAAAAAACTGTTCTTTGCTCAAAATGCTTTGGATCAGACATTGCAAATAGGAGGGATTACCTATACAGTTGTGGGTATTGCGGAGGATTCCTCGTCGGTGGAAGCCATGATGAATGGTACAGACTGCGTATATATCCCTTACCGCAACGCCTTGACCATGACAGGAAGCCACAATGTCACATCAGCGGAATTATATATGAAGGATTCCAGCCAAGCTGATGCGATTATCCAGTCGGTAAAAAATGTGCTCAATCAGGCGTTTAATTATAAGGATGACAGCTATAGCGTCACCAACTTGGAGGACCTGTTGTCCATGATGAACGATATCACCGGGATGATGACCACCATGTTGGTAGGAATTGCGTCCATCGCTTTGCTGGTGGGTGGAATCGGAATTATGAATATGATGTTGGTATCCGTGACAGAACGCACCACAGAGATAGGACTTCGGAAGGCGCTGGGCGCAGAACCCAGGCGGATTCAGCTGCAATTCTTGCTGGAATCGATTTTCTTGGCGTTGTTTGGCGGGATTATCGGGTTGCTGGCGGGTATCTTGGTGGCATTTTTGGTTTCCCTTTCTATTGGGTTTCCCTTTGGTATTTCCTTAGAAGCCATATTTTTGGCAGTAGGTTTTTCCACTTTGGTGGGGGTTGTCTTTGGCTTGGTTCCGGCAAGGAAAGCCAGCCGGTTAAACCCCATAGATGCTCTCAGAAGCGTGTAAAGGATAAAAAGAAAAAGCGAAGGCGGCCAAACGGTATCTGTTTTTGGCTTTCTTCGCTTTTTTGATAAAATTTTATCTGGTTAAGGGCGAATACGCAAAACTCTTCGGGGAAAGATTACATCAGGATTGCAAAGGTTATTAAGCTCCACCAGTTGGTCTACCGTGGTATTGAACTTTTTTGCGATGGTATATAGGGTGTCGCCTTCCTTTACGATATACCATTCAGGAATTTCGGTGGAAGGTTGTTCTGGAATGTAGATTCTGAGAACCTGCCCAACTGCGATATCATCGGGATTGACAATTCCATTATAGCGGGCGATATCATTTACTGTGGTATCGAACTCCATGGCGATTTTCCATAAGCTGTCCCCAGGCTTTACTGTATATTGTACCGTTGCCATAGAACTCCTCCTTTTTCTTCTTGATAAACCATCCTATGTCATACAAGGACTTTGTGTACCAAGTTTTTGAAAAAGAAAATATCCATCTTTTGAGTGATCGCCACATTTTTGCGGGATATGGAGAAGAAAAGAGAACACCTCTGGAAAGTGAAAAATTTCAGAAGCGTTCCCTTTTATTTCCTAATGATTCCATCTTTTGCTTGGAGAAAAGCAGGGCTAAGTTTAAAAATTACTTCCATTCCATCCCCAATGGTCGGTTTCCTCGTATTTTACATAGATACGGGAAGGGGAAATGCATAATTCCTGATAGAGAAGATCCGTGATCGCCGCAGTCATTTGATCATAAGCTGTTGAGTTGGCTTTTCCATAAATCTTTACTTCCACAAAAGCAGCAGGTTCTGTGCCATTTCCCTGGAAATAGAGATGGGCATTATCCTCAAAGGCCAGCATCAACCAATTTTCACTTTTCCCTGGAATCAAAGTAATGGCTTGCCCTAATTTTTCTTTTAGAGATTTTTCGGTTTCAGGGCTGATAGAAACATTTACTTTAGTCTGAATACAAGGCATAAAAGAAGATCCTCCTTATAATATGAATATTATTCGCGTGACATCTGATAGAAAAGCTCTGTATATGTCAATTTTCCTTGGATACGCTCTGATTTCATCAAACTGACTTTGGCAACAGGGGTATGAATCGGCAGATATTCAGATTCCCATTTTTTTCGGTCAAATTGGGGCACTAAGAGAACCTGACGGCCCAAGGTTAGATGAGGGCGGTACTCCCTGTTTTCCAACCGGAACCCTTCCTCGGAGAGAGAGGAGGAAAGATGGTGATGCAAATCGCTTAACAAGGGGTTATGGGCCATTCCTACCCAGTAAATATTCCCTCCTGTACGTTCAAAATAGCCCAACCGATTCATTAGGAGAGAAAAGGAAGGAAAAGATATCGCATTGATAGCGCGCTTGGCTTTTTCCACCTGGTTGGTTTCTCCTAAGAAAGCAAGGGTTAAATGGAGATTTTCAGGTCGGGTAAAATTCCCTTGCATGCTCTGCTGTTTTAGGGATGCCATCCCACAGGATAACTGGTCTATGACGGGATCATCGAATAAAATAGCGATAAATAGACGCATAACACCCTCCTTTCTGATGATATTATAAAACGGAGAAAATACCAAGTCAATTAGTGGGGGAAGGGGAATAGCCGATCAGTTCAAAGTGCC
>CAKUYY010000042.1 GCA_934717555.1 uncultured Clostridium sp.
ATTGGGGTGCCATTCAGTCAATGAGATTGCCGCCTATTTAAAGCAGACTCCTCGATATCGGGAAATTCTTGTAGGGATTAACGAACGGGAGTGTCACCGTGGCCAGTTGGAGATGCTCCTCAAAAAGAAGCTCTTTTTTGATTTTGCATCCCTGTGCCGATATGAGCTCTCTTCCGGTGAGCATTTTGCCGAGTATCTGATTGCGCGCAGTGAAATTGAACAACTGTTGCACAGCTTGATGTTGATGACAGCTGGAAAAAGTAGTGAATACCTTTTTTCTTTGCCCTCTTTCTTAGAGCAGCACACCCATGTAAATCTACGTGCTTTGGCGCAGATGAAAAATTATGATGATTTTCTGGTCGCAGTTGAGCATACTCCTTATTATAAGTTACTTCAGCCGCTGTCTCCTCCTTTTGGAAAACAGCCAGATCTGACGGCGATTGAGAATACCCTTTATACGTATCTCTATCAAAAAGTCTACGGCATCATCAAAAAGCATGTGCATGGAGAGGCAAAAAAAGAACTCAAGGAATTGTTTGATTCTTATATTGATCTCAACAATTATGTAAGGATCTTCCGTTTGAAGAAGTTTTATAAGGCTTCTCCCGATCAGATTCGCTCTTTGCTTTTCCCCTTTGGCTCTATAAATCCCCGTTATCTCAATGAAATGATCCTGGCAAAGGATCCATCAGATGTAATTTCCGTGATGATGGGAACTTCCCGTGGAAAACAGTTATCCTCTATGGAATACACTTTTATCGACGAATTGCCAGTGCGGGTCAAATATAAACAATGCCGCCATTTCATACGGTTTTCTACTCATCCTTCTGTGGTGATGCTGGCTTATATCTTCTTAACAGAAATAGAGCTTGCCAATATCACCAATGTAATTGAGGGAATTCGTTACCAGATTTCCACTGAAGAAACCAAAAAACTTTTGGTTTATAATAAAAAGGCCACTGCTTAAAGCCCGGCCTTTCCTTTTTACCTTGTTCCTATCATTGTTTCAATGATTGAGATTATAAAATGGAAGGAGTGAGGATTTCGTGGCTGTTTCAGCAGTCAGAATTGCCAGTATTATTGGAGTCATTAATGAGCTGGACGATGTCATTAACCTCTGCGGGAAAACCGGATATTTCCACCCGGAAGATGCACTTTCCTTTTATTCCAATACCCGCGATTTTATCCCTTTCACGGACGAGAATCCGTATTCTGCACCTTTGCAGTCATTAAAAGAGGTAACTTCTTCGGCAGAGCTGGAATTAAGTCTGGTGGAAAACACCAACAGTTCCCATTCTCATGAAGAACTAATTCATTACGCCAACTCCTTTTCCAATGAGATGGAATCCTTAATTGACCAACGGTTGGTGCTGGATCAAGCGTTGGATAACGATGTGAAGTCCATTGTCGAAATTAGCCATTTTCTCGGTTTGAACCTAGATTTGAAAAAAATCTTTGCCTGTAAGTACATTAAGGTACGCTTTGGCAGGCTTCCTCGCGAAAGCTATGACAAATTGGATGCTTACCGGGATAATCCCTACGTACTGTTTTTCCAATGTACCAGTGACCGAACCCATTATTGGGGCGTTTATTTTGCTCCTATCGAGTATGTCGCGGAGGTAGATCGGATTTTTTCCAGTCTTTATTTTGAACGTCTGCGCATTTCTGCGGTGGATTCCACCCCGGAAGAACGCCTGGACGTTCTGCATGAACAGATTGCGGAACATCAGAAGCAACGCGCGCAAGTTGTGGAAAAGATTCAATCCTTGTGGCAAAAAAGAAAAGAAGAATGCCTTACTGTTTATACCCGTCTGGAAGAATTACACACCTATTATGAGATCCGCCGCCATGCGGCCAGATATCACAACAGTTTTATTCTTACAGGCTGGGTCCCTGCCGACTGTGAACAGGATTTTGCAGACAGGCTCAATCAAATAGACGGCATTCAATACGCCATTGAAGATGCCAAGGAGGCCTATAAGCACGAGCCTCCTGTCAAATTAAAAAACAGGAAACCCTTTAAGCCCTTTGAATTTTTTGTGGATATGTATGGTCTTCCCAAATATGACGAAGTGGATCCCACTCCCTTTGTCGCTATCACTTACATTCTGCTGTTTGGCATCATGTTCGGGGATGTGGGACAGGGACTTGTCCTCTCCATTGTGGGATATCTCATGTGGAGATTAAAAAAGATGAAGCTGGGAAAAGCGCTGATCCCTTGCGGGATTTCCTCCGCTTTCTTCGGATTGGTATTCGGCTCTGTTTTCGGATTTGAGGAAGCGCTCAACCCTCTTTACAAACTCCTATTTAACCTAGACGAAAAGCCCATTGACGTATTGGCTCCCAACACTACAATTATGATTTTATGCGCGGCGCTGGGAATTGGTGTAGCGTTGGTAATGGTGGCCATGCTCATCAATATTTATTCCTGTATCAAGCGAAAACGTTTGGGGGCCGCTTTATTTGGTGCCAATGGGGTCTGTGGACTGGTATTTTATGCGTCTTTGGTGATCGGCGGCGTAGGAATGCTCCTGTTTGGCTGGTCTATCAATATTTTCTATGTACTGGGCCTGTTGGTGTTGCCTCTGATCCTTATCCTTCTGAGGGAACCCCTGGAAAAGCTGGTGGACCGTGACCCCAATTGGAAACCAGAAAAGTGGGGGGAGTACTTTGTCCAAAATATTTTTGAACTGGTTTTTGAAACCGTTCTCAGCTATTTGACCAATACTCTTTCTTTCCTCCGCGTAGGCGCTTTTGTCCTAGTCCATGCGGGCATGATGATGATGGTCTTTATCCTGGCGGAACTGGTTGGTGGGGTTGGTTATGTGATTATCGCCATCTTCGGCAATATTTTCGTCATGGGGATCGAAGGTCTGTTGGTGGGAATCCAAACCTTGAGACTAGAGTTTTACGAGATGTTCAGCCGGTTCTATGAAGGCGGCGGCCATCCATTTGAACCTGTTACTGTAAAGAAAGAAGCTTAATTTTTTGTTTCTCACCGCTTCGGCGGTCTGATAAATCTAAACATATTTTGGGGGTTATTATTATGTATGCTCTTCTGTTATTACCTGTCATCTTTTTGATCGCTTCTGTTGTTGTTGCCATTCGTGCTGTTAAAAAGGGCGCTAAGCGCGGCAAGGCTGTAGCTATGCAAATGCTTTCCTTTGCCCTAGTCTGTGTCGCCTGCTTTGCCATTCCAATGATCGCTTCCGCTGCCTCCGATAATGACGCTGCCCCCCAGACCGTAGCTGCTGCTCAGGCTGGAAATGAAGAAGACGCCGCTCAGGCTGATTCTGGAAACGATGGTATGGTTCGTATGGCTGCTGCTGTTGCGATGGGCGTTTCCGGTATCGGCGGCGGTATTGCTGTTGCCGCTGCTGCTCCTGCCGCTATCGGAGCTACTTCTGAAGATTCCAAGAACTTTGGTAAATCCTTGATCTTCGTAGCTTTGGGCGAAGGTATTGCCCTGTACGGTTTGCTGATCTCCATCCTGATCCTGGTTCTTTAATTTTCATGAACATATTCCCTTTACAAAACCATGGAAGGAAGGTGTTGCAAGATGCGTTTTTATTTAATCAGTGATAACATTGACACCATGGTAGGCATGCGTCTTGCAGGCATCACCGGTGTTTTGGTTCATGAAGACAGCGAAGTTCGCAAAGCTCTAACAGAGGCTATGGATATGGATGACGTCGCTGTGATCCTGATGACAGAGCGGCTGGTCAAGCTTTGCCCTGAGCTGGTCTATGACCTTAAGCTCAATCGCGCCCGTCCTCTGATTGTGGAAATTCCCGACCGCCACGGCAACGGCCGTGCCAAGGATTCCATCACCAAATATGTCCGGGACGCCATCGGCGTAAAAATTTAAACGGCAACAGGGCGCGGAAACCGCGCCCTGTTTTAAAGAATCAGCAGAACAGGAGGGATTCGTTGTGCCTGTGAGCAATGAAAAAACAAGTAATTTTTTAGAGGCAATCAATAAATACGCGGAAGAACAACGCAATCAAATCTATGCCGAAGTGGAGCAATTTAAAAAACAAGAACTGGAGAAAGCGGAAACAGAAAGTCTAAATGACGCCTATGTCCTGATTCAAAAGGAGATGTCCCAGATGCGTCTGGCCATTTCCAGTGAGGTCTCCCGCAAAAATATGGAGAGACGAAAGACTCTCTTTGAGAAAAGGCAACAGATTACAATAGAAGTCTTCCAAAAAGCCGCCAATAAGCTGGCGGAATTTACAAAAACCGCGGATTATCCCGTTTTGCTGGAGAAATACGCTGCCCAGATCGCTCAGGTTTTAACCCAGCCTGGGACAGTCCTTTCTATCCGCAAAAAAGATGCTGCCTTGGCTTCCCATATTCAAAAAGCCTTTGGCGGTAATTGTACGATAGAAGAAACCAATGATATTAAATTAGGCGGAATCCGCGGATACAACGCATCTATGGGACTGGTGGCAGATAAAACTCTGGACTCCAAACTGGAAGAACAGCGGGAATGGTTTACAGAGACCTGCGGGATGCGTGTGGGATAAGGAGATGAGTGTAATTGGATAATCAAAATGTAATTTACGGAATCAACGGTCCGGTTGTCACCGTCAAAGGCACCCGCTCCTTTTCCATGATGGAAATGGTCTTTGTAGGAAAAGAACGGCTGGTAGGTGAGATCATCGGTATTACCGACCAATTTACTACCATCCAGGTGTATGAAGAAACCACCGGCTTACAGCCCGGGGAGCCGGTTTACGGTACAGGAAGCCCTATGAATGTTACATTGGGGCCTGGTATCATTGACAACATTTTTGATGGCATTGAACGTCCCCTCAAGGCGATTGAAGAACAATCCGGCGCTTTTATTTCCCGTGGTTCCAGTGTACCCGCTTTAAATGAGGAAAAACTGTGGGATGTCACTGTCACCGTCAAGGTAGGGGATCAGTTGGCCCCTGGCTCCATTTATGCCGAATGCCCGGAAACCACCATTATTAAACATAGATGCATGGTTCCGCCCCGCCTGTCCGGCGAAGTAGTCAAGGTATTTCCCAACGGACAGTACCGGATCCATGATACCGTTGTGGTATTGAAAGATGAAAAGGGCCAGGAACATAACTTGACCCTGTGTCAAAAATGGCCCATCCGTACACCTCGCCCAGTAGCGGAACGCTTGCCGGCTTCCGTACCGCTGATCACTGGACAGCGTGTTATCGATACCTTATTCCCTATCTCTAAGGGCGGTACCGCCGCCATTCCCGGCGGTTTTGGAACGGGTAAAACCATGACCCAGCATCAGCTGGCCAAATGGTGTGACGCTGATATCATTGTATATGTAGGCTGCGGTGAGCGCGGTAATGAAATGAGCCAGGTTTTGGACGAATTTTCCGAATTGATCGACCCCAAATCCGGCCGTCCCATGACGGACCGCACTACCCTGATCGCCAATACTTCCAACATGCCCGTGGCCGCCCGTGAAGCTTCTATTTATACCGGCATTACCTTAGCGGAATATTACCGTGATATGGGCTATCATGTGGCGATCATGGCGGACTCCACTTCCCGTTGGGCGGAAGCTTTGCGTGAAATTTCCGGCCGTTTGGAAGAGATGCCGGCAGAAGAAGGTTTCCCGGCTTACCTGCCTTCTCGCCTGTCCGAATTCTATGAGCGCGCCGGCCGTGTGAATACCTTAAATCAGCAGGAAGGTTCCGTCACCATCATTGGGGCTGTTTCCCCGCAGGGTTCCGACTTCTCCGAACCCGTTACCCAAAACACCAAGCGTTTTACCCGCTGTTTCTGGGCCTTGGATAAGTCCCTCGCTTACGCCCGTCATTACCCGGCAATCAACTGGATGTCCAGCTACAGTGAGTATTTCACCGATCTGGACCCCTGGTATGAGAAACATGTCGGCGCTGAATTTGTCAAATACCGCACCAAGATCAACGCTATCCTTCATGAGGAAAGCCAGCTGATGGAAATTGTAAAGCTGATTGGTTCCGACGTGCTGCCCGATGACCAGAAGCTGGTAATTGAGATCGCTAGAGTGATCCGTGTTGGGTTCTTACAGCAAAACGCTTTCCATGCCGATGATACCTATGTGCCGCTGGAAAAACAGAAACTGATGATGAAGGTCATCCTGCACCTGAATCACAAAGCGAAACAGCTTATTTCCGCTTCTATTCCGATCTCCACTATTTCGGATCTGGGACTGTTTGATAAGCTGACCAAGATGAAATACGACATTCCAAATAATCAATTGGAATTGTTTGATGATTATATCAAGGAGATCGATGAAAAGATGGCCGCGCTGCTGGCGCCGCAATCCAAGTAATCTTTCCGGAAAGGAGCAAACAATTTATGATTCTTGATTACGTGGGCGTGAAAGAAATCAATGGTTCTCTGATTGTACTTGACGATGTTGAAAACGCCTCCTTTGAAGAAATTGTGGAAATCCGTCTGGATGATGGCACTTCCCGCCAGGGTAGAATCGTCCAGATCGACGGGAAGCGTGTGGTCATCCAGGTATTCCAAGGGACCCGTTCCATCTCCCTGGACAATACCCGTACCCGTTTGAAAGGCCGTCCTATGGAACTGGCGTTGTCCCCTGAGATTTTGGGCCGTACCTTTGACGGCGCCGGCCGTCCTATCGACGGTATGGGGGATGTATATCCCGAACAGCGCCGTAATATCAACGGTACCCCCATCAATCCCGTGTCCCGTGTATACCCCAAAAATTATATTTCCACTGGGATCTCCTCGATTGATACCCTGATTACTCTGATCCGCGGCCAAAAGCTTCCTATTTTCTCTGGCTCCGGTATGAAACATAATGAACTGGCCGTACAGATCGTGCGCCAGGCCAAGATTGCGGAAGATGAAGGCAGCCAGTTCTGTATCGTATTCGCCGCTATGGGCGTAAAGAACGACGTGGCCGACTATTTCCGCCGCAGTTTCGATGAATCCGGCGTACTGCACAAAGTGGTCATGTTCCTGAACCTCTCCAATGATCCCATTATTGAGAGAACTTTGACCCCCCGCTGTGCCCTTACCGCCGCTGAATATCTGGCTTTTGAGCGCAACATGCACGTGCTGGTCATTATGACCGACATGACCTCTTATGCGGAAGCCTTGCGTGAATTCAGTTCCTCCAAAGGTGAGATCCCAGGAAGAAAAGGGTTCCCCGGTTATCTGTATTCCGACTTAGCTTCCCTGTACGAACGCGCCGGCATGGTAAAAGGCAAGCAGGGCTCTGTAACCCAGATTCCGATCCTCACCATGCCCAACGACGATATCACCCACCCGGTGCCTGACTTGACTGGTTACATCACCGAGGGACAGATCGTTCTAGATCGTTCTTTGGAAGGTTCCGGCATCTATCCTCCGGTATCCGTGCTTCCGTCTTTGTCCCGTTTGATGAAGGACGGTATCGGCGAAGGCTTTACCCGTGCTGACCACTCCGCGCTCTCCAACCAGCTTTTCGCTTCTTATGCAAAAGTGATGGACGCCCGTTCCTTGGCTTCCGTTATCGGCGAAGAGGAGCTCTCCCCCACCGATAAAAAATATCTGGAGTTTGGACGGCTGTTCGAATCTAAATTTATCACCCAGGACTTCCACGAAAACCGCAGTATGGAACAGAGCCTCAACTTAGGATGGGAACTGCTTTCCACCCTGCCCCGCGAGGAGCTGGACCGCGTGGATGACAAGCTTTTGGATCAATATTATAAACCTCAGAATTAGTAGTAAGCGAGGTGAACCAATATGGCTATACAGGCTGTGCCTACCAAAGGCAATCTCATGACAACCAAAAAATCCCTGGAGTTGGCAAAGGTGGGGTTCGACCTGCTGGACCGCAAGCGCAATATTCTAATCCGGGAAATGATGACCCTGATTGACCGGGCTGCGGAAATACAGGATAAAATTGACATTACCTATAGCCGCGCTTACCAGGCCCTGCAGAAAGCCAATACGACGCTGGGTATCTGTGAGGAGCTGTCGGGAACTGTTCCTGAAGACGATTCCCTGGCTCTCTCCTACCGCAGTGTCATGGGGGTGGAGATTCCTATTGTTTCCATCACCCCTCCCGATAAGAACGATGTCCCCTTTGGCTTATATGGTACCAATTCCGCTTTGGATGAGGCATATCTCCGTTTTATTGAAGTAAAGGAATTGACTGCCGATCTGGCCGAAGTAGAGAACAGCGTTTATCGTCTTGCGGACTCCATCAAAAAGACGCAGAAACGCGCCAACGCCTTGAAAAATATCATGATTCCCCGTTTTGAGGAAACGGTAAAATTTATTACGGACGCTCTGGAAGAAAAAGACCGTGAAGAGTTTTCCCGCTTAAAGGTAATCAAAAGGCAGAAAGAAACCTAATAGTTGCAGAAATCTGTCCTATAATCCTATAAAAATAACCCACTGAGGCGCTATCAAACAGCGGCCAAGCGGGTTATTTTTTATAGTCATTTCTTTTTTCAAATGCCAGGGATCTATAGCCCTAAAATTTATGTATCGGGTAATGATTGTATATTATATTTTTTATAAATCAGATACTGTTATGAAAGGAAATACTTTTCTTTCTCACATATAATATTTTTCCCTTTCTATCATCTTTCCGAATGTTTCCATAGTTTACGATTCCTTAGTCCCCTGGTATAACGCACCATAAGTAGGATGACAAAGACCGCCACCAGTAATTCCGTGATAGGCATGGCAAACCATAGAGCGTCCGCCCCAGCTAGTGCAGGAAGGATAAGAATCAGAATCCCGCTGACTATCATTCCCCTTGAAACCGACACCAAAAAAGAGAATACTGGTTTCATTAAGGATTGGAAGTAATAAGTGGAAAAAATATTCAGCGGCAGCAAAAGGAATGAAATACAATAGCAGCGGATAATAGTCGGCGCTATCGCAAGAACTTCTTGGGTAGGCGACATAAAGATATAGACAAATCCATTGGGGGACACCAGTGTAAGCAGCGTCCAGACAATACTGAAAAAGGCGACCGCTGATAAGGCGTATTTTAACGTCTGGCGGATCCTGCTCCATTGGCCGGCCCCAAAATTGATGGAAATAATCGGTTGAGCCGCCTGCCCTACACTGTAAGCGCAGCATTGGACAAAGGTGCTGATATTGACAATAATTCCATAGACGGCCAAGGCATCCGCACCAGCATATTTCATAATCTGGCGGTTAAACAGCATGGTCAAGATTCCCATGGCTACATCAATAAAAAATGTGGAAAATCCAGTGACCATAACCTTTTTTAGTTTTTTGACAAAGCCATGAGGCCGTATGATCCGCAAGGTATTTTTCTTTTGAAAGAAGTGTATCAGCATAACCATACAAGTAATTCCCGCTCCTATCGCGGTGGCAAGACCAGCACCCATAATCCCCATACCAAGAGGAAAAACAAACAGATAATCCCCTATCACATTGAAGATACCTCCAGAAAGCACCGCAACGGTAGCTAATCCGGGATTTTTATCATTGCGTAAAAAAGCCGCCAACATCTGATTAAACAGAAAAAACGGTACGGCAGACTTGATAGGCAACAAATATTGTTGTGCCAGTGGCAGTAATGTTTCCTCCGCTCCAAACAACGTCAATAATTCCTTATCAAAAAAGATGATGCCTACCCAACTCAACAAGGAAAACAGGATTGTCCCTATCAAAGCTACGGTGAAATATTCATTTTCCCGGCCTTCACCTTTTCCCCGTATCGTACTGAAAAGAACCGATCCTCCAATCCCTGTCAGCAACCCCAGGCTGTAAATAATATTCCAGACTGGGGCTACCACCGCTAATGCAGCTGTACCGTTCGGCCCCTGATACTGCCCCACCATCGCCATATCCACAATGCCATAAATGGAACTGATTAGCGCGCTGCCAAAGGCCGCCGATAAATAACGAAAATACAATGATTTCACATTTCCCCGCAAAAGATCCATTGGTTTCTCCCCCTTGTAAAAAACAAAAAGCTGGATAAGAATAACAGGTATCTCAACCTGCCACCTTATCCAGCTTATCATTTCTCTATGAATGACTCGCCCTCCGAGTGAACAAAAGAATTGTAACACAACCTCATCTCAAAAGTCAAGAAAATGGAACTAGTATTCTCATTGCTTCAATAGATAAACAGACTTTTTCATGAATCAAAAAAGAGGACGGTTTTTTTTCGCCATTTTCATGACTTTCCTATATTTTTTGACTATTCTAAGCCTGGTTTTTAATTGGGGATTTCATAAAAAGCCTTTTTGGGGGAGTCGATTCTTTTTCCGATCTTCTATAGTCCCTTATTTTTGTTTTCCTTTCCATATTCACAAATAGGTCCTATTTCTGATTTTGTTCTTCGGTTTCCAACAGATCTCTATATTGTGTATTCTTTTCAAACCATTTTACAGCATAGGAACAGGTTGGAATGACCTTTTTTCCATCCCGGCGAATCTTGCGCACTGCTTCCTCCATCAGTTTTCCCGCGATCCCCTGCCCTCTTAGGGAATCATCCACGAAAGTGTGGTCCAAATTCACTACATGATATCGGATATCAGGAAAGGTAACTTCTGCAATCACTTTTCCCTGAGAATCTTTACAGTAAATCCGATTGCTTTCCTCTATAAAATTCATTCTTTT
>CAKUYY010000043.1 GCA_934717555.1 uncultured Clostridium sp.
TTCTTGCAATTCGTCGCCAACTGGTACAGGACGGAAAAGTAAGCAATCATCTTGGTATCAGCTTTACAGTAGTAGACGATACATTGGCTACCATGATTGAAGAGCTTAGAAACCTTTAAGCTTTAAGAACGCTTATTTTCATCTTACAAGTGGTTAAGAAGCGCGTAGAACAAAAGAGATATGTTTTGCGGAAAGCTTGCCCCCAAAAAGAAAAAGCCCTCTATGAGCCGTATAGACTTCATAGAGAGCAAACGAAAAAGACGCCCTGATTTTGTTTTAGAGCGCCTTTCTTTTAAGGATTAAGATTTTTAATCATTTCATAAAGCGACACCGTAGCAGTTTCTTGGTCTCCGTTGCTTAACTTATAGATAATACCAGAAGAATGCAATAGACGTTTCACATCTGACGGTACTAAGTTTTCACTAACAGGATTGTATCCGCAAACTTCCATACAGTTAGCGATTCCATATTTTTTACTAAACTCTTCTTTTAAGTATTTATACCGCCCAGTGATTTTACATAGGTAGTAGCTATTTTCGGAGTCACCCAGTGTCCAAATAAAATCTTCCGGACGCATCTTTTTAAAAGCATTGATACAAGTTGTGAGTTGTCTACTGCTTTTATGCGGTGAATAACTTTTTCGTAAATCGTCGTATTTTTCAATTTCTTGAATTTCTTTAATTTTTAACTTCTCAAGATAATCATCTGGAAGCCCCCAGCCAAAACCTATTAATTTTTCTGTTTTACAAAAATTAAAAACATCAGGTTTTCCAATGATATTCATTTTTAATGTCCAAACAGCCATTGTATGACCTTCTTTCCTTTTATTTTATTGTACCAGTTTAGTGAGAAAAAGCAAGCCTCAGATATTCTGAAAATGCTATTTACTGATTCTGAATGCGGTTACAGTTGCATTTTCTTCTGATTCAAATGTCCCAAACGAAATTCCATATTCACCGATCTGTGCAGAAGCGATATAGCCGCCCATATTATCGCTGAAATTAAAAGAAAAACTATCCCCGAACAACTCTTTGAGTTCTGCAATAGTAGCGGTATCTTTACCCGGTATCAGAAGATTGAACGATCCCTCAATCGCTAATAAGTAAGAATATGCTTCACCGCTTTCGTTAATGGAGAAATAATATAGCGTATCTTCCGAGTTAGGAGCTTGATAGCAGTTACTTCCTCCATCACTGAACAATGGTTGCGGTAAGAGATTATCTCCGTAAATGTCAACAACCGTTTCGTCAAACAGTTGTGTTAATTCATTGGGAATCGTAAAACTGTTGGAACTTTCAGATTCAGAAGATGATTCTTCATTATCCGAAGCAGACGAAAATCCAAAGGCATATTGGTATGCACTGAACAAGTCCCAACACCTTTCTGAACTACTTCCGTCAACATTGGTTACAAAGTAGTTTGGATTTTCGTTGTTAGGAGTAACGTCATCTTCGCCAGCTCCATCGGATATAATCACAAAGTCATCTGTAAAATCAATAATTTTTGTTCCTTTATCTGAAACAAATTCTGGTTGGGCAGATAGGTTATCAATCGGCAAACGATATAGACCGGATTTGTTAGTTTCAGAAGTAAAAGAATCATAGACATATCCATTATGTAACCGTAGTTGTCCTTTTAGCGGTATCTCTGCTTTGACAGATGTGTTTGTTTTGTTATCAAATTCATAGGTTGCGTTTTTCCCTCCGGATTCGTTCAGAGCATAAAAATATATCTTGTTATCAATAGGAAACGCATTCCAGATTCGAGGATATTCGCAGTATTCCTTATAGCCCTTGCCATCTAATTGGACGCTACATAAAATATGGTTACCCGGAACTGAAAGCTTTTTAATGAAATAGATGGTCTGATTTTGAATATAGCTAATACTTATTTCGCCATAATTATCATTATCAGTATAAAGATTTGTCATCTTATCCTGCTTTAAATCCAGCTTATAAATTCCCCTTTTGTTTTCGCTGTCAACAGCAGTAAAATAGATGTTGCTATCTGCCTGCCATAGCTCATTGGAACCAATATCATACTGGGAATATTCTTTTGTTTCCAGATTGACTTTAAGCAAGAAGTCATTTGTACCAACATATTCTCCATTAGACTGTTGCAAACCGCAATACAGGTTTCCGTCATAAACAACAACGCTGTCAAAGTACGTTTTTGTACCTGTTGAATTATCCAGCAAGGTTGTAAAACTGCCATCTTCCGAATTGTAATCAATTAGTCTGCCCTCAATGGAGAGGCCGGGACCATACATGTGCGTACCGTTTTTACAGTAGCTACTGGCAGGAGCTTCTACCACCGTTTCATTAGAAGAATCCCCTTGTGAAGTGTTTGACGAGCAACCACCCAGTATAAATGCCAGTGAGAAGATCGCCAGCAAAAGAATTGACTTGAATTTTTGTTTTTTCATTGTTCCTATCTCCAATGCTTTAAAATTTACTGTTAAGCTATTTCGTAGAACAAACCGCCTTTTTCCCAATCCTTTGCGGTCAGTTCTCTTGTAAATAACCAAGGTTCCTCATAGGGTAACCATGATTCTATCCTATCCCTGATAATATCCGTATAGATTTCCACATCATCATCTTCCGGGATAGAAGCTAAATAAGACAAAAAACGATTTGCCGTTGAAATCTTATCGAAGCGATATAATCTTTTAAGAATCATATCGCATTGCGGCTCTTTTCTATGTTCCGATAAATAACGCTTGATTTTTGTTACCACCTCATTTGTTCGTTGCCTGACTTTCGTATAAAAGTTTCTGATTTCATCATCACTTACACCAACGACAACAAAAAAGTCAATGCTTGATTCTTTCCAATCGGGTATGATTTTTTCTGTGCTTACGCCATTTACCCAGCTTCGGAGTATATCGTCAACAGGCGGCAAAGCATGATAATAAAAAGCCATATTGTTCATATCTAAAACACCACTATTTTCTTTTACCGTTATATCTGTCATACTTACGTTGTGCATTGTTCCATTCATGATTTAATCTTTCGATTTTCTTTTTCTCCTCCCAATTTTCGTCCACTTTCCTTATGAACTCATCGAATGGGATTCCGAAGATTCCACAACACCCCACAGCGAGAAATACCCCTCCTATAACAGCCGTAAAACCTGACGCTCCTCCAAAAGCATTATGGAATACAGAAAGGTAAGTGACTATCCCCCCAGCAATAGCAAAGATTACACAGACAATTTTAGCTTTCATTTTTATTTATCCTCCATTATTGATTTTCGTTTATAGATACAGCGTTGAATGAGCAAAGATATAGATACTCACATTATAGCGTTCAATTCGTTTATTGTCAATTCGTTTTGTGGTTTTTAAGAGTGTAATTAGCCCCATCTCCTTTACAATAGTAAAGAGGTGGAATTTTATGAACTTTGGCAATATACTTAGAGAACTTTTAGAAGATAATGATATAACACAAAAGCAACTGGCAGACGATTTGAATATAGCGTCCACAACTATAGGCAATTACATTCGTGGACTGCGTGAACCCGACTTTCAAATATTGAAGCTGTTCGCTTCATACTTCCATGTCACTACCGACTATCTTTTAAACTTTCAGTCTGGCATTACCAAAGACCACGGAGAAGATGAGTTGTTACATCTCTATCGGACACTTCCGGAAGATAAAAAAGAATTGCTTTTGGAACAAGGTAAACTGCTGGTACGATTGAATTTGAAAGAAGATGTAAAATCATCAAAATCGACTTTACAAGGAAAAAATAACGTAGGATAATGTGAAACCGTCTGCGGAAAACGTAGACGGTCTTTTTTATGAGAAAATGTTTTGCTTTTTTGGCGTATTCGGTTTATAATAAGGTTGTAAGGAAAAGCCGTTGTGTGATAAATCAAAAAGTCTCATAACTTAATGTGGAGGGATAAATCAATGAAAGGACAGGATAACCGAAAATACGCCATCTATTCAAGAAAATCAAAATTCACCGGTAAGGGCGAAAGCATTGAAAACCAAATCGAGCTTTGCCGTCAACATATCAAGCTTCACCACGACAATGTAACGGAAGAGGACATCCTCATTTTTGAGGACGAGGGATTCTCCGGCGGGAACGTCAACCGTCCGCAGTTTCAGGCGATGATGAAGCAAATCCGGGCAAATCAGATTCAGGCTGTGGTCTGCTACCGCTTAGACCGTATCAGCCGTAATGTGGGAGACTTCGCCAAGCTCAAGGACGAATTTGACTATTACAATGTGGAGTTCACTTCAATTCGGGACGATTTTGACACCACTTCCCCAAGCGGCAGAGCCATGATGATGATGGTATCTGTTTTTGCACAGTTGGAACGGGAAACCACCGCAGAACGTATCCGGGACAACATGCATGAGCTCGCCAAGTCTGGACGTTGGTTAGGCGGCACAACACCTACCGGTTATAAAAGTACGCAGATTGTCGGAAGCGTTACAGTAGACGGAAAAGAACGAAAAGCCTATAAATTGGACATCATCAAAGAAGAAGCGGATATTATCAAACTGATTTTCTCTAAATTTATAGAAACCAATTCCCTCACTAAGACCGATACTTATTTGTTGCAGAACAACATCACCACAAAGAACGGGAAGAATTTCACCCGCTTTTCCATTCGTTCCATTCTGCAAAATCCGGTTTATATGATAGCCGACCAAAACGCATGGGAGTATTTTGACAGCTTAGGCGTGGAGATTTACGCCGAACAATCAGAATTTGACGGAAAGCATGGAATCATGGCTTACAATAAGACGATTCAGAAATCCGGTAAGTCCAATCAAATGCGGGATATGGACGAATGGATTGTGGCTGTGGGAAAACACAAGGGTTTGATTGCCGGAGCAGATTGGGTAAGAGTACAGGATATGCTTAACCAAAACCGTTCCAAATCCTACCGCAAGCCCAAAAGCAATGTGGCGTTGCTCTCCGGTCTGCTGTACTGTGGGAACTGTGGCAGCTTTATGCGTCCCAAGCTCAGCCAACGGACAAACGCACAGGGAGAGAAGATTTACAGCTATCTCTGTGAAACAAAAGAACGCAGTCGTTGTCAGCTCTGCAACAGCAAGAACCCCAACGGCAACGAGCTTGACAAGATGATATGTGAACAAATCAAGCTGATTTCGGAAGATAGCTCCGACTTTATCAAAAATTTAGAGGGCGTGCAAAGAAAGCTGGAGGGCAACCGGGAAGAATACGACCAGCAGTTAAACGCTCTCAAAAAGGAATTGCAGGAGAACGAACAGCAGATTGCCAATCTGGTGGATACCCTTGCAAAGACGCCGAACACACCGGCATTTGATTATATTACCGAGCAGATTAACACCCTCCATGAGAAGAACGAGAAAATTAAGCATCGGATTAGCGAGCTGGAATCCCTCACCAAAAACCATCTCTATTCCAGTGAAGAATTTGACAGGACAAAAGAACTGTTAAAATCCTTCGGGCAGTCCTTCGATACCATGGGAGTAGAACAGAAGCGAATGGCACTTCGGGCGTTCATTCGCAGAATTATTTGGGACGGGAAAAACGTCCATGTGGTGCTGTTCGGCGACACGGAATCGGAGATTGACTACGCCGATTTGGCAGAGGAAAACCAAGAGCCAAACCGAGGGGATAGCGAATGAGGTGTTGATGTTTTTCCGGAATGGAAAAAAGACAGCACAAGATGTCTCTATGAATGAACCTATTGATACAGACAAAGAAGGAAATGCCCTCACTTTGATGGATGTAATGTCCACAGAGGACTCCATTGTTGATGATCTAGACATCAAAATTAAGTCAGAAAAACTAAAACAGTATATCATAGAAGTTTTATCTCCAAGAGAACGCCTTATTATAGAATTGCGATATGGACTGTACGGCAAGATGCCATTGACCCAACGGGAAGTAGCAGCTAAATTAAATATCTCCCGTTCTTATGTATCTCGGATTGAAAAGAAAGCGTTGGGCCTATTGAAGAAAAGATTTGATTTAGGAGAGGCCAAGGGAAAGCTTAAAGTTTCCCCAAAACTGGTTAAAAGATAGGCAGAAAAGGATTCTCTCGATTCTTTGGAAGGATGAAATAAAAAACAATATTAAAGATAAGAAAAAGAGATTAATTTTCAAATTAATAGTTGTTTTTATAGACAAAATAGATTATAATAACTTATACAGAACTGAAAAGGGTAAGCAAGGCAGGATTCTTGCTTTTAAATATACGGACGGATGGGCGCTGTGCGACGGGACACCGTGAACCATGTCAGGCGGGGAACCGAGCAGCATTAAGCGGAATGCCTGTGCGATGCAGTCAGTCTGTTCGCCCGTATATTTAAGCGCAAGATAACCGTATCAGACGGCCTGTCTTGCTTTCCGTTTGTCCAGAAGGAGGCGCGTGAACCCATGTATCAGGTATTATACCGAAAGTGGAGACCACGGGTGTTTTCTGATGTAGTAGGACAGCCTCATGTCACAGTGACATTAAAAAATGAATTACAAGCTGGGCGTATTTCCCATGCATATTTGTTTACAGGGTCTCGAGGGACAGGAAAAACTACCTGCGCAAAAATTTTGGCAAAAGCGGTCAACTGTCTGGATTTAAAAGAAGGGGACCCCTGTGGGAAATGTGAAAACTGTAAAGGGATTGATAATGGCTCTATTTTAGATGTGGTCGAAATTGACGCGGCCAGCAACAATGGAGTGGAGAATATCCGAAATTTGCGGGAAGAGGCATCATTTACACCGGCGGCAGCTAAGTACCGGGTTTATATCATTGACGAGGTGCACATGCTGTCTATCGGAGCGTTCAATGCCCTGTTAAAAACATTGGAAGAACCCCCGCCGCATGTGGTCTTTATTTTAGCTACCACGGAGGTTCACAAGCTTCCAGCCACTATTTTATCCCGTTGTCAGCGGTTTGATTTTCACCGCATTGCATCAGAAGAAATTGCTGCGCATTTGTGTTCTATCGCTCAACAGGAAGAGTCTGTTCTGGAAAAGGATGCGGCTTTGCTGATTGCCCGTATCGCAGATGGGGGAATGCGGGATGCTATTTCTTTATTAGACCAATGCATGGGACGCAGTAAAGAGATTACCATGGAGATCGTATCCGATACAGCGGGAATCGCAGGAAGGGAACATTTATCAGAACTCGCGGCGGCCATTGAGAGAAAGGATTCTTCTCAGGCGCTTTCCCTGATCGATCACCTTCATCAGATGTCCAAAGATATGGTACGCCTCTGTGAAGAAATGATCAGTTATTTTCGCAATATGATGCTTTTAAAGACCATGAAAAATCCCCAGGATCTGCTGATCCTTTCACCAGAAGAGTATCGCCGGGTGGAGGGACAGAGTGAGGGATTTACCCTTCCGGATGTTGTACATATTTTGGATACCTTACAGGCTTCTATGGAGCGAATGTTTAAGGGGACCGATCGACGGACAGAATTGGAATTGTGTATGATCAAACTTTGTACACCGGAATTGGATGATACCATGGAATCTGTTGTACGAAGATTATCTGTTTTAGAGCGTGCAGTCCGGAATGGATTAACTTCTCATACCATCCCGCCATCTGCGTCTGTTAATCAGGAGGGGGCTGGTCCTTCCATGAAAGAAGAGCCCCTTTTGGAGAAAAAAGAACAGGCTGTCATAGAGAAAAACGAACCGGTTTCCTCAGAAGGGAAAGAAGAAATGGCGCCTACTTTCCATACTGTTTCCCCTACCACGGTTTCTTCCATATCTATGGAAGAATTGAAAAAGAACGCTACTCCTATGGACGGGTGGCCGGAAGTACTACAGGTTTTAAAGGGGTATTCTCAAGTAATCGCCTCGGCTTTTCATGGGTCTGTCGCTTATATCAGCGGAGATTTTGTATTGATTGATGCCCCAAATGACGTGGCGTTTGAACTTTTGCGAAAATCTGCGCAACGTGATAAAATGAGAGTTGCCATCAAAGAGATCACCGGTCGGGTATATAAACTTGGACCGTATCCAACTGATGCGTCAGAGAAAAAAGAAAAGGACCCGCTGGAAGAACTGGCGGGTTTGGCTCAGGACGCAGGCATAAAAGTTACTCAAAAATAGGAGGAAATAATTCGTATGAAAGCGAGATTACCACAAGGATATGGCGGCGGTGGAGCCGCTAATTTACAGCAATTGGCACGTCAGGCACAAAAAATGCAGGAAGAGATGGATGCCGCCACCACGGAGCTGGAAGCGAAGGAATATACCGCGACATCCGGCGGTAGCGCTGTTTCTGTAACCGTTACCGGCAGTATGGAAGTAAAATCTATTGATATCAAACCGGAGGTAGTAGATCCAGAGGATGTGGAAATGCTGTCAGATTTGATCATGGCCGCGGTAAATGAGGCCCTGCGTACGGCAGCAGACGAAAAGAGCCAGACAATGGAACGGATTTCCGGCGGGTTAAATATGCCGGGGCTCTTTTGAGAATGTCTGGAGCTGGATATCAAGTAGCCCCGCTGTCCCGTTTGGTGGAGCAGTTTGAACGTCTTCCGGGAATTGGAAGAAAATCAGCACAGAGACTTGCGTATTATGTACTGCAACTTCCTAAAAAAGACGCGGAGGATTTTGCGCAGGCTATTTTAGACGCCCATGAAAAGATTCATTATTGTAAAGTCTGCTGTAATTTGACAGATCAGGAATTATGCCCGGTCTGCCGTAATGAGAGCAGAGATAAATCCGTTATTTGCGTAGTGGAAGATCCTCGGGATGTGATGGCCCTGGAGCGTACCCACGAATTTAAGGCCACTTATCATGTGCTTCATGGAGCGATTTCCCCTTTGGGAGGCGTAGGGCCGGATCAGCTTTGTATTAAGGAGCTTTTGGATCGCATCCAGGCGGGAGGGGTACAGGAGGTCATCATGGCCACCAATCCTACCGTAGAAGGTGAGGCCACCGCTATGTATATTTCCCGTCTGTTAAAACCTCTGGGAGTGAAAGTTACCCGCTTGGCGTATGGGATCCCTGTAGGAGGAGATTTGGAATATGCAGACGAAGTGACCCTTACCCGAGCACTGGAAGGCCGGAGTGAAATGTGAGAGAAAGCAGGACAGAGTATAGATCTGCCCTGCTTTTTTCCTATATGGATTGGAATGAGAAAGATGCACTGGCATCAAGACTAGATAAAAGAATCAGGATGGTGAAGTATGGAAAACGACAGGAAGATAGCCGTATTGATAGATGCTGACAACGTCTCACAGAAATATATCCAGTATATTCTGGATGAGATTGTCAATCATGGAATTCCGACTTACAAAAGGATTTATGGGGATTGGACCAAGCCTCAGCTGGCATCGTGGAAGGAATTACTGTTGGAGTACTCTATTACCCCTATCCAGCAATACAGTTATACCACAGGAAAAAATGCTACAGATTCCGCGCTGATTATTGACGCTATGGATATTTTATATTCTAAAAATGTGGATGGATTTTGTATTGTGTCCAGCGACAGCGATTTTACCAAACTAGCTTCCCGCCTGAGGGAGGCAGGGATGTATGTGCTGGGGATGGGGGAAAAGAAGACGCCCAGGGCTTTTATTGCGGCTTGTGAAAAATTTAAGTATCTGGAAGCGCTGTCTTCTTTGGAGCCGTCGGAAAATAAAAAATATGATTCCAAAGATGTGCTGGAGGAACGGGACCGGAAAGCTCTGATCCGGTCTATTCAGAATATTGTGACAGAGATTTCCGATGAGGATGGCTGGGCATATATGGGGGATGTAGGGAATATGCTGAATAAGCGCTATCCGGAATTTGATACCCGAAATTACGGGTATACCAAGCTCACTCCTTTGGTATCCTCTCTAAAGGCTTTCGACATCATGTCACGTCGGACGAGCAATCCACATATTACACACAAGTTTATCCGTAATAAAAAATAATTTGTATGAACAAATTAATAGAATAAAACCATTGGAAAGTCATGGCGTTTTATTCTCCAATTTATTTGTTTCTTTTACACGATAGACAGCTAGAAAGAGCAAAAAGCAATATCGATACAGGGAACGGGCATATGCTAAAAATTACGGTTATACACGGGGAAAATCATAAAGGAAGCGGACCTTTTTATTTTTTCCACTCTCACATACTGTATGAGAGCTTCTGCCCCTATGAAATCTTTCATTGATTTAACATTTATATCCTGGATGCCGACCAGCCCAAAGCATATATGTTCCATAAAAAAGCTGTTGTGATTTCTACAGCAGCTGGTATGGGAACCAAAAAAAGCGATAAAAGATATATCAACTTGTTTGTTTTATTGAGGGATTCAAAAACTATGGGATCAGTGTTCAAGCAAAAGACTGGCGGTCCGTGAGTGAAAAGAAAAAATAAAAATGGCTTTTATTTGATGGGTAGAATACAAAAAGTGGGGTTTGGCTCTAGTCCTGTTGAAAAACAATACTGAAAAAAACGGTTGGCTTAAGAATAACCGTCTGTGGAAAAGGAAATAGGAGGCCCCAAAATGAAAGATATTTTTTTGACTTGATAAGATTTTATCCCAAAAGGGTAGGAAGTATTTGACACAGTGGGATTCTGAGGTATAATGGTTAATATCTAAAAAATTTGAGCGAAAATATCTGTAAAG
>CAKUYY010000044.1 GCA_934717555.1 uncultured Clostridium sp.
CCTATGTATGACACGTGCAACATTATACAGCAATTCCTTTTAAGATGATCTCCTGTACCAGAGCATATAACTCTCTGACATAATAAGCGGAATATACAAACCATGGAGTATGTGCGGAAACGCTGTAAGGGATTAATCCCTGTTTTTTTGCAATTAACGAGGCCCTTAACTGATGAAACCCATCGGTAACGATGGCAACCTCTGGAGAAAAACCATTCTGTTCTATGATTTCCCTGCAAAAACGCAGATTTTCCTCTGTATTAGTGGAACGATCCTCCAGATAAATCTGACTTTCTGGTACGCCATACCGTATCAACCATTCCTTCATGGCCTGTGCCTCTGAAATCTCCTCATTGTTTTCTTGTCCTCCTGAAACAATACAGGGAATTTCCGGGTGATCCTTTATATATGGAAGCGCCGCTTCCAGCCTGCGCTGTAACATCAAACTGGGATCTCTTCCGTTGACCTTACATCCCAACACCACAACTGTGGCATAAGAAGGAGGAGAATTGGATGAGGCGGCTATCATAAAGCCTGAAAGCACGATTCCCGTCAAAAAAATCAACCCCAATATTCCCCCACTGAAGGAAAGAAACACTTTTCCCGCTCTGTAAGACCAGATATGAGAAAAGATTTTTCGCAACGAAGGAAAAAACAATGAAATCCCCAAAAAAGCAATTGAGAAAATAAGGCCGGTAATATTTCCAATGTTGACTACCCGCACTGTCACCGGCGCCATAAACCATACGCAACCCGCCAGGCCAATCAAGAAGGAAAAAAAGCGAATCCCTTTGCTCCACTTGTTCTTCATAAATATCCCCCTAACGGTTATCCTCCCCAGATAACGGAGGAAACTCCAGGTCTTTCTTTTTACAATATGCCTGTAAATAGTCCCACATCATACGGGTACAGTCATCCAGCTCCACTTCTCCGCTGTCCAGTACCATGTGGTAACTGGATGCCTCCCCCCATCCCATATCATTGTAATAATGATGATAATTGGAACGGCGTTGATCTTTGCGCCGTATATAGGTTTCATTGGAATCCTCTGGAGACAAATGATAAAGCTCTATGGCTCTTTCCAACCTTTTTTGAATTTCCGCATGGATAAAGAAACGAATACAATGAGGAAATTCCTTTAATATATAATCCGCTGAACGCCCCACAATGACACAAGGACCGTTCTGAGCGGCCTCTTGGATAATATGAGACTGAACGCTGTACGCTTGGTCATAAATAGGCAGGGTATGGATATCGCCGTTTTTCGATACATACTGCTTCATCGCCAGCGAATAGATCAGGCTGTCATTGGAGCGTTCCTCCGCCTCTGTCAATAACTCCTGGGTAATTCCTCGCTCTTTGGATATCTGTATGATAGATGTTTTATCATAAAATGGGACATGCATTTTTTCCGCTAGCTTTCTTCCAATTTCTTTTCCCCCGCTGCCGAATTGCCGGGAAATGGTAACGATTAGGTGTTTATTCACAGTACATACCTCCTCTTTACTTTACATCACTCTCTGTTTTCACCTGATATCCATAAATCAAATATTCATTGCCTATATAAAGTAATTAATATTATATCATATATTTCCAAAAATATCTAAACTTTTGTTAAATTTATTTGTTTTATTTACAAATCGTGCTTATTATTCCAATTTAGAAATATAATCCTCCTTTATTAGTTAAAATTTAGATATATTATATAATTTATATCAATGAAATTAGTTTTAATTTGAATTTATTTCACATTTATTTTTTTGTTTTAATTCTTTTTCTGAACATAAAAACCCATAATAAATCAGACTTTTTTCTATTTTTATGTCTATTTATATTCACAAAAAATTATTGTTTTGGGAGAAAGATAACAATGAAACGGTTACTTCCTCGAATACTTATCATTTTGAAATCGTGTCTCCTTTTTCTTCCTGTACTGGGCTTGCTGGCGATTATCAGCATTTCTGTCCTCTCTCCCGAAAAAGCCGGATACTCAATTGCAGGATATTCCCTGTTATCTGTTCAGTCGGATTCTATGTCTCCTACGCTGGAAGCAGGAGATCTGATCCTTACCCGCCCTGTTGATATCTCCTCCTTACAAGAAGGTGATGTCGTTACTTTTTACTCTCCAGATCCGGCGCGAAGGGGGGAAAAGGTGACCCATCGCATCGATCATTTTACCAAAATAGGCAGTAGTAAAGCATTTGTCAGCAAGGGGGACGCCTCCTCTTCCTGTGATCTTTATCCTGTTCCTGTGGATCAAGTAATGGGTGCCTATGTGGTTCGTTTTCCCAAGGTAGGATATATCATTATGTTTCTATGTTCTTCCGTAGGATATTGGTTACTGATTATTTTTCCGCTTTTATTTTTTCTTTTGCTACAGTTGATTCGGTTCTTTCGCCTATTTTTTCGGTATCGTTCACAACAGATAGAAGAACTCCAACGGCAGAAAGAACAGTTAAGCCGGGATCTGTTGCAACTAGAGAATACCATTGCCTATTATCAATTTTTAAACCGCAGGTTAGAACAGGTTCATCCACCCCCTAAACAGTAAAATTAGCTTTCCTTGAAATACCTACAAGATGGGTTAACTCGTAACTATCTCTTTGCTAAACTAATGAATCTTTTCGTCTTCTTTAAGTAATACCTCTTATTTGCAATTCCCCTGTTATCAAAATAAAAAAGAAAGGTGATAGCGTATTATGAAGCGTTTACAACCTTATCACGGTCCGCTACTTTCTTCCGATACAATCTCTCCTGTCCCTTCCATCAAACGTTCCCTATTATTATGCGGCCTTTCTGTGATTCTCTGCCTTTCCCTCCTCTGCGGGGTCACCTCCGCCTATTTTTCCGATATCATTACCAACCAAAACAACCGTATTCAAACAGGAAATTTGAAAGTAGGGTTAGAGGTATCGGACAGGCTAACGGACGGCATCGATTTAGATCAAAGTTCTCCCCATTATCACGATCTAAAAACAGCCGACGACGGCGCTATTTTTTCCAGCGACACCTCCAATTGGAAACCTGGAGAACAAGGGACCCGATATTTTAAAATTTCCAATCAAGGGAACATGCCTTTGGACTATCAGTTATCTTTTCAGGTCCAGGACGGCGGATTGGGCGGCGCTTTGACGTTTACCATTACCAATCTTTCCGGCGGTGGAGAAATTTCCGGAATTGATGAGGATTTTCATACAGTGACGGGCAGTTCACTAGGAAATGTTACTTTTTCCCATCAGCAAATGGAAAGCGGCCCTTCTTATGATCTTTATCAGGTGGATTATGTATTATCAGAATCTCTCGACAATTCTTATAATACAGATATCCCTGCTTATTTCAGTATGGATGTAACATTAACCGCACAACAGACAACGGAGAAATAACGGTTCAGATAAGATTGAATAAGGTATCTCTTCTCCCATTTCTTTTGTATAAACCGCTGTATTTTATAGATCTGTCTCTAAATTATTCCGTCTGTTTTAGTTGTTTTCTCATAAAAAATTCATAATTTATTGGTTTATTGTTCATATTGTAAAAGTTGACAAAAAGGGATATAATGCTGGAGTTAACAGCAATTACAGCAAAGGAGAAGATACCATTGACTTCCTATCATTTTCTATTGGATTTAGCTCTGATCTTAATCAGCACCAAATTATTGAGTCTGGTTACAAAAAAGTTCAAAATGCCCCAGGTTGTAGGTGCCCTGCTGGCCGGTCTTATTTTAGGGCCCGCTGTGCTTAATTTTTTAAGCGAAACTGATTTTATCAGTCAGATGTCCGAAATCGGCGTGATTGTGTTGATGTTTACCGCGGGCCTGGAAACCGATATCAAGGAATTAAAGAAAACTGGGAAAGCGTCCTTTATTATCGCTTTATTAGGCGTTATCATTCCTCTGGTAGGAGGTTTCGGCCTTGCCTATTTCTTCAATAATCAGGAGCTGGCCAACCCAGCCACCCCCGTATTCCTACAGAACATTTTTATTGGCGTTATTTTGACCGCTACTTCTGTTAGTATCACCGTGGAAACTCTCAAAGAAATGGGCAAATTAAACACCCGTGCGGGAAATGCTATTTTGGGCGCCGCCATTATAGATGATATTTTAGGTATTATCGCCCTTACGGTCATCACCAGTATGGCGGATACCTCGGTCAATATTCTTTTGGTGCTTTTAAAAATCGTCGCTTTCTTTGTATGCGCTATCGGGGTGGGCTTTCTCTTCTATTACCTGTTCAATAAATGGCAGAAACATTATAACAAAGACCTTCGCCGTTTTGTCATTGTTGCCTTTGTTTTCTGCCTCCTGCTTTCCTACTGTGCCGAAGTGCTTTTCGGCGTGGCGGATATCACCGGTTCCTTTATCGCCGGTTTGATTATTTCCAATACCCAGCGTACCAAATATATCGCTTCCCGTTTTGAAACTGTATCCTATATGCTGCTTTCCCCCATCTTTTTTGCCAGCATCGGCATCAAAGTCGTTTTGCCGGATATGACTGCTTCCCTGATTATTTTCTCAATCCTTCTAGTGGTCGTAGCCATCGTTACCAAAATCGTGGGCTGCGGATTGGGCGCAAAACTATGCAGGTTTTCCAACGCGGAATGTATGCAGATCGGTATGGGGATGGTTTCCCGAGGTGAAGTCGCCTTGATCGTTGCCAGTAAGGGAGCCGCTGTAGGATTGATGTCCTCTGTTTTCTTTGGTCCCGTTATTATCACGGTAGTCATCACCACGATTGCGGCTCCTATCCTTTTGAAACTTGTGTTTCGGTCAAAGAAAGACAACAATGATCCTCCGGTAAACAGCGGACTGGTAGATAACATCAAAGAAATGGATCGGCTCAATAACGAAGTACAAGAGCTCTCCCGTTAATATTGATACAAAGGCCGATGCAGTGTATAAAAACATTGCATCGGCCTTTGTATTTATTGTCACTATGCAGAAGGGATAGGAACTCAGAAAAAACAAATGAGTGACCTTCAGGACATAAAACTAGTTTTCATCTTTTAACCGATATAGAATATACTTCTTTCCCTGTCCGTCAAAAGAGCCCTCTTGTTCCGCAACCATTTCATAATTTTCCCGCAAATAATCCAGTTTGAACTGAGAACGGTTTTTATCCTCTGACCATTCCATCACGACATAGTCCACCATTTTTTCCTCCAAATAGCGGTTCTGTTCCTGCATCATTTCTGGATACCGGTCTACCGTCATATTCAATTTACAAAAATACTTTGTCTGAGGAATGATTCCCGAAGCTGTATAAAATCCGCCGTCTAAAAAGCCGTAGTTTAGAAGAGTGGCCCCTGGCGTCTGCCGGATGATTTCCGCAAATTGATATTGTACCAGGTCCTCTTTCTTGGTTCCCAAATCCCGGGTATTGGGACTCAAAACCAGACATACCGCAAATAAAAAAAGGGTAAGCACGCTATATCCCATTTTTTTATTTTGGCAAACCCAATTCCCCTTCCAATGCCACTGATGTACAAGGAAATGGATCGCTGGTAAATATCCCAAGGAAGCGAACGGGGCAAAAATCAGAAAATAATAAGGATACGCAGAGCCCCCTCCATAAACACCCGCAATGAGGAACAAAAAACATACAATCACGGAGATCCTTGCCATAGGATCTGGAAGCATTCGTTTGGAACTCGCAAAATAGATTACCCCCGCTACCGCAGGAAGAGAAAATAATAGGTTCTTGACAAACTCCAGGCACAGCATGACCAGCATAAATACCAGCCTGCTGGGTACTCCCATCGGATGAGAGTACCCGAAGATATTGACATAAAAATAAGCGTTGATAAAATCATAAAGTGCGTGGTTACAGGCAAAGTAAACCACCCAGGGCACTGCTGTCAAAATCATTCCCAATAGAAACATGATACAACTGAAAAAGGCCCGTTTTATCTGTTTCTGCCGGAGGGTATCCAGAAAAACCATCATCATCCAAGCAAACCAAAATCCCAGCATTGTATATTTGATCCACAGCACACAGCCCGCTAAGATCCCCTGAAACATGACTGTGAGATATGACATAGGGGAACGCTCTTTCTTTTTCATATAACGCAACAGATAAAATAGGCTTGCTGACAATAAGGGCAGACAAAATTCTTCTGCGCTATCCCCTTTACAAAAGCTGGAAGAAGAAAGCACGGCAACGGAAAGTACCGGCAGCAGTACATAAGTATAAGCTTTTTGGGAAAAAAGGAAAATAATCCGGTAGGAAAACCATAAAAAAATACCGAAAGATAGGATTTCAAAGAAAAAGACCCCCAAAAAACTGTCAAAAGATATCAGGGAGGCCAATCCATGAATAAAATATAGCAGGGGACCCTTCTGCTCAAATAAATCCCGATAGGGGACCTTCCCCTGCATCATTCCTTTCCCCACGGTAAAAAAGCAATTGGAATCATTCCAGTCGTTGATGGGATATAAAAAAGATGATTTGGTACAAATGAGGAGAAATAAAGCGGATAAAGCAAAACAAAACAGTATGATTTTCCATTGCTTTTGGAAACGAATCCACAAGGGTTTCATCGTAATCATCCCTCTTTCTTCTTGCCCGGGAAAATTTGGGCACAATAAAAGCGTGCAGAAAAAGAGAGAGGTTTTTCTTTTCTCAGACACACTATAGTGTCATGGTATCTTATTCTGTCTAAAATTGCAAGCGTTCGTCTTTTGAAACGCTTATATTCTCTTGGTTTGGCAATGCCTCCAACAAAGGCAGTTCCTGCGCATCATCCGGAAGAGAATGAACCATTTGTAAATATGCCGTTACCTGGTTGTCGGTCTCCTGAGGATAATCAAAACAAAACGTTTGGGCTACCTCCCGGGCAGCCTGACGGAACAACTCGCACATAATAAACAGCGCCTTCCAAATATGCTCCCGCTCCGCGTCAGGATAAGTCTTTAAAAATCGAACCCAAACAGGCTTTTCCAAATAGCGCTCTAAATATTTTCCATATTCCCCGACATTGATCGCGTACTCGGAATGAATTCCCACGGACCAGGTTAGCATCTGCACTAGGCTTTTTCTCACGGGGGCTTCCATCACCGCTTTGACATAAGGGATCTCCCAACGCCATAGCCCCTTGGCTACACAGGTAGAGCCGCACCAGAATTCATTGCAGCAAAAAGAAAAGTCAGAAATCTCCGGGGTACTGATGACGTAATCTCTGTCAGAAGGTCTCGGAAGATCAGGAAGCCTGTGATCTTTATCCAACAGCACTTGGGCCAAACTATCCCACCGGAATCTTTTTTCCGCCTGTTCCCATCCAAGCAAAGTAAGATCTATCCGGTTCCCGTCTGTAAAATGCATGAGATAGGTGCATTTTCCTCTTTGTTCCAGCCTTCCTCCCTTATTCTGATCCGGAAAATATTGAATCATTTTTTCCCAAAGCAATCTGTCCATCCAGGATTATTCAAAAAAAATTCCAGATCTTTTACGACATAAACTACATCATAATTCTGAAAACAATCCGGCTTTACGTGTGGGTTTACACGGGATCCATGGAGCAAAACCGCGCGTATATTCTCATCCCCACGGGCGATATTCAATATCAGGTTCATCATTTCTGTTTCACTTCTCATAGGTCTTGTTTTTCCTCCCCATCACATGTAGCCCTATAACTTTCTTTTTTATTATTCCAATTTTTTTCGTTTTAGCCACCGGAAATTTTGTAACCAAATGTGAACTATTTTTAAAAAATTCCCGCTTTCCCTTTCTCAATCTTGACTTTTGTTCCCTCCATAGTACAATAAAAATAGACAGGCTGCCCCATGAGGCAGTCTTTTCCTATCTTTTAACCAAAGTTTTCAGTGTTATAACCTTTCTAGGAGGAACGAATGATGAAACGAGAAGGACAAATCAAAGTACATTCGGAAAATATTTTTCCCATTATTAAAAAATGGCTCTACTCAGACAAGGATATCTTTCTAAGGGAACTGGTCTCCAATGCCTGCGACGCGATCAAAAAATGGGAGCGCCTCAAGCAAATGGGGGAAGCCCCGGATGTGGAGGAAAAGCCCAGGGTTGACGTCTATCTGGATAAGGAAGCCCGCACGCTCTCCATCTGCGATAACGGACTGGGAATGGACGAGGAAGAAGTAGAAAAGTACATTACCCAGATCGCTTTCTCTGGTGCGGAAGAATTTATCGAAAAATATAAGGATAAAACCGACGCCCAGTCCGGAATCATTGGTCACTTTGGATTAGGGTTTTATTCCGCTTTTATGGTATCGGATACCGTAGAAATTCAAACCCTTTCTTACCGTGAAAACGCCAAACCGGTGCACTGGTCCTCCGATGGCAGCGCTACCTATGAGATTGAGGAAGGCAATCGGGCCCAGCGCGGCACCACTGTTCTTCTTCATATCGCTGAGGATGCTGGAGAATTTTTGGAAGAATACCGGATTCGCGAAATGCTTCACAAATACTGCCAGTTTATGCCCTATGAAATTTATTTTCACGCCGCTTCCCCTTCCACTACTGAAGATCACAAAGAAGAGGAACATCCTGTTAACAACACATCTCCTTTGTGGTTGAAAGCACCCAAAGATTGTACCAAAGAAGAGTATATTCAGTTTTATCATGAATGTTTTACGGATTTCAACGATCCCCTATTCTGGATTCATCTGAATGTGGATTTTCCTTTCAATCTCAAGGGTATCCTATACTTTCCAAAACAGAGCAATAAACTGGAAGTAATGCCGGGACAGATCAAATTATTTAACAATCAGGTATATATCGCCGATAATATCAAAGAAGTGGTTCCGGAATTCCTGATGCTGCTCAAGGGTGTGATGGATTGCCCGGACCTTCCTCTCAATGTCTCCCGGAGTTTCCTGCAAAATGATAAAGATGTAGCCAAGATCTCTAAACATATCACCAAAAAGGTATCGGATAAGCTGCATTCCGTGTTCCGCGAGGATCGGGCCGCTTTTGAAGGATATTGGAATGATATCGCTCCCTTTATCAAATTTGGTTGTGTCAAAGAGGAAAGCTTTTATGAAAAGGTCAAGGACATCCTTCTTCTGGAAACCATTAACGGTGACTATAAAACGCTGGAGGAATATCCCAAAGAGAGTGACGGCACCATTTTTTATGTAACCGAAAAAAATATCCAGGCACAATATATCCGGATGTTCCAGGAAAACGGGATGAACGCCGCTATCCTGGATCATATGATCGACAGTCATTTTATCAGTTTTGTGGAATATATGGAAAACAAAGGGGACGAAAACCAGCAAAAGCTGAAATTCGCCCGCATTGATTCCGATATTGCACAGGCTATGAAAGGCAATACCTCTCAGGAACAGGAAGAAGAAAGTAAAAAACTGGTGGATCTTTTCCAAAACGCCATGGATAACAAAGACCTTTCTGTCAAAGCGGAAGCCTTAAAGGCCGCCGATACTCCCGCCGTGATGCTTCTTTCGGAATATGAGCGGCGTATGCAGGATATGAGCGCCCTATATGGGGATATGTTTGGAGGGGCTCCTAAAACCAAGTCTACCATTGTGCTAAATATGGAGAATCCCATTGTGCAGGCGCTCCCCCATTTGGAAGAGGAAACGTGCAAACTGGTATGCCGCCATATTTACGATCTGGCTATGATCAGCCACAAACAGTTAAACGCCGAGGAAATGTCTCATTTTATTAAACGAAGCGTAGAAATTCTAGGCATCGTCTCCGCTCCCGGAGAAAATGCATAAATAATTCTTTAGCCGGAAACCTCCATCAACGGAAGGTTTTCGGCTTCTTTTTTACCAGTCTTTTTCATCTTCATCTTTTTTTCTCCAAGAATAAACCTTTCTTGGATGCAGATAGTAATGATGGTGATGAAAATGCAAAAGCAAAAAACACTTCATATTCAGCCAGGTCATTTTAAAAAAATCAAAAAAAGGTATTCCCAAGACACTGTGGTGTTTGCCATCGGGGCCGTTTCCTATTCCCTCATTGAAATCCTATGGCGTGGATACACCCATTGGACCATGATGATCACTGGAGGAATCTGCTTTCTGGTGCTGTTCCGTATATTCAGCCGAATCTCTTACGCAAAGCTCTGGAAAAAATGCACCATCGGTGCCTTTGTTATCACGGGAATTGAATTCATCGTGGGATGTATTGTGAATTTATGGCTCCAACTAAACGTATGGGACTATTCCTTTCTTCCTTTGAACCTTTTGGGACAAGTCTGTCCCCTCTATTCTTTTTTGTGGGGGCTGCTTTCCATTCCCATCGTCTATTGTTCCGGAAAAATTCAAAAAAATTTATTTGCATAAATTTTCTTTTAGGAATGTATCTCTCTTTTTTCGCCCATCTTTCTTGTTAAGAAAAATGGGCGTTTTTCTTTGTAAATGGGTTGTCTCTCATCAAGCATATTTCATCATCTGAAAAATTTTCAGTAATTTTCCTATTTTCAAATGTACATTTTTCCTATATAATGTAAAAAAGCGCATGTTTCCTATTGATACTTTTCATGAAAATGCGCTGGTC
>CAKUYY010000045.1 GCA_934717555.1 uncultured Clostridium sp.
TTCCTGGTCAGCACTGTCACCAGCCGGTCGCTTTCACCGATATTCTGTTCTTTGACGATCAGCCCATCGGTATTGATCTGCATTGACTTCCTCCCGTTGCGGGTTTCCATCCCGCTGCTCTTTCGCCGCCCGGTATTCCAGATAATCCAGGACGCTTCCGGTCCTCTGAAACGATTCCCATGCTGTCTTTTCGTCCATTTCAAATCCCCCAATCCAGAACTGATTTCTTCTATCAGTATTGACGGATTTGAGCCGTCCTATTGAAGGAAAATTTTTGAACTCTTCGCCATCTTTCGCGGAAAACTGGTAAAATCACAAATGGATTACAAATCAAAATCCTTCTTGTCGAATCCAAAATTTTTCAGGAGTCCTTCCCGGTTGCGCCAATCCTCCTTGACCTTCACCCACAGCTGGAGGTTGATCCGGCAATCAAAAAAGCGCTCCATGTCTTCCCGGGCATAGCTGCCTACTTTTTTCAGCATAGCGCCCTTTTTCCCGATGATAATCCCTTTGTGGGTATCCCGTTCACAATAAATGGTGGCATCTAAATCCGTGATCCCGCTGCCATCTTCCCGTTCGTGCATCCGTTCTACCGATACCGCCACGCCATGGGGTACTTCCTTATCCAACAGCCGAAGCAATTTTTCCCGAATGATCTCCGCCGCCAGCACCCGTTCAGGCTGGTCGGTCAGGGCGTCGTTATCAAAAAAATGACCTCCCGGCATAGCCAGCTGTTTCAATTCTTCCACCAAATCCGGCAGCCCGTCTTTTGTCTCCGCAGAAACTGGAACCACCGCCTGAAAAGAAAAATGTCTGGTAAATTCCGCGATCTGTCCCATCAGCGCTGACTTATCTTCCAACAGGTCGATCTTATTGATGGCCAATACCGCCGGCAGCCCCATGGCCTGAAATTTTTTCATCAGTTCCTCTTCCGCAGGGGCAATGTCACGGCCAGCTTCCACCACCAGCAGGCAGGCATCCACGCCCGCCACCGATTCACTCACAGACTTAACCATATAATCCCCCAGCCGGGTACGGGGCTTATGGAGGCCCGGTGTGTCAATAAACACCAGCTGTGTTTCTTTCTGGGTTAAAATCCCCATAATGCGGGTACGGGTGGTCTGGGGCTTACTGGATACAATAGCCACCTTCTGACCCAACATTCTATTGAGCAGGGAGGATTTTCCCACATTGGGCCTCCCAACAATCGCAATAAACGCGCTTTTTTCCTGAATCTGTTCCGCCATAGATACTCCTTTATGGGATGGGAATTTCTCTGTTTCCCACCGCTGACTTTCTTTTATTCCTGTTCCCTCTATCTTTTGTGTCCCCGGGTCACCCCTATATATCCTGCCCCTTTTTTCCCTGGGTGGCAGGCAATTTTTTCTTTCGTCGAAATACATTACGGATTCCCACCGGTCCCAACACCACATATACCAAAGCTACTATTAGGGATAACACCAGCAGTACTACCATATAAGGCCTGTCCATAAAATACGTCCACATGCGCACAAATGCCGCAGGCTGCCAGAACAGGCAAAGACCTACGGCAATCGCAAACAGCGCGCAAACCAAAACGCCCCCCGCCGCTACATCTTTTGCGATACGCGCCAGGTGGCTGTAATGGGAAGAGGAAAGATCTGCCAGCCTTTCAGAAGCGGTATTGAACATCTCTGCGGCGATCACCATAGCGAACGTCACAAATAAAACGGCATATTGGGAAGCCGTCAATGCAAAAAAGGGAGAAAACAGCAGGGCATACAGCGCAACCGCTGTATGCACCCGCATATTTCTCTCGTTTTTGATACAATATACAATCCCCTGAAATGCATACCGGAAGCTTCTCAAAAACTTCATTGCCTATTCTTCATCCTCATTTATGACATAGCTGGAAGTACTGGGAAGGCCGAGCTGTGTCATTACCAGCTCTTCTTTTTCACGCATACGCACACGTTCCAAACCGTTGTTTTCATGGTCGTATCCCAGTAAATGCAATACGGAATGGGCTGTCAAATATCCCACTTCACGCTGTAATGTATGTCCATAGCGCTCTGCTTGTTCGGTCGCCTTTTCCATAGAAATGACCACATCTCCTAGGATCTGAGCTCCATTCTCCGGATTGATATCATACACGCCATTTTCTCCCATCGGGAAAGAAAGTACATCTGTAGGGGCATCAATTCCCCTGTGCAGCCGGTTGAGCTCATGAATCTGCTTATTATCCACAAATGTCACGCTGATTTCCGCGGGACCTTGAAACTCTTCCAGACGGAGCACCGCATTGCAGCACCGGCGCACCAGCATACGAAGACCTGTGGGGATTTTAACTTCTTTCTGATTGTTTGTAATAATTACTTTAATCTTATCCATAGCTATCTGTAACGTTTACCCTCCTCTGATTTCTCATATGCCTTGATGATCTCCTGCACCAACTGATGGCGAACTACATCTTTCTCGGAAAAACGGATCTGGGAAATACCTGAAATTCCTTTGAGAATTTTCAGGACATCCTTGAGCCCGGAACGTTTTCCATCCGGCAAATCAATTTGTGTAATATCTCCGGTAATCACCATTTTGGAATTAAACCCTAAACGGGTTAAAAACATTTTCATTTGTTCCGGGGTGGTATTCTGCGCTTCATCCAAAATAATAAAACTGTCGTCCAAAGTGCGCCCGCGCATATAGGCCAGCGGCGCCACCTCTATATTTCCCCGTTCCACATATTTCTGGTAATTCTCCGCCCCCAGCATATCAAACAGAGCATCGTAAAGAGGACGGAGATATGGGTCTACTTTCTGCTGCAAATCCCCGGGGAGGAACCCCAGCTTTTCCCCCGCCTCCACAGCGGGGCGCGTCAAAATAATGCGGTTTACTTCCCTGGCGCGGAAAGCGGTCACTGCCATCGCCACGGCAAGATAGGTTTTTCCCGTTCCAGCTGGGCCTACCCCAATCGTGACAATATTCTCCTTAATAGCGGTACAATAATTCTTCTGGCCTATGGTCTTGGGCTTTACCGGCTTTCCCCGGGATGTGATACAGATACAGTCTCCCGCCAGGCTCTCAATTTTCTGCTCGCTTCCTTCATTTACCAGCGACATACAATAGCGAACATTCTGCTCGCTCAGTGTTTCCCCCCGATTGATCAGGGAAAGCAGGCTGGAAATGACCCTGCAAGCCTTAGAAACGTTTTCCGCCTCTCCGCTCACTTTTAATTCGGAACCCCTGCTGATTACATCTACCATATACTCATTCTCAATTAAGCGGATATTCTCGTCGAAATTTCCAAACAGGGCGGCGGCTTGTTCCATCCGATCAATATTAATCAACTGTTCGGTCATTCAACCACCTGCGATTCCTTTAAATTCTAGTAAAAAGATATCAAAATCCATTCACTTTATTGTTAATTTATTATATCACAAGAATTTCATGAAGTCATCAGAAAAATTTTAATTTCGCAAATTTTGTAGAATCTGATATAAGCCTCCAATGTTTGTTGTTCACGATTCCATATTTTAAATAAGATTTCACAGAATTATGAAAACAAGCTTTGAATAAAGGTGGAATAAATTGTAAAACCTACCAAAATTCTGTCAAAAAGCAAGTGAAATATTTTTGTATTTTTCTCATAAATTGTAACTTTATCGTTCAAAAGTACCCTTACGGAAGCAATAAGGGGCTTTCTTCCGCAATATTTTCTTCACACTCGTAAACAACTTCCAAATAATAACTGTTATTTTTTATCCCTGTCGTTTCCCTGCGGTCCAGGATCGTGATCCCCGCCAGTTCACTTTCTTCCTTTTGTTGTAGCTGCTCTCTCGCCTGCTGGGCTGCCTCTTCCTCTGTCAGCGTGATCTCCTGTTTTTCCTGCTGGGACCATGTCTCTGTATACACAGTAACAGGAAGCTTTACATCGCCAATTCTCCATGGTTCCTTTGTCCTCTGGCATGTATACCCTTCCTGAGGTACAAAGGCTACATTAATGGGAAGGTCAATTCCAAATACGCTAATTCTTCTTCTTTGTATGGTTTCCCCTGTGGGTATTTCCACTGTCTGCTGCAAAGGGATTTCTACACGCAGGGTACGGTTGGTTACCGCATATACTTTTCCAGAAGCATGCCGCAGCTGACTATTTCCCTGGGTATCCTCCACCACTCCATTGATTAAAAGCTGTCCTTTCAGCACTGCGTCCCCCGCTTTTACCGCTGGAGTACCAGCATAAACCTCCAGACGCACCACCTGCCCGCTGGAGGAAGACACCATATTACAGGGCTGGTCTTCCGGAACCATATCAGGCGGCACATCCCGCTCCTTAAGCTCCACCTCCACCACGCTGCCCTGTTGGTTAATAGCGATCCAGGAAAGTTCCGGCAGAGCGGCCATTGCTTGCTGTTCCATTAGTTTGGCCCGTATTTCTGACTTTAAAACACCAGGGCGTACTCCGATGTCCTCCATTACGTTCTGTACCTGTTCCTCTGTCAGAGTTTCCACGCCATGGATTTCCACATCCCATACATACAGTGATAAGACATACAAAACACCAAAAAAAGCTACTGCTCCCACCAGCAACCCCGCCCTCCCCCTGTATTTCTTAGTACGAAAAGGAAGGCCGCATCTTTTTTGTACCTTAAGCCGCATCCCAGCCTTTCTTGCCAGCGGGCGCAGGCCAATATAATCCGATTTGGAAACGCAGGCATATAGTACCCCATTACGGCAGTGAACTTCCCAGAGATTAATTTCTTCCCGAGCGCACAGGTTCATGAAACGCTCCGGAAAGTCCCCTGTCCCCCGAAAGGTCACATATCCAAATAACCATCTTAACAAACGAACCAGGATCAAACGGCGTCACTCCTCACACTCCAAATTCTATGGAAGTGATAAATCCCTCCACAATCAATGAATCCGCCGTCAGGCATTTGATGGACAGGCATCTTCCCTGAAAACAGGTGACCATCTTCCCCGCATGGATCCTTATCCGGTTTTCATCATATTCCAATATCCCCCGGCACCCATCCACAATGACCTCTCGGTTTCCATTCATCTCAAAATGCGCCGCCCCGGATAAGGCGCTAGGGGGCAGCTGCAAGCTGCTGGTTACTTTATGGATGCGTTCGGCCGGTAGGCGTTCCCCTTGTGGGGACTTACAACGCCTTTTCATTGTCATCCCTCCATCCCTGAGATTCCCAACAATAAGACTTATGCAACCAGTGCCATAAAAATCACCAGCCTTCATATATATAAACAAAGCGCCGCAATTTTGGAGGTGATCGCATTGTCCTCAATCTCACGTACTGCTGCCATCTCTAACACCGTATTGTGTATCGTCGCCGCCTGTGGAATCCTACTATTGCCCCAGTCTGCCGCCACAGGCGCCCAAACTGGACTTTCGTTTTGTGCCCAAGTTTTAATTCCTTCTCTTTTCCCTTTTATGGTTCTGTCATCCTTTGTGGTAAAATCCGGCCTGTCTTCCTTTTTAAGTAAACCCCTAAAACCGATTACCCAGCATTTGTTTCATCTTCCCGGGTGTACGGGCGCTACAATCGTCATGGCGTTGGTAGGGGGATATCCTGCTGGTGCACGTGGTATCAAAGCCCTGATAGACCAGGGAAATATCACCCCGAAACAAGGGGAACGGATGCTGACTTTTTGTGTCGGTGCTGGCCCTGCCTTTGTGATTAGTGTCGTGGGAACCGGACTTTTAGGGAGCGCCTGGGCGGGGGTTGTCTTATTTGCTTCCCAAATCTTCGCTTCCCTTTTCATCGGTATTCTTACAGGGCTTCTCAGCCGTGATTCCCAGCCTTCTCAGCCCTCCCCTGCCCGAACTTCTTCCATACGTTTTGCCGACGCTCTGGTGGAATCCACATCTGATTCCACTGGGGGAATGCTGAATATGTGCGCCTTTGTCATTCTTTTTTCCACTCTTTTGACCCTTTTGCAGGATAGCGGTTTTTCTCAAACCATATCACAGGCTCTACTTTTTGTAGGGGTCCCTTCCAGCACCGCCAATTCAGTGGTTTCCATCTTATTGGAAGTGACCAACGGCTGCTCGCTGGCAGCACACAACGGCGTTTCTCCAGCCTTTTTATCCTTTGCTCTAGGTTGGGCAGGAATCTGCGTACATTTTCAAATTTTCACCTCTCTCAGCGGAATTTCTTTTTCCCGCGCCAAATTTATGGCATTTCGTCTTTTACATGGTGGAATTGCGGCCTTATTTTCCGGGGTGCTTCTGCATATTTCCCCCAAGACGTCAGAAGTATTTTCTACCGTTTCCCAGCCTGTACAACCTTTGATGGCTGCTGATTTGACAGGCAGCTTGATGCTTTTAGCAGCATGCGCTATGTTCCTGCTGACATTATCCGCAAAGGATATGGATTTTAGCCGTAAAAAGTGTTAGAATAATTAATAAAGGAGGGATCTGTATGAAAAAAAATCTGTTTGGAAATCACATCCCCTGTTCTTGCTCCTATTGTAAGTGCGCTTCGGAACAGAATGGTGAATTCTCCTGTTCTAAACAAAAATCCATTGGGAACGACGGTACATGCAGCTATTTTCAATATGATCCTTTGAAGCGGGTTCCTCGCCCCGCTCCCAAACTTCCCTGTTATACACCGGAAGATTTCAGTTTGTAAATCTAACAAAAATACAGGAAAAATCGTCACAATTTTTATCTTAATACACATAGAAAAATATTTGGTCATATCCCCCAAGATCGAATAGATCATTTGGGAGCTATCATGTAAAAATTTCAAAGCCCAGATTGTTTCACTTTTTTGTGATCCATCTGGGTTTTTTATATATACAAAAATCTATCTGAGTATTTGACAGCTCTCTTTCCGTTATATCATAAAATATTTTTCATCAGTTTAATTATTCTAGAAAAAGTTTTCTAATTTTTAGCCTCATAGGCGGCGTGTAAAACTCAACGCTATAGAATAATCTTTGTTGAATAGTAAATATATTATAACAATATACCAAATGATCTATTATTCTATTGATTTTATCATTCAAAAAATGGTATAATGTGACAAAAGGAAGTTAACAAATAAAACTACAAACAGGAGGATTTTGTATGAAAAAATTTGCGGCACTCATGTTAAGTTTAATAATGATTGGAACTGTAACGACAGGTTGTACATTGCCTGGAATCATGCCAAAATCGTCATCTGAGGTAAATTCAACTTCGTCTAATTCGTCTAAAGAAATAGTAAGTTCTGAAAAGCCCCAAGTGGATTCCTCTCCCTTGTCTGAATCAGAAATCAAGGAGTTATACACTGACCCAGATCGATTTACGGGAAGAACCGTCAGTTTAGTGGGTAAGGTCTTTTCCCAACCCGAAAAAGACCAAAGCGGTATCTATTTTCAAATGTTTAGTGATGCAGAAAACAATGAGGGAAATACTATTGTCGCTTATATGGACCCCGATTTTGAAGTAGAAGATGGAGATTATGTAAAGTTAACAGGGATCGTACAAGGAAAGTTTGAAGGTTCCAATGCTTATGGGGGGACAATTACAGCGGCTCAGGTTCTTGCAACCACTGTGGAAAAGTCTTCCTATGTAGATGTAGTTTCTCCTGCACTAAAAACATTAACCAGTGACAATACCACTCTGACACAGCACGGCTATTCCGTATCTTTAACTAAAATTGAATTTGCCGAACAGGAAACTCGCCTCTATGTTACAGTCACCAATGGAGGAAAGGATAAATTCAATCTATATTCTTTTAATGCTAAGATTGTTCAAGATGGAAAACAATATGAAGAACAAACAAATTATGACGCTGATTATCCGGAAGTACAAACAGACTTATTACCTGGAACAACAACTGAGGGTATTATTGTATTTCCAAAACTGGAACAAAAAAGTCTGCAAGTTGTATTAGAAGCATCTTCTGAGGATTATCATGAGGATTTTGAACCTTATAGTTTTGATATCTCTATAGAGTAATCAATTTGTCTTTTGATAAAATTTTTTAGGATGCAACGATAAGTTGCCGAATTGAGTTGTTTTGGTAGGTAGTAGGCAACCATAAGAAATGGTACTATTTAAATACAGTCAAGAGAGACTGAACTTCAAGGAGAAAAACAACTGATTCATTTAAGAAATGTAAAAGTAATTTCTCGGGAAGAACTTGTTTCCCTGATGAATGTTACTAGGCAGGCTGTATCAAAATGGGAGACTGGTTAAACTCTACCAGATAGCGAAAAAATCATTTGGTTAAATGAGATTTTCGGGGTATCAACTGATTACTTATTAAAAGGAAAAGAATCAGATTTCATGGATATTTACTCACAATATGATTCAAAATATGGAAACGATATGTCAGCAGAGGTTACTGAAATTTTAGAAGATATCCATCAGATGGGTACAGCAAAAAGGTATCTGATTGGTGCGGGAATTTTATTTGTTGTGATTGCCATTATTGCAGCATTTGTTTTCTTAATCAAGATATAAATTACCTTATGCGGTTAATCGTTACGATTGACCGCTTTTTCTATCAAAAAATGTATATCAATACTGTGTCTAAAGTCAATTATTACCATCAAATTAAGACTAAGTGAATATCATATTTTTCTTCCAATTGCTCGAAAGTATCAATCTATATAGATAAACACTTTTTCCAAAGAAATGACAGAATATATTTTCGTGGTGGTCGCCTTATAAAATAAATATCCCCCTGCGAATGGCTTTCTTTATACAAAAAGAGAGATCTATGTTTACACATGGATCTCTCTTTTTTGATCTATAATATATCTTTGTATATTTTATCATCTAATCCTATTCAAAAAATGTGAGTATCATTAAAAATTTTATCCAAGAAACGTTTTTTCCTTTTCACATAGTATAGAAGGAGAAATCCTTCCACTATTTCTAATGTTTGGACAGGCTTTCTCGTTATCAAAAACCTATGGTTTAAGGTATAAATTAAGACCACTCTATACCAGGAGGCAATTTTTATGAACGAGTTTATTGGTTGGGAAATCCTTACCATATTTGCGGGATGTGCTGCAGTCACGGGACTGATTACCCAATTCACAAAAAAACTATTTTCCAAACTGCCCACACAATTGCTCTCGTATATCATCGCTGTGGTTGTCATGGGACTTGCTACCATTTTTATAACCGGCTTCTCTTGGTCATCCATCGCCTTAATTCCTATCAATGCTATCATCGTTTCCACAAGTTCTAATGGTGGATATTCCGCTATGAAACAAATGGCAGACAAGAAAAAGCAAAGCTAAACGACTTAAAAATGAGGAGAAACTATCTACAATTGATAAAAATATAAATTCAGCTTTTTCTTCATAGTCTCTTGTACAGAAATTAGAAAAAGCTATCCTTTTAAGATTCCTACAGAAAGGTGATTGTCATATGCGAAGATGTGTCCCTCTGGAAAAAGCTGCGGAACAGGTATGTTCAGAAACTTCCAAACCGCCGCTTATTTTCCAACTACCTCCAAAATGTGGTCGTATGGTTCTGGATGAACTCCAGAACACGCCTGTTTATAAATATCCCGCCACTATCTCTCATTTTACAGTGGATACCGGCCAATGGGGAAGTATCTGTGTTCATATCGTCATACCGAATCATCTCCCTCAGCCGGCCAATGTCATCTTTTATACCCACGGCGCAGGATGGGTATTAGGGAACCTGCATACCCACGATAAACTGGTTCGGGAATTAGCAGCCCGCACTTGTTCGGTGGTGGTATTCCCGGAATACAGTCTTTCTCCTGAAGCAAAGTATCCAACCGCTATAGAGCAATGTTATTGTATTCTCTGCCAGCTTCCCACACTATTGGAACAGGCTTCTATAAAAATGAATCCTGATACTCTAACTGTCGCCGGAGACAGCTCTGGAGGAAACCTCGCCGCGGTGATGGCCATCCTCTCTAAAAGACGCGGCGGGCCCAAAATACAAAAGCAGCTTCTGTATTATCCCGTTACCAATTCCTGTTTCGATACTGCTTCCTATCAAGAATTCGCCTGCTGTTATTATCTTTATCGAGCGGGAATGAAATGGTTTTGGGATCAATATACCAATTGCCCTACAGACCGTTTACAGATTACCGCTTCTCCATTGCGGGCATCTATTCAGGAATTAACAGGGCTACCTGATACTATGATTATCAATGGAGAAGCTGATGTACTAAGAGATGAAGGCCAAGCTTATGCAAAAAAATTACGACTGGCAGGCGTAGATGTCACTTCTCTTTGTTTTCAGGGAACCATCCACGATTTTGTGATGCTCAATTCTCTGGATCAAACCAATGCCTGCCGATCCGCCATGGATGTCTCCACGTGTTGGATCAATCGAAAAAACCAATCCTGTTAACATTACTTTTTGTTTCCCAATCATTTTATTTTATTGCGGTCAGGAATAGTTATAGAAAAGCAAAATCAAAACCACGCCCAAAGGACGTGGTATGAATGATAAGCCCTATAAGGGCATAATACCAGCAGCGCCTA
>CAKUYY010000046.1 GCA_934717555.1 uncultured Clostridium sp.
GATCTCTGGCTCGCATCTGCCCGGCAAATGGTACACGATTGCCGGGTATTCCCCAGCTTTGGAGGGTCGGCTTTACAGGATCAGGGGATAGAAGAATTTTTAATCGCTTTGCATACTCTGGTGCAATGGAAGGAAGAAGATTCTAATAACGAAGAATTTGGAGGAAGAATCTATAAAATTCGGCACGACCGGCAAGGACGTCGGCTGGTGTTTTTGAAAGTAGAACAGGGTTCATTGCGGGCAAAAGAAGAAATTGCCACCTTTTCTGGAATGGAAAAAGTGGATGAACTGCGGTTGTATCAAGGAGAAAAATTTACCACGGTACAGCAGGTATTTGCGGGAGATTTATGCGCTGTAGTAGGCCTTTCCAATGTTTCCCCAGGAGATACAATAGGGATTCGGTTATCTCATCAGTCCCCTCAGCTTACTCCGATGATGGCGGCAAGTGTGAAGGCAGGGGATGGAGCGCCTGTCAAAACGTTGCTTGCCGCTTTGCGTCAATTGGAGGAAGAAGACCCCCTTTTGGCGGTAGAATGGAATCAACAGATGGAAGAAATCCGTGTTTCCATCATGGGAACGATTCAGCTGGAGGTGCTAAAGCAGGTTTTATGGGAACGATTTGGGTTATCTGTTATTTTCGGGGAATGTGAGATCCTATATCGGGAAACCATTTCTTCGCCAGTAACAGGATATGGACACTTTGAACCACTCCGCCATTACGCTGAAGTGCATGTGCGTCTGGAGCCGGGCCCCAGAGGAAGCGGAATTTCTTTTTCTTCCATCTGTCCCATGGATGTACTGGAAGGACGTTATCAACGTCTTATCCAAACACATGTTATGGAAAAGGTACACAAAGGTGTACTCACCGGTTCTCCCTTAACTGATGTGAAGGTGGTCTTACTCATAGGAAGAGCGCACCTCAAGCATACAGAAGGAGGGGATTTCCGGGAAGCGACCTATCGGGCGATTCGTCAGGCGCTTATGCGGGCGGATAACGTGTTACTGGAACCCTTTTACTACTTTCGGATCACAGTTCCTGTTTCCCAACTGGGACGGGTGCTATCAGATATTCAGCGGATGCAGGGAACTTTTGAACCCCCGGAACAGGGAGAGGCGTACGTCAACGTCCAGGGGAGGGGGCCGGTGTCTCAATTTTTGAATTATGGCCGGGAGCTCTCTGCCTTTACTGGAGGAAAAGGGTCTATAACATACCGGTTTGATGGATACGAACCCTGTGAAGATGCCCAAGAAGTCATCGCACGCAAGGGGTATCAACCGGAACGGGATGTGGAAAACACACCGGATTCCGTTTTTTGTGCCAAAGGAGCGGGATATCCGGTAAAATGGGATCAGGTGGAAGATTATATTCATTGTCCCAAGGTATCCATTTAGGGAAAAAGAAAGAGGCGGAAAAGACAGGATAAAACGAAAGGGAGGAAGACAAAATGGTTGCGTTGATTACTGGGGCAAGCTCTGGAATTGGACGGGATATTGCACGTATCCTCAGCAAAAGATATGGTTGCGATTTAATTCTAGTAGCCCGACGGATGGATCGCTTGCAGGAATTAAAAAAAGAGCTTCCTACCCGTGTACAGGCAATAGCCTGCGATCTCTCCAAGGATGGCAACTGCCAAAAATTATATGAGAGCTTACAGAAAAAACGTATTGACATTTTAGTAAATAACGCAGGATTTGGCCTGTTTGGGGCGTTTGATGAAACAGAGTTGGAACGTGAACTACAAATGATAGATACCAATATTAAGGCACTGCACATCCTGACAAAGCTGTACCTGAGGGATTTTTTAAAGAGGGACAGAGGGTATATTCTCAATGTGGCTTCCTCTGCGGCTTTTGTGCCAGGGCCGCTGCTCTCCAGTTACTATGCTTCCAAAGCCTATGTATTGCGTCTATCGGAAGGGATTCAAGAGGAAATTCGCCGGAAAAACAGTAGGGTTTCGGTCACTGTATTGTGCCCAGGCCCTGTTAATACAGAATTTAATCAAGTAGCGAAAGTAAAATTTGCAGTACCAGGGCTTTCCAGTGAAAGGGTAGCGCAGTACGGTGTGCAGGAAATGTTTCGTCGCAAGGATATAGCAGTTCCAGGACTTGCCATGAAAATAGTACACATAGGCCGCCGTTTTTTACCGGAACGGTTTAATGTGTGGGCGTGTTATTATATGCAAATGAGAAAAACAAAATAAAAAGACGAGAGGCGGAAAAATTTTTTCTTTTGCCTCTCGTCTTTTTATAAACTTATTGTGCTGTTATATAGAAAAACTAAAAAATAACGCTTGATTTGTCTTATCTTTTTCTTATTTTATCTTTGTAAAGAAAGCCGTATGTAAGACTAGAAAAAATAATGGATCATTATAGAGATTGAATATCGTCACAATGGATACAATCCTCATCCGCTTGGGAATCGATCAATTCTCCCTGTCTCATCCGAAGCCGAAGCTTATCTTCTTCGACGGCGTTGGAGAGAAGCTCTTTGAAATTGCGTACATGCTTGATATTTTTGATTATCAAAGTGGGGTGCGTTTTGTCCTGCGCCTCAATGGTAAGGCTGCCTAGACCGAAAATCTTTTGCATCAGAGAACGATTGAGGGTCATATCCACGATACGATAAAGAAGAATTTCATTTTCCTTGGTATTGAAAAAACCTTCTTTTAAAATAAGTTTTCTATTTTCCAATGTATACACTGTGAAAGTAAAGGGCAATCCCAGGAATAACCATCTTTTCCGCTCAGAAACAGAAAAGGCGGGAGAAGAGGATTCTGCCATAAAAAAGACCTCCTATTCATATGAAAAAATAATGATTGTTTTATGGGATAAGAAAAAGTAAAGCTAGACCTTCCCCTAGACAACTAAATAAAATATCTCTTACAGAAAGCGGGAAAAAGGAGAAGCTCCATCTTTCCCAGCTTTTGTAAAAAATTTTCTCAATTAATCTCCAAAGCAGACACCAATTTCCCTAGCAGCTTGGACAATGGAGTGCTCTGGAGGGACAGTTTTAAGTTTCCCCGCTACTTCAGATAGTGGGACCGGCACGATATCATTGTTTTTTACAGCCATCATGACCCCGTACTGCTTTTGGACGATCTGTTGGGCTGCCGCTGCGCCTAGACGTGTAGATAATGTGCGGTCATAGGGGCAAGGGCTGCCGCCGCGCTGAAAATGTCCGGGGACCGTGACACGGATCTCCTGTCCAGTCGCATCTTCTAGTTGTTTTGCAATCTCATAAGAAACAGAAGGATAGGGCATGGCAGTACGTTTGGCTTTTCTCTCCTTTTTACTGAGAGCAGCGTCCTCTTTGGAGATGGCGCCTTCCGCAACAGCCAGGATAGAAAAACGTTTTCCCATCTTATTGCGCCGCTGGATAGCCTTGCAGATAGAGGAAATAGAATAGGGAATCTCGGGAATGAGGATTACGTCCGCCCCGCCGGCAATGCCCGCATGCAGGGTAAGCCATCCGGCCTTGTGCCCCATCAGCTCCACAATAAATACCCGGCCATGGGACGTCGCGGTGGTATGGATACAATCCAGTACATTAGTAGCGATATCTACAGCGCTTTGAAATCCGAAGGTCATGTCGGTACCCCAGATATCATTGTCAATGGTTTTGGGTAACGTAACGACATTTAAGCCCTCCTGGCTCAAGAGATTGGCGGTTTTATGGGTACCGTTTCCGCCAAGGATCACCAAACAATCCAATTTTAGCTTTTTATAATTGTTTTTCATGGCCTTGACTTTATCCACGCTGTTTTCATCCACGACCCGCATCAGCTTGAATGGCTGGCGGGAAGTCCCCAAAATGGTGCCTCCCTGGCATAGGATACCGGAAAAGTCTTCCCTTTTCATCAAACGATAGTCTCCTTCGATTAAACCGCGATAACCATCGCAAATACCATAAATCTCCAGATCAGATTCGTCATAGCTTTCATATAAAGCTTTTGCCACGCCATGTAAGGCGGCGTTTAATCCCTGGCAATCTCCGCCGCTGGTCAACATTCCTATACGTTTCATTTTTATCACCCAGTACCTTTCCTGTTTCTATAAGATAAACATCTTTAGTCGGATTCAAAATGAGGGTTCCGCAATGGTTTATAAGCTTCCTCTTTTCCAATAACTTCCTTTTCCTCCAGTGCTTTGCGGGCAAGCCTGGCAAACTCTATCTGACTGCGGATAGTTGGTTTCCCACGTTTGTCAATATGAGTATACGTGGTATCAGACAATTGTACCCGGGCATTGACAGTATCGCTGAGCATCAATTCCAAAATGGAAAAAGCGCGTTCCCGCAAATCTTCATCCTCAATAGGGAATACCAATTCTACGCGCCGATCTAAATTACGAGGCATCCAATCGGCGCTTCCCATATAAATCTTGGGGTTTCCTGCATTTTCAAATTGGAAAATACGGCTGTGTTCCAAAAGCTGGCCTACAATACTGATGACAGTGATGTTTTCACTGACGCCCGGCAGCCCGGGGATCAAGCAGCAGATTCCCCGCACGATCAAATGGATGGGCACTCCCGCTTGAGAAGCCTCGTAAAGTAACTGAATAATATGGGGATCAACCAGGGAATTGACCTTGGCAGTAATCCCGCTGGGCAGTCCTTTTTTAGCATTTTCCGTTTCGTGCTCAATCATGCGCTCAAAAAAGGGACGCATCCCTTCCGGCGCCACGACCATTTTACGATATTCCGGCGGTAGGGAATACCCTGTGAGTACATTAAAGAGGGAAGAAGCGTCCACACCAAACGGTTCCTTACAGGTGAATAAACCGATATCAGTATAAAACCGGGCGGTAGAATCGTTGTAATTACCGGTTCCCATGTGCAGATACCGGCGGATCACCCCATCCTCACGGCGTACAACCAGTAAAATTTTACAGTGTGTTTTTAATCCAGATAAACCATAGACCACATGGCATCCAGCATGTTCCAGCTTCTTTGCCCAATTGATGTTATTTTCTTCGTCAAAACGGGCTTTTAATTCTACCAAAACGGTTACTTGTTTCCCATTTTCAGCGGCTTTGATCAACGCAGCTACAATAGGAGAATTTCCGCTAACCCGGTAAAGGGTTTGTTTAATAGCCAAAACGTTTGGATCGTCAGCAGCAGTTTCTACAAAGCGCACTACACTATTAAAACTTTCATAAGGATGATGGACCAAACGGTCTTTTTCCCGAATCGCTTCAAAAATATCCTCATATCCCCAAAAGTCAGCGGGGGGATCCACCGGACGTATGGGGGCGAAACGGTAATTTTCAAAACCGCGCACCCCGCAAAATTTGGATAAAAAGGTAAGATCAATAGGGCCAGGCAATTCATAGATATCCCGTTCCTGTACATGAAGCATTTCCACCAGGAATTCTTTGGTTTCACGGTCACATTTTTGAATCAGTTCCAATCGAACCGGTCGGCCGCGCTTACGTTTCTTGATGGATTTTTCAATGGCGAGCATTAGATCTTCCGATTCCTCGTCAATATCTAAATCAGAGTTGCGGGTGAGGCGGAAAGGGCAATATGCTTTAATTTCATGCAGTTCAAAAAGCTGGGAAAGCTTATGAATGATGATGTTTTCCAACAGGACAAAAGCCCGTCCTTTTTCACAGGGGAGCTCTAAGAACCGGGGAAGAATAGAAGGTACCTGTACCACAGCAAAATAGGATTCCCCATCCTTTTCTAAACGGACAGCGATATTGAGACTTTTATTGGCCAACAGGGGAAAGGGGCGGCTGCGGTCTACAGCTAGAGGTGTGAGAACCGGAAAAAGAATTTTGTCAAAGTATTCTTCAATATGTTTTAATTGTTTATTATTTAATTCCTGCACAGGAGGAAACGTCACATTGATACGTTTTAAGGCAGGGACGATGGAACGATGTAGACAAGAATATTGACGTTCGGTAAAAGTATGGATTTTATCAGTTAGTTTGGAAAGAAGTTCCTTAGGTGTTAGTCCGGAGATATCAGGCTCATTATATTTGGAACGGATCTGTTCCATAACACCGGCAACACGCACCATAAAAAATTCATCCAGATTGGAAGCGGTGATGGATAGAAAATTCAGTCGTTCCATAATGGGATTGTCTTTTTCCAGGGCTTCTTCCAATACGCGAATATTAAAATCCAGCCAGCTCAATTCTCGGTTATGGTAAGGGAGCGGGGCAGCCTTTTTGCTACTCATGGATGGTTCATCTCCAAATCATTTAGAATTTTTAATGGGTTTCATTAGAATAGGAGGGATTTGACGACAAATTGCGGCTTGATACCAAAGACCTCCTCAAAAAACGGAGAACATTGGTCAAAAGCCCACTGTTCTAACAGTAGATTATCATCGCTGACCCCCGTAATGATCAGAGTATCTTCGTTTAAACGAAGCCGGATATTCTGAAGTTTCTGTTTTCCGGATTTATCTAAGGCGTTAGCCAATTGAAAAATAGCCACCATCTTAGCTACTGCTAGTTTATTTTTTTCACTGAGCTTGGTATAATAGCGATCTTCACTCTGCTCCATAAAGAAATCTGTACAATGGGCAATATGGGCGATAAGCAAGACCTCTTCATCAGTCAGACCGTAAATATCGCTATCCTTAATTAAATCAAACGTACTGCGCAAATAGGACTTGGAATTGACATAATATCCGGTTTCATGTAAGATAGCCGCAATTTCCAAAAGAAGCTTCTTTTTCGAACCCAGACCATGAATTTTTTTCATACGGTCAAAAATAGCGCAGGCGTACTCCCGGACAGTTTCCAAATGTTTTGGGTTACTGTAATAATGGCTGGAAATAGTCCTTGCACAGGAAAGCGCACTCTGTCGTACATGCTCGTCATATTCTGATTTGCTTTTTGAAAAAAGAAGTTGCCGCACAATAGCGTCCCACAACTCAATCTTTGGAGAAATAATTTTTTTGGCGTTGGTCAAAGTAAGAATATGCTGTATGAGAGCTAACGCGGTATATACTAGTTCTGCTTGTCCTGGAGTAATACCATAGCGTTCCCCAATATGTTCTGGTGTCATGGAGCCGAAAGTGTGAGAGAGGTCACGGAGCTTTTTAGCATCTATGGTATAGCAACCCTTTTTTAGAGGGGTTGCACTAATTTTCGCGATTAACTCTAATTCGGTACCTGTAATAAGGAGATATTCCGGCTTTTCTTCTGAATGAAGAAGAGGGATACGCCTGATAACACCATCTAGGTATTCGTCCAGTGCAGTAGAGTAATCTACACTTTTCTCCCGAATTCCGCTGAGCAAGTCCCGAAGTTTCAAGGAACCCAAAGGGATATTTTGAGAAAATACCATATTGCCTTCCCGGAACAAAGCCAAGCCAATACTACCGGTACCGACATAAGAAATAAGTGCCTGGCTGACATGGGGGAGCTCTCCACCGGAGAGTTCCCGAAGAATCTCGGAATAAATCAATGTCTTTTCCTGATCCTCTTCCAAGATCTCGATATTCATGTCGTTTTGGATTTTCAGTTGGTCCACAATATAGGCGCGGTTATGAGCTTCCCGAAAAACAGTAGTAGCCACAATTTTTGATTGGGATACTCCATATTCCATCATAACCTGAGAAAATCCCCGCAAAATAGAGGACAGCTCTTTTAAACTATCAAAACTGATCTTCCCATCTTGGAATACTTCATGTCCCAAATGAATGGGATATTCCAGATGATCCAGGTCTTGAATAACCCCATTTTGAAGTTGGGCTACTCTCATTTTTACCAAATTGGAACCAATGTCGATCACAGCGACAGTTCTGCCCCCGCGTTTTTTATTCACCGTTCACACGTCTCCTTCTTTTGATACATAACGCGTTCTACGCGATAGATTTGTTTTTATTATACCAATGTATTGTTAATTCATCAAGAAAATTTAGAGAGCTCTTATGAGAAGAAATATAAAAACAAATTTTTGTATTGTGACAGCAAAGATAGAAAAGAAAAATGCTGTACCAACTCTAACAAAGAGTGGTACAGCATAAAAAATTATGGTTCCTGAGAAGGCTTATGGCAGGGATGGGAGCAGCAGGAGCATCCGTTGCAATGCCCCGTCCCTCTTTTTTTCCTGCGGTGAGAGAAAAAAAGAATACAGCAAATAGCCAGAAGAATGATACAAATAATCACTATATCAGCAAGAGACATCTAAAAATCCTCCCGTCTAAAAAGAAAATAGGGATCCAATCTGGAAAATAAGAAAAGCAACTACATAGGCGGCGCCAGTCTGATAAAGAGCTGTCAGCACAGCGGATTTTAGAGAGCCCAGTTCCCGCCGGGAGGCAGCAAAAGCGGCCACACAAGGCATATATAATACTGTAAAAGCAAGAAAAGAAAAAGCGCTTAATGGAGTAAAAATAGACTGCAACGCTGTGGAAAGCTGGGCGTCGCTGGCAGCTCCGGTGAGTACGGTGAGAGTGCTTACAACGGATTCTTTCGCGGTTAACCCAGTAATGAGGGCGGTAGAAGCCCTCCAATCAGCAAATCCTAAGGGAGCAAACAGAGGGGCAATCACAGAACCGATGGAAGCGAGGATACTTTGTGCGCTGTCTTCTACCCAATTAAGAGACCAATCAAAACTTTGCAGGAACCAAATCACAATAGCTGCGATAAAGATAATGGTAAAAGCTTTGCGGATAAAATCCTTGGCCTTTTCCCACATATGTAACAATACATTACGCCCGGAAGGAAGACGATAGGAAGGGAGTTCCATGACAAAAGGAACTGGCTTCCCCTTATAGATTGTACTTTTCAGCAGCAAACCGGACAGCACAGCAACGATCATCCCGGTGATATATAAAGAAATCATAGCAAGCGCGCCATAGTTTGGAAAGAAAGCCGCTGTAATCATCCCGTAAATGGGCAATTTAGCACTGCACGACATGAAAGGCGTGAGGAGGATCGTCATTTTACGGTCCCGCTCACTGCTCAGGGTGCGGGTGGCCATAATAGCAGGTACACTGCATCCAAATCCGATAAGCATAGGAACAAAAGAACGGCCGGATAAGCCAATCTTCCGCAGCAACTTATCCATGACAAAGGCTACACGGGCCATATAACCGCTGTCCTCCAAAAGGGAAAGAAAGAAAAACAACAGGACGATGATAGGCAAAAAAGATAAAACACTACCCACACCAGCGCATACGCCGTCAATCAAAAGGGAATGCAGCCACTCACTGACATGCACATGGACGAGAAAATCCGAAAACACCCCAGTGAGCCACTGGATTCCCATATCCAAAAGATCTTGAAGGGGAGCGCCGATGACAGAAAAAGTAAGCCAGAAAATGACCAACATAATACCCAGAAAGATAGGAATGCCGAAATATTTATGCGTAAGAATACGGTCAATTTTTTCAGAACGCACTTGCTCGCGGGTTTCCTGTTGTTTAGAAACACATTCCCGGCAGATTTCCTCGATATACTGATAACGCATATCCGCCAGAGCGGCTTCCCGGTCCGTCCCCAAGGATTGTTCCATATGATGTACGATATGGTTAATGATATGCAGCTGATCTTCGGTCAATCCCAATGCATCGATGATAGGCTGGTCCCCTTCCACCAATTTGGTGGCAGCAAAGCGAAGGGGATAGCCTGACTTTTTTGCAGTATCTTCTACGATATGGGCAATGGAATGGATAGCGATATGCACTTCTCCCCTGCAAAAATCCATTTTACAAGGGGGCGTGTTTTTCTCTACCACATGAATAACAGCGTCCATCAAATCGGAAATACCTTCATTTTTGCTGGCGGAAATCGGGATCACAGGGATCCCTAAATGTGCGGAAAGCTTTTGTACATGGATGGAATTTCCGCTTGCCCGAACTTCATCCATCATATTCAGGGCGATTACCATCGGAATCCCCAGTTCCATTAGTTGAAGAGAAAGGTAAAGGTTACGCTCAATATTGGTAGCATCCACAATATTGATAATAGCTTTTGGATGTTCCTTAAGTACAAAATCCCTCGTGACCACTTCTTCAGCCGTATAAGGGGAGAGGGAATAGATACCGGGAAGATCCACCAGGATAGCGTCCTTATGCCCTTTGACGGAACCTTCCTTTTTTTCTACAGTGACACCGGGAAAATTTCCTACATGCTGATTGCTGCCAGTAAGGGCGTTAAACAGTGTCGTTTTGCCGCAATTTTGGTTCCCAGCAAGCGCCAATAGATAACTCATACTCGAGTTACCTCCTTCACTTCGATATTTGCCGCATCCTCGCTGCGCAAAGTGAGCACATAACTGCGCAGATATAATTCAATGGGGTCTCCCATAGGGGCGACTTTACGAACGGTTACTTTGGTATTGGGGGTAAGTCCCATATCCAGAAGCCTGCGGCGCAAGGCTCCTTTTCCGCCTACGGTAGTGATGATGGCGCT
>CAKUYY010000047.1 GCA_934717555.1 uncultured Clostridium sp.
TCGCTGCATACGGCGGCGCGGATTCCCCTCACTTTATTGGCCGCCATGGAAACCCCTATTCCTGTCCCACAGCAGATAAATCCCTTTTCACACTCTCCTGTAGAGACAGACTTAGCAACCTGGGCGGCGATCGGGGCGTAGTTAACCGATTCCTCGCTATAGGTACCAAAGTCTTTTACTGGAATGTTCCTGCTTTCTAAATAGGCTTTGACCGCTTCTTTAATACGGTATCCGCCGTGATCTGCTCCAATTGCTATCATAGATAATCCCCTTTTTAATTCTGTGATGAATCCGACAGCGTAAGTGCCTGTCTCTTTCTCAATTCCCTTTCTGCCTGCGGCGGCCGCAAATATACCGGCATCAGCTGCGCCGCGGTCTCCCATTCTTCCCTGCTTTTACAGGCTGCCGCTTTTGCCACACCACTGGCCCGCTGCATCCTCAACGCCTCTGGAACCGTTGCAATCAAAAGATTGACATATTTTATCTTATTATAACATAAATCGGCCCCATCTCCAACGAAAAAGATAGGTTTTTCTATTTTTAAAAGATCCTGCTCTAATTGATCTATGGAAAGCGCCCTATCTTCTGTCAGGCGGGTGATAACGCCTTGCTCTACTGTAAACAAGGCGTTGTAAACCTGGTTGCAGCGCGCGTCCATGACAGCACACACTACACCCTCCACATAATCCGTCTGGTACGCCATAGCTTCTAAGGTAGATACCGGAATACAACATTTGTCTTCCGCCATTGCCATTCCTTTTACCGCCGCCACACCAATGCGAATCCCGGTAAAAGATCCCGGTCCCGCTGCGATGGCAAATGCATCCATATCCTGAAGCTGATAGTTCGTATTGGAAAGCAAATCCTGGACCATGGGCATAAGAGTTTGGCTGTGAGTGAGCTTGGTATGAATAAAAAACTCTCCTTTTAGCACACCATCTTCCAGGATCGCTACAGAAGCCGCTTTCGCAGAGGAATCAATTGCCAATAGTCTCATGATAGTGCCACTCCCTCTACTTGTATCACTCTTTGGGATTCCTTGTTTCCTGGGCGGATGGTGATGCGCCACGCTCCCTCTGGCAGGGCCGCCTCAATGTTTTCACTCCACTCCGTCACCAGGACAGCCCCCAAATCCAAATAATCGAAAAAGCCAGTGGAATATAGGTCATCCCAGCTGTTTACCCGATACATATCAAAGTGATAGAGAGGCAACCGCCCCTGATATTCATGAACCAGTGCGAAAGTCGGGCTGGACACTTGATCCGTTATTCCCAGCCCTCTGGCCAGGCCGAGGACAAAGGCTGTTTTTCCCATTCCCATCCCTCCAAACAGGGCGATCACTTCACCGCCCTTGAGCTGGGCGGCCAACTTTTCCCCAAACGCCTCTGTCTGTTCCGGAGATTCGGTAGTCAGTTCCCATATATGTTCCATATGATTAAAATAACCCTTCTATAACGCCTTGTTCATTCACGTCGATCTTTTCCGCCGCCGGCACTTTAGGAAGCCCCGGCATTGTCATAATATTGCCTGTCAAGACCACCACAAAACCGGCCCCATTGGATAAGCGGGCCTCTCTTACTGTAATCTGAAAACCCTTCGGACGCCCTAATAAAGATGGATTATCAGATAGAGAATACTGCGTCTTTGCGATACATACCGGTAAATGATCCCCGCCTAAGGCCTCTATCTCTTTGAGATTCTTCTCCGCGGCCGCAGTATACTGAACACCATCCGCGCCGTATATATTTGTGGCAATCGCCTGGATTTTCTCCTTCAAAGGCAGATTAGAAGAATAAATCGGGGCAAAACTTTGGGAACCGTCGTTTTCTTCAATGACTTTTACCACCGTTTTCGCCAGTTCCACGCCGCCTTCGCCTCCCTTTCCGAACACCTCGGAAAGGGCATAGGGCACGCCCAATTCTTTGCAACAGTCATCGATTACTTTTAATTCCGCGTCGGTATCTGTGTGGAATCTATTGATCGCTACTACCACCGGCAGCCCAAACTTCTGCATATTTTCCACATGTGCTTTCAGATTGACGATGCCTTTTTCCAAAGCCGGCACATTTTCCTGTGCCAGGTCCACCTTTGCTACCCCGCCGTTGTACTTCAGAGCCCGTACTGTGGCCACTACGACGACAGCGGAAGGCTTCAGTCCCGCCAAACGGCACTTGATATCAAAGAACTTTTCCGCTCCCAAATCGGAACCAAAGCCCGCCTCTGTAATACAGTAATCCGCCAGCTTCAATCCCAAACGGGTAGCCCGCACGGAATTACAACCATGAGCGATATTGGCAAAGGGGCCGCCATGCATGATCGCGGGAGTACCCTCCAATGTCTGGACCAGATTGGGCAAAATAGCGTCTTTCAGCAGGGCAGTCATGGCGCCGTCCGCCTTTAGATCGCGGGCAAATACCGGCTGGTTATCAAAAGTATAGGCTACCAGGATATCCCCCAAACGCTTTTTCAAGTCGGATAAGTCCTTAGCCAGGCACAAAATAGCCATTACTTCACTGGCCACCGTGATGATAAACCCGTCTTCCCGCGGGACACCGTTGATCTTGCCGCCCAAGCCGGCCACAATGTTTCTCAATTCCCGGTCGTTCATATCCATACACCGTTTGATGACAATCCGGCGCTGGTCGATTCCCAATGTATTTCCCTGATGGATATGATTATCCAGCATAGCGCAAAGCAGATTATTGGCCGCCGTAATCGCGTGCATGTCCCCTGTAAAATGCAGGTTGATATCCTCCATGGGCAGCACCTGAGCATATCCGCCTCCGGCCGCTCCGCCCTTGATACCAAATACAGGACCAAGAGAGGGTTCACGCAGAGCGATGATAGCCTTCTTGCCTATTTTTGCCATGGCCTGTCCCAATCCAGCTGTGGTAGTGGTTTTTCCCTCTCCAGCAGGAGTAGGATTGATGGCTGTCACTAAAATAAGCTTTCCGTCCGGCTGATCCTGCAAACGCTGGAATAAGGATTCATTGAGTTTTGCCTTGTATCGTCCATAGGGCTCCAATTCCTCTTCCTGGATGCCCAGCTGCTCGGCAATCCGGGTAATGGGCTGTAATGTAGCTTGTTGTGCAATTTCAATATCGGTCAGCATATTGAATTCTCCTTCTACAGATGATAACAGAATTATAACACAATACAGGAAATGTTAAAAGTATTTACTTGAACTTACTTACGAATAATAATATAATGAAACGGAAGATTTCAGCTTTGAGGTTTTTTCCTCATTCCTGTTGCAAGATGTTTTCTACTCTTACATAGCCCAATAGCTGCATTTCGCACACTGAAAAAAGGGGGCAAGCTATGCGAAAAGTATTACATTCCATGGCTGACTACTTTAGCCGAACTGATAAAATTTTTTGGCTGATCAGCCTGCTGACCACTGCTTACGGCCTTATTTTGATTTACAGCGTTACCCGGGCCGGGGGCAATTTCTTTCGAACCCAGGTCATGGCGGTTACCCTGGGATATATCGCCGCTGTTATCGTTTCTCTGATGAATTATGAATTCATCGCCAAACTTTGGCCTGTGATAGCCGGAGTCTGTATCGGTCTAATTTTTCTCACTTATTTTGTTGGGCGCAATATTACCGGCACCGACGATACCGCCTGGCTTACTCTGCCCGGTGGAATCAGTTTCCAGCCAGCCGAACTAGTAAAGATTGGTTTTATTATTACATTTTCCAAGCATCTGGCAGTTTTAAAGGAAAGGGAAAAGCTTCATTCTTTCCCACAGGTCTGTCTGCTGGCCGTCCATGCGTTGATCCCCATCGCTCTAGTCCATTTTCAGGGTGACGACGGTACCGCGTTGGTATTTGCTTTTATGTTCTTGATCATGTGTTTTGCCGCCGGTATCCAGCTGCGTTATTTCTTTATTGTTTTTGCCGCCGCAGCTGCCGGGATTCCCTTTATCTGGAATGTCTTTATGCACGATGAACAGCGCAGCCGTTTTCTAGCTCTACTGGATTTGGACGCTAACTCCATGGGAAAGGGCTATCAGCAATACCAGGGAAAGATCTCTATCGCCTCTGGAGAACTCACGGGGCGGGGATTATTTAACGGTCCCCGGGTAGACCGGAGTTCTGTCCCTTTTCAGGAAAATGATTTTATTTTTACGGTAGCCGGCGAAGAACTGGGATTCATTGGTTGCGTTCTCGTTTTGGGCCTTTTGCTTCTATTGATGCTCCGCGCCCTGCAAAACGCCGCTTCCTCAAAAGATGCTTTAGGTAAATATATTTGTGTGGGATTCTTTTCTATGATCGCCACCCAGACTTGCATCAACATAGGTATGGTGCTGGGGCTAATCCCTGTTATCGGCATCACCCTTCCTTTCTTCAGCGCGGGAGGTTCTTCCGTAGCCTGCCTCTATTTAGGAGTGGGATTGGTGGAAAGTGTGCATATGCACCAATACGCCTCTGACAAAGTCTCTTTAAACCTACAAGCCCGCCGGAATATTTCCTTGAGCCGTGGTTGAAATTTCCAAAAAAATATGATATTATGAGAATAACTCCTATTTTCTAATCTCAAAGAAACAGTTCTGAGAGAAAAGAAACAAAGAGATTTGGTAACAATCGAACAAAATTCGTACTGACACATGAGGGTCTGTCCCAAATGAGAAGGCGGTGAGAAAAGAAATATATTTTCTATCCCTGCGCCTGTCTATACAGCCGCAGGGATTTTTTATAACAAATAAAGAGGAAAGGATCAGATCTATGGAAACACGGATCGCTTTGATCGGAATTATTGTGGAAGACCGTACCGCAACAGAAAAACTCAATAAAGTTTTGCATGATTATGGGGATTATATCATCGGGCGTATGGGAATTCCCTACCGCGACAAAGAGGTCAGTATTATCAGCGTAGTAGTAGACGCCCCACAACAGGATATCAGCGCTTTATCCGGCAAATTGGGTATGATATCGGGAATCAATGTCAAAACCATCTATTCAAAGGCAGGTGCTGCTGATGACCGTTCCCATTAAGCCAGAGATCTACGTCTTAACCAGCCTGTTAGAACAAGAAGATTTTTCTGAAATCTTTTCTCTGGCGGATCAAGTACGGGCACAGCATAAAGGTAACGATATTCAAATACGGGCCATTTTGGAATTTTCCAACTACTGCCGCCGGCAATGCCGGTACTGCGGCTTAAACGCCCGGAATCAGCATTGCGGGCGTTTTCGTATGGAACCGGAAGAAATGATACAGGCGGCCCATGAAGCTTATCAGGCGGGGTATCGCACTATCGTTTTGCAGTCTGGGGAAGATCCCTGGTATACGCCGAAACGTCTAGGGCAAATCATCCAGGAAATAAAAAGAGATCCCATTGCCGTAACCGTAAGCTGCGGGGAAATGAGCAAAGACGCTTATGCTCATCTCAAAGCATGCGGGGCGGACCGTTATTTGATCAAACACGAAACAGCGGATGAAACCATTTATGCATCCCTGCATCCCTGCGGCACTCTGAAAAACCGGGTACAATGCCTAAAAAATCTGAAACAGTTGGGATTTGAAACCGGAAGCGGTTTCATGATAGGCCTCCCTGGTCAAACAGCTCGGACTATCGCGCAAGATTTGCTTTTGCTCAAGGAAATCCCCTGCGATATGGCAGGCATTGGTCCTTTTATCCCACATCCCGATACAGAATTGAAGGATCACTCCCCCGGCAGTATTGAAATGACCAAACGGGCGGTAGCACTCGCCCGCCTATTACTGCCGGAATGTAACCTTCCCGCCACCACTTCCCTTGGAGTGCTGGACGCATCGGAGAAAGACCATATTTTTTCCTGCGGCGCCAATGTCATCATGAGAAAAATTACCCCTACTCGTTACAAACGGTTATATGAGATCTATCCCGCTCAGTTTGGGGAAACCGATATTATCCAGCAACGCCAGGAATTAGAGCAGCAAATCCGCTCTTTGGGAAGGAATCCCGTTTGATGAAAATATACCTGTTTATCTTTGCTGGAAAAATACCAAGTTAAAAATCACCAATGGTGTAAAACTATTTAAAAGGAAGTATAGAGTATGTATAACGTAAAATCTATGGTAGCCACCGAATTTATCGACGATACCGAAATCAAGGAAACTCTGGAGTACGCGCAGAAAAATAAAAATAATCGGGAACTGATCTCCAGTATTCTGGAGAAAGCGGAAAGCTGTAAGGGTTTGAGCCATCGAGAAGCGATGGTTTTGCTGGATTGCGAACTGGATGACATGACAGAAAAAATGTTTGATCTGGCCCGCCGTATCAAGCAGAGATTTTATGGTAACCGTATTGTTATGTTTGCCCCACTCTATCTCTCTAATTATTGTGTAAACGGTTGCCGTTATTGCCCTTATCATGGTCAAAATAAGCATATTGCCCGGAAACAGCTCACCCAAGAAGAAATCGTCAAGGAAGTAGTGGCGCTACAGGATATGGGACACAAGCGCCTGGCTCTGGAAACCGGGGAAGATCCCGTGCGATGCCCCATTGATTACGTGCTAGAAAGCATCGATACCATCTATCACATCAAGCATAAAAACGGCGCAATCCGCCGGGTAAACGTTAATATCGCCGCTACTACTGTAGAAAACTACAGCAAGCTCAAAGCCGCTGGAATCGGTACCTATATTCTGTTCCAGGAAACCTACAATAAAGAAGCTTATGAATATTTACATCCAACGGGGCCAAAGAGCAACTATGCCTATCATACAGAGGCCATGGACCGCGCTATGGCAGGCGGCATTGATGACGTGGGCTGCGGCGTACTATTCGGCTTAAACCTCTATAAGTATGACTTTGTCGGCTTATTGATGCACGCGGAACACCTGGAGGCTGTACATAACTGCGGGCCCCATACCATCAGTGTCCCCCGAGTGCGCACCGCCGACGATATCGACCCTGATGAATTTAACAACGGTATTTCCGACGAAATCTTCCAAAAGATCGTGGCTGTGCTGCGGATTGCTGTTCCCTATACTGGTATTATTATCTCTACCCGGGAATCTCAGAAAACCAGGGAAAAAGTATTAGGGTTGGGCGTGTCCCAGATCAGCGGCGGTTCCCGTACCAGTGTGGGCGGTTATGCTGAGGAAGAAGAGGAAAATTCCGCGCAATTCGAGGTCAGCGATACCCGTACCTTGGACGAGGTAGTCAACTGGCTGCTGCGGTTGGGATATATTCCCAGTTTCTGTACTGCGTGTTACCGTGAAGGCCGTACTGGAGATCGTTTCATGAGCCTGGTAAAGAGCGGACAGATCGCCAACTGCTGCCAGCCCAACGCCCTGATGACTTTGAAAGAGTATCTGGAGGATTACGCCTCCCCTGATACCAAACAGCTAGGGGAGGCCTTGATTCAAAAGGAAATCCCCCATATCCCCAATGAGAAGGTCCGCGCCCTGGTTCAAAAGCATATGGTAGAGCTGCACAACGGTATGCGTGATTTCCGCATCTAAAAAGGAGGCCCTTTTATGAGCTTGACCAACACCCCAAGCGCCAACAGGCTTCATATTGGTTTGTTTGGAAAGCGGAACAGCGGAAAGTCCTCCCTTTTAAACGCGATGACACATCAGGAACTAGCCGTAGTTTCTGATACACCCGGTACCACGACCGACCCTGTCTATAAAGCGATGGAAGTGCACGGGATTGGTCCTTGCATGTTTATCGATACCGCCGGGTTTGACGATATCGGGCCCTTGGGAGAACTGCGTATCTCCAAAACCAGAGAAGCGTTACAAAAAACCGATGTTGCCCTGATGCTCTTCACGGACGACGACTTCACTCAGGAAGATTCCTGGATGGCTTCCCTCAAGGAACAGGGAACCCCCATCATTGCCATCATTGGAAAAGTAGATCAGCAAAACAATGCCCAGCAGCTGGCCGCTCAGGTTCAGGAGCGTTACCGGATGGACCCTCTCCTGGTGAGCGCAAAAACAAGAGAAGGCATTGACCGGATTCTCCCGGAAATTATCCGCCGGATTCCGGAGAATTTTGAAAGCCCCAGCATCATCGGCCATCTGGTGCATCCGGGGGATACCGTGCTTCTGGTGATGCCGCAGGATATCCAAGCGCCAAAAGGGCGTTTGATTCTTCCCCAAGTACAAACAATCCGCGACCTTTTGGATCATCAGTGCGTGGTCACCTGTTCCACCGCAGACCGGATAGACACTGCCCTGCAAAGTATGAGCCAGCCGCCTCATCTGATCATCACCGATTCCCAGGTATTCCCCCTGGTTTCTCAGAAAAAGCCGGAGGCCTCCCTGCTCACCTCCTTTTCCGTCCTTTTCGCCCGTTATAAAGGGGATATCAACGCCTTTGTCCAAGGCGCCCAAGCCATTGACGGATTAACTGGACAATCCCGGGTTTTGATCGCCGAAGCCTGTACCCACGCCCCTTTGAGCGAGGATATCGGCAGAGTAAAAATCCCCCGTCTTTTGCGCAAACGGTTCGGGGAATCTCTGTCTATCGATATGGTCAGCGGCGTGGATTTTCCCAAAGATCTTTCCGGCTACGATCTGGTTATCCATTGCGGCGCTTGTATGTTTAACCGGAAATATGTATTATCCAGGGTGAACCAAGCACAACAACAGGGGGTCCCCATTACCAATTATGGAGTAACCATAGCAAAGTTAACCGGTATTTTAGACCAGGTGGTTTATTAATAATTTTCGTTTTCCCTGTATCAATCAGTAGATAAATGAAAAAAGGAGAGCGCCTAGGTTTTTTCTAGGTACTCTCCTTTTTGGTCTAATTAAGGAATAATAATATTTCCCTTATTCTGTGTTGTTCCCCAGCTCCCTTATCATCCCATCATCATTCCCTATTTTTAATTTTTCTTCCAAGCGCCGCGCTGGCTCGCCGTCAGATTTCCAGCATGTTCCGGCATGTGGTTCCAATACCGTTTGGGCATCATGGTTATTTGACAGCAGGGGTTCTCTCTTCCCTCCACCGCAATAGTTTTGACAAATTGTTTCCACAGGACCTTGATCTCCCATTCCTCTTCTTCCTGAACAGGAGGAAGAAAGGATTCCAGTTCTATAAAATTCACCTGATACGGTTCATACCATAATCCCAATCCGTGGGTTTTATCATAAATAAAAAAACGTTCTTCTGGATATCGGTCGCAAAAATGCGGCGCAATCATAGGCAGTATGGAGTTCTTAGGTTCTATAATAGACAATAAAACGCCCTGATATTGAGAAAAGCGCAAAAAACCCTTTATTTTCTGTTCCTCATTTTGCAAGTGAGTAATCGCCCGTTGAATGACATGTACTGTCAGGTCGGCCAGCCAGCCTGTTATTTGCGGGCCGTGCTGGTATCCCATACGGATAAACCGGTACAGATGCATTTCTTTCTCTTCTATGCAGGCAAGGAAAGCCAACTGGACCATCTTCTCCGCCTCTTGAGAAATCTTGCGCCTCAGGGACGCAAAAACCCGGTCGGCATGGTTTGGAATGGTTTCCACCCATTTTTCCGGATAAAGAGTTCCCTGTTGTGCCTGGTCGGGCAGGATAGCAGCTGGAATTTCTCGATGGGTATAACTTTCAAAAACACAGCACAGAAATCCGTCGAAACTCCCGTCATATCGATACGCTACACTTCTTTCAAACATGCTATCACATCCTTGGCAAATGCCGCCGGTTTTTCAAACAATGAAAGCTGTTCTCCCTGCTCAGCAGGCAAATTTTTCTGGTTCTGATCTGAAATCAGGTTTCGCGCAACTGCCTCCGGGGTAATCCGCAGGCCATCCATCTTTTTTCCTGAACAGGTAATAAAATACTGCGCCCTTTTGAGTACCACGCCTATTTTTCTCAGTGCGGTAAAGTCCAAAGCACTGCTTTTCCTCGCTGTCAGAATCCTATGGGCGCTTTTCACTCCAATTCCTGGCACCCGAAGCAAGGTTTCATAGGGGGCACGATTGATCTCCACCGGAAACCAATCCATATGGGAAAGGGCCCAACTGCATTTGGGGTCTACCAGCAAATTAAAATCCGGGTTCCGGTCATCCAGCAGTTCGTCCGCATGGAACCCATAAAACCGCAACAACCAATCCGCCTGGTACAAACGATGTTCCCGCAACAGCGGGGG
>CAKUYY010000048.1 GCA_934717555.1 uncultured Clostridium sp.
ATCTTCCATACAAGGGATTTTCCGAATCAAATTTGTTTTTTCCATTCTGGACAAAAGGCTTGTGACAGTGGATTTATCTAGGACACATCCTTTGCTGATTTCTTTCTGGGTGCATTTATCATGGTCTAATAGGAAATCTAAAATTTTCGGCTGTCCCGGCATGAGATTTTGCGAACGCATGCGTTTGACGATGGCTTTATTGGAGTAGTTTCCTGCAACCAGCAAAAGATAATGTAATTCCTGATAGTTCAAAAAGTATCCCCTCCTTATAAATAGTTTGCATACAAACTATTTATAAGGATAGATCAGAAAAAATTTTTGTCAAGTTGTGGGGATGATAAAAAAACTAAACTGAAAAAGGCGGGGGAAAACCAGGAAGAAACAAAGAAAAATGGCAATTCCCCTTGTGCCGGATTGGGAAAGAAGGTAGAATAAGAAGAAAGAAAAGATCATTGGGGGAGAAAACATGAAATTTGATGCACAGCCATGCAGGCTGCTGGAGAAAAAGGAGCTGGCGCCCGGGATTTTTGATTTTTGGGTAGAGAATGAATGGTTTGCCCAAAAAGCCCAGCCGGGGCAGTTTGCCCACCTGCTGGTGCCTGGAAAGACATTGCGCCGCCCTATTTCTATTTGTGATGTAGACACGGGGCGCAAAGCCATGCGTTTGGTGTTTGAAGTCAGGGGGGAAGGCACAGAGATTCTTTCCCGGACCAATCCAGGGGAAACATTGGATATTTTGGCCCCTTTGGGCCACGGCTTCTCCCTGGGGGATTCCACACAAAAAGCGGTATTTGTAGGAGGCGGGATCGGCGTTCCTCCTCTGCTGTACGCCGCGCGCCGGTATGGAAAGAACGCCACGGTTATTCTGGGGTTCCGGAACAAAAACGCTGTCATCTTGGAACAGGATTTTCGTGACGCCGGATGCCAGGTGATCGTGACCACTGACGATGGAAGTTATGGTGTTCACGGTTTTGTCACCACTTGTTTGCAGGATGTATTACAGCAGCCAGTAGATGTTGTATACGCCTGCGGCCCTACGCCTATGTTGAAAGCGGTTTCTGTTTCCGCGCAGGAAAAGGGGATTGCTTGCCAGGTATCGTTGGAAGAACGTATGGGATGCGGCGTAGGGGCGTGCCTGGTATGCGCCTGCAAGATCAAGGTACAGGGAAAAGAGCAATTCCTCCATGTCTGCAAGGATGGACCGGTATTTGACGCAAAGGAAGTGATTTGGGAATGACGGATTTATCAGTAAAGATCGCGGGGGTTACGCTGCAAAACCCGGTGATTACCGCTTCAGGGACTTTTGGTTTTGGACATGAATATTCGGAATTTTATCCGTTATCTAAGCTCGGCGGGATTTCCTGTAAAGGGATCACTTTGGAAGAAAGGACGGGGAATCCGTCCCCGCGGATCGCGGAAACGCCGTCAGGAATGTTAAACGCGGTAGGCCTGCAAAATCCGGGGGTCGATCATTTTATAGAGAAAGATCTGCCATGGCTCAAACAGCAGGGAACGGCTATTATTGCCAACATTGCCGGCAATACGCCGGAGGAATACTGCGCTATGGCGGAAAAACTGTCGGATAGCGATGTGGATCTAATTGAAATGAATATTTCCTGTCCCAATGTCAAGCATGGAGGGGTACAGTTTGGAACTTCCTGCCAGTCTGTGGGGGAAATTACCCGCCAGGTTCGCCGGCATTGTACCAAACCGTTGATGGTCAAGCTGTCCCCGAATGTGGCGGATATTGTTTCCATTGCCAAAGCGGCGGAAAGCGAAGGGGCGGACGCCCTTTCCCTGATCAATACCCTGACCGGTATGCGGATTGATATCCGTACCCGCCGCCCCATCATCCGCAACAATACCGGCGGTCTTTCCGGGCCGGCGGTATTCCCGGTGGCAGTACGTATGGTTTGGCAAGTGAGCAGCGCCGTACAGATTCCTATAGTAGGGATGGGCGGGATTTCCACTTGGCAGGACGCCGTAGAAATGATCATGGCGGGAGCTTCCGCCATTCAAATCGGTACGGTTCTGTTTTCCGACCCTTACGCCCCTGTTAAAATTGTGGAAGGGCTGCGGAATTACTTAGAAGAGCAAGGGATAGATTCCATCACCAAATTGACGGGAAGTGTACAGCCATGGTAAAACCGGCAGATGTGACTAGGATTCTTTTAGTCCGTCATTGCGAGGCCCAGGGAAATGTCAAACGGGTCTTTCAGGGACACACGGACGCGCCAATCAGTGAAAATGGGAAAAAACAGCTGGATCTGCTGGCGCTGCGCTTACGCAACGAAACCATTGACGCCATTTATTCCAGCCCCTTACAGCGTGCCTATCAGACAGCGGAAGCTATCAATCAATTCCATCATTTGCCAATCTATGTCAAAGAAGGATTGATGGAAATTGGAGGGGGAAGCTGGGAAGGAAAACCCTGGGCGGATTTCCCGGTCATCGATCCGCAGCAGTCCTATTATTGGGATTATGAGCCCTACCGCTTTGCCCCGGCCGGCGGGGAGACCATGCGGCAGGTACATGAGCGGGTGCAACGCGCGATTTTGGAGATTGTGGCAGAGAATGAAGGAAAGACGGTTTGCGTCACCTCTCACGGATGTGCGATCCGGAATATTTTGTGCTGGACGCTGGGGCTTCCCTTTGAGAAACTCAATGAAGTGGATTGGGGAGACAATACGGCGATCAATGTGATTGACTTCGATTCTTCCCACCATCCCACCGTGCTGGTTCAGAATGACGCTTCCCATCTGAGCGCGGAAGTTTCCACATTTGCCAAACAGGATTGGTGGCATCGGTCCAAACGTATTCCACCGGAAAACATGACGGATAGTCAGATAGGGGAATAAAAAGAAAAGTTCTATGGCACACACCCTGGAATTTAAGGACGCATACGCTGAAATAGGGGTGGCTATTCCTCTATTTTTTTCACTTTATAAAAGAGAGAAGGGCAGAAGAGAATGATTATACTTGCGGTAGATTATGGTAAGGTTCGTACTGGATTGGCGGTGTCAGATCCAGGAGAAAGGCTGGCCTCTCCTGTCTGTGTCATAGAAGAGAGAAACAGTCAGCGCTTAGCGGAAAAGATTGCCCAGCATGCCAGGGAAAGGCAGGCGGAGCAGATTGTGCTGGGTCTTCCCCGCAATATGGACGGTAGCGAGGGGGACAGTGCCCACAATGTGCGGGAATTTCAGCAGCTTCTTAAGGATACCTCCGGACTGGAAGTGGTTTTGCGGGATGAGCGGGGGACGACCATTACAGCCCACGGGTATTTGAATGTGACCAATACCCGAGGAAAAAAGAGAAAATCTATGGTAGACAGCGTTGCGGCGGTCATCATTTTACAGGATTATCTGGATTACAGGAGGAATCAGCGATGAAAAGCGGGACGGTATTTTCACGGCTTTCAACCGCGCAGCTTTTTGTCGCGCTGGCTGGCGGCGTAGCCCTTTATCTGATTCCCAGAGACGCCCAGGGAATCCACTCCCCGCTACAGGAGCTGTATGTAGCGGGAGTGGCCGGCATTATTTGCGTGCTGATCCTTATTTTTTTCAAAAGTTATGAAACAATGGGGTTATCCCTGCTGATAGGTATGTCTTTTTTAATTCTAAATTTTTTAGGAAGTACTTGCTTTCAATGGTTTGAAACCGCTGGAGCGGATAGGAATCTGGCATTTCAGCTGGACTATCATTTGGGAATCCTGTGGGCTCTGGTCTGGATGGTACCTTTTCTCATTTGTTTGATGGTACGGGTTTTTGCCTTGAACGAATGGGATACTCCCCAAAGGCGGATGGATTTTTCCTATTTTTCCCGTTGGTCGGGGATTTCCTTTGGCGTTTTCTATGGGATCTTGTTATTATTTTCTTTAATTTTAAACCGCCCCATCGATATCTGGGGAGAGCGCCAGGTAAATTTGATTCCCTTTCACCAGATTATACAATATTTTTCTTCTTCTACCGATGTGGTCTATTTTCTGTTTGGAAACCTGTTTTTCTTTACTCCAATCGGCTTTTTTGTTTCGGTGAGCCGGCCTTCGATGGTCTGGTGGAAAAAACTGCTGATTGCGTTTGGAATTGGGGTTGTGATAGAGGCAAGTCAGTGGGTTTTAAACACGGGTATGGTGGATATTGATGATGTGATCCTCAATGCGTCAGGATTTTATGTAGGATGCGGCCTGAAATGGGCAATCGATAAGATGCGCCAGGTCATTTCCGGAGGAATAGAAGAAAAAATTCCTTACTTTCCTAGACATTTAAATGCTTTCCAAAACAGAGAACCGATGAAGGAATAAAAAGCAGCGCCCAAGGGATTATCCCCGGGGCGCTGTTTTACTGTCTTTTAGAGCTTTTATCATATCTTTTACCAATGTACCCCGGCGGATGGAATTTCCATCGATCAAATGGATTCCCATTTCTTTGGCGCGCCAGACAGAGTAAGAACGGTCTGGGTCGAGGCTGGATAAGGTTACCAGGACGCAGCGGGAGTGCCGGCCGCCAAAATAGCTCCGGTAGATACTAAGTTCCTGAAGCGCTTCTGAGGAGGGCTCTGAGAGCTTACAGGAAATAAATACCGGATGAATCCCATAAAAACAGGTGACGTCGATTTCATTGGTAACCTCCACGGGGATTTTCCGTTCCCCGTTCCAATCTATTTTGACACTCATCTGTACGTCATGGAAAGCGTTGGAGCGGGAAAGGCTGATATAGGTATATAGTTCTAAACAGGTTCCATAGTCGGTGAGATAATGCCGGATAGAAGAGTTGGAAAAGGTAAAGGAGATCCAGTGTTTTTCTTGCTGATAATCGCTGATCAGTTCTAATTGGCTGGCGAGATGAAAAAAGGATTTATCTCCGTTGGCGTAACTGCCGTTGGATACCGGAATCTGGGCCGGAGCAGAAAAGAAACGAGGGGAGGAAGCAGGATAGGCAGTACAGCCGGGCTGTAAATAAAAGCAAAAATTTTTCCAGCCGCTGATATCCTGAAAAATCTCCTGGCAGAAACGGAAGAGAGGGTCAAACCATGAATCAGAGGGCTGTGTATGTCCGTGCCCCCCGTGGACCGCTCCATGGGCCAGCAATAGGACGTCCATAGAGAGTGTGGGAAAGGAAAAACGATCTTCCATAGATTTGCACCCATAAACGTTGATGAAAATGCCATTGATCATATCGACCTTGAAAATAGGGGTAAACGTAGAGCGGCAAGCTAGATAAGCCCCGATCGCGTTTAATTCACCGCCGCCCGTTACATCCATGTAACAATCTGGATTTTGATGAATGACTTGTTTGCAGGTTCTCGTGATTTCTTCCAAAGAGACTGGGGTTATGGGCACCGCTTCTATTCTGATATTGGGGAGAACTTTTCTACAGGCTAGCTTGATGGCCTGTAGATCCTGGCTCCGGGTTTCCCGCTTGTCAAAAATAAATACCACTTTTTTAGGGCGAAAAGCCAGAATATCCACTAAGTTATTGAGTTGGTCGTGGTCATACAGCTCTATCAGGCAATCCATAAAAAGCCTCCCATCTTGCTTTCTTATAGATTCAGTATACCATTATTTTTGAGAAATGTCATATTCTCCTGAAAGAAACTGCTCCAAAGCCAGGAGATCCAGCGTATTCACCTGTTTATCGTGGTTGATGTCTGCCGCCTGTAAAAATGGGCCGGCCAATCCTTCTTTTTCCAACAGATGGTCCCGGAGAGTGCGAAAATCCAGTGTGTTGACGTTCCCTTCCCCGGAGACATCGCCATAAACAATTAGGGTGAGGGTATCGGAGACCACACCATCCTGCGACAATTGGATCACCATACCGGTTCCGGCATTTCCGGAAGAAATCACCTGCTGATTCCGAAGAAGGGTAAACTCCCCTTCTCCCGCCAGGTTTCCCCGAAAAGCAGCGGCGGAAGTAGAAGGAGAAATTCCGTAAATCCATCCGTGTTCCCGGTCAATGGAATACAGGGAACTTCCGATCTGGCCTGATTCCGGCGGATTGGATGGGTCTTCTGGATCCGGCAAAGAGAGATCCAAGGGAATGAGGGAACCGCTGTATTCTATCATCACGGGGGAGCCCCCTTGCGTACATAAATGATGCACCTGTACCGTGAAATGGCCGGGAATTGGGGAGGGTGCCGTCCACTCGATGCCGTTTTGTGTGAGAAAAAGCCCGTCCCCCAATGTGCGGGAAGTACAGGTTCCGTTATCCAGATCCTGGATGGTGACAGTGGGCATACCCCGGACGCCGCATAACAGGGAACTGTCGAAAGACAGGCTCCAGAGAGAATCCGCCAGTTCCTGTGGAAATACGCCGCCAGAGGGATATGCGGTGACTCCCTCATCATCGGTATCGTCGGTTTGTGCAGAGAGCAATACACAGGTGGAACCATCTTCCGCTGTGGCGGCCCCAAAGGACACGCTTGTCAGATGAGGGGAAAGCAGCGTTTCCCGGGTGGGAGGACTTTTTTCCATCAGGGTGTGGATAGCCTGCGCTATCGGATAGGGGGACAAGGCGGATTGCCGGACAACAGTACTGGATTGGCAGGCCAGTTGAGCGGTATGGTAGAAGGAATCCGGCATGGCGTCCGGCTTTTCAGGAATATCTCCGTCCTCTGAGGCCCAGAAGGATAGCACGGCTCCATATGCCAAGGATTCACACCCTTCCATATTTAATGTAAGGGGAGAAAGCCCGTACAGGGCGCGGTAGAAGTTAACCGCCGCCAAGCCGTCTTCCAAAACCGGCTGGGACAGAGAGGCTGGATGGGTAAACTGGTTGAAATCAGCTGATTGTGTATAAACGTTTTGTACAGAGAGATTGACAGGCAGGCTATTTTCCCAGCAAGATGCGGTTTGCTCGGCACTTAATGGATGATAGGAAGGACTTATCACAATAGGGTCCAGGGTTTTTGGCAGATTCAGTTCCAGACATCCTAAGCGGTACCCGCCAGAAGAGGAAAGCAGAATGATCCCGGTATCCCCGGAAACACAAAAATCCAGGGGTGTTCCCTCAATATCTGGGGATTGCGCGACGGCTTCCCCGGTTTTCCAGTTTAGATACAATAGAGGGCCATCTTCGGGAAAACAGAGAAGAAAATCTTGATACAGATAGGGGGAGGGTTCTGGGCAAAGGGAGGAATAGGAAAATTGAAAGCGGTTGTCCTTGAGAAAATACAGATCTCCCGTTCCATCGATATAGGATGTATCATCAAGAAAACGATAGGGGAGAATAGGGGAATCCGTGTCCAGATCTACCAGTTGTGACAATGACTCTGGTGAACTGCAATCCAGATAGGAAAACCGGCGGTTATCGGTATAGGTGATATAAATTTGATCGCCGGAAGGGGAGGAGGTCACGGACGCGATACGGCCATTACAAAGGATAGAGTTTTGCAACGCGCCGTAACGGTCAAAGATCAGCAGGGTAGAAGGGGATTCCCGATCCACAGCATAAAATAAACCATAGGAATCCTCCGCCAGGCAGGAACTGTTTTCCAGAAAAAGATCCGGAAAGATATAACTTTCAGCTAGGCCGGTGCCCCTTTCATAATAAGTCATCCGTGTGGAAGAAAGAAAGGACTGACCTTCTTCGTCATAATCCATGGTGGAAGAAGCGATGACCAGAAAAGAAGGGGACAACAGGGCTGCTGTATAAGGAAGGGGATCGGTGAGCAGGGAAGTAAAATCCCCATGCTGGGGATCAAAGAGGGAGAGCTGAGTCTGCGATTCACTGGAAGAGAGCAAATAAAATGTTTCTCCATGTTCAGGAAAGATAGACAGATGATCACTGGACACAGAGGAGGGAAGCGTATAATAACGGACTTGCGGATCAGCGGCACCTACTGAAAAAGATAACAGTATCGTTCCTAAAAAGATCATCGCAGCCAACAGAACCTTACATACTTTTTTCATTGAATTTCCCCATTTCTTCCATGATTTTCCTTTATTGTATTCCTTTGTCGCAGTAAAAACGGGGATTGGTGAAATCTTTTCAAGTTTTTAAAAGAATCTGTAAGAAGAGATCCCTATGCAAAGATGCTGGACAAGCATTGGAAACCTGTGTATAATAAAACGAAAAAAAGAAAGGTGGGAAAAATATGAGGCTTGTTATCTTGGATGGATATACCACCAACCCCGGCGATGTGGATTGGGGAAGGCTAAAGTCTTTGGGGGAGCTCACCATTTATGAAAAGACATTGGAACATGAAATCGTAGAGCGGGCCAGAGATGCTGACATTGTCATTACCAATAAAACCCCTCTTTCCGGGGAGACCCTAAAACAGCTCACGAAGTGCCGTTATGTGGGAACATTATCCACTGGATATAATGTTGTAGATTTGCAAATGGCGGATGCCTTGGGAATTGTAGTATCCAATGTTCCCACCTACTGTACCCAAGCGGTTGCCCAGATGACATTTGCATTGCTGTTGGAATTGACCAACCATGTGGCGCTCCATGACCAATCCGTACATAGCGGAGACTGGAGTTCCAGCAGCCAGTTTTGTTATTGGAAAAGCCCTTTGGTGGAACTGGAGCATAAGACAATGGGAATTCTAGGGTTTGGGAATATTGGGCAGGCAGTAGCGCGTATCGCCCAGGCCATGGGGATGGAGGTTTTGGTGCACAGCCGTACGAAAAAGGAGCTGCCGGAGGGATATACTTGGGTGGATGAGACAAGATTATTCCAGGAGAGCGATGTCCTTTCCGTTCATTGCCCGCTGACTTCCCAAACCGAAGGGTTTATTTGCCGGAAAAGGCTGTCTTTGATGAAGAAGAGCGCCTTTTTTATCAATACTTCCCGTGGCCAGGTCGTGCGGGAGGCGGATTTGGCGGAAGCTCTAAATACAGGGACGATAGCGGGGGCGGCGCTGGATGTGCTTTCCCAAGAACCCCCTGAAAAAGATAATCCGCTTTTGACCGCAAAACATTGCATCATCACTCCCCACATTTCTTGGGCGGCAAGGGAATCCCGGATTAGTCTGATTGAGACGGTGACGGATAATATAGAGCATTTTCTGATGGGGAATCCGCAGAATGTGGTTAATCATCCGGCAAAATAAGCCGGTAGATTACCATAAAAAGGACAAAAACCTGCCGTAGCAGGTTTTTGTCCTTTAGGGAGGAGTATTATGAAGTGCGCCTCTCTTCCAAAAAGAGCGACGCTGTTATAAACGATAGAAAATTTTATATTATCTATCTATAGTATAAATCTCACAAATTTGAAAGTCAATAAAATTTCTAGGATTTACCCGGCGAAAATGACATTTTTACAACTTGATGACATGTAAAAAATAGGAAATAGTACTGAACTTTTCCGGGAGTTTAAAAGACAAAGGAGAATGAAAATGATTATTATCGGAGAAAAGCTGAACAGTTCCATTCCCAGTGTACATGAAGCTATTGAGAAGAGGAATGCAGACTTTGTGCAAGACCTTGCCAGACGTCAGGAAGAAGCTGGAGCCCACTATTTGGACATCAATGCGGGAATGTTTGTAGAACAGGAATGCGAGCATCTTCGTTGGCTGATGAATACGGTGCAAGAGGCGACCTCTTTACCTTTGGTGATAGATACTCCAGATCCGGCGGTAGCCTCTGTACTGGCCAAGGAGTACAAAGGGGAAAAGCCTATCATCAATTCCGTCACGCTGGAAAAAAACCGCTTTGAACCCATGCTCCGTGCTGCCCTGGAAAATCAAACGGGGCTGGTTGCGCTTTGTATGGATGACTCCGGTGTACCGGATGGAGTACAGCGGAGAATTCAGTTGGCGGGAGAATTGGTGGAACGATTGACCAAAGCGGGAATGGCTAGGGAAGACATTTATTTGGACCCTATGGTGCGCCCAGCGGGATCTGGGGAAGCTTATGGGC
>CAKUYY010000049.1 GCA_934717555.1 uncultured Clostridium sp.
GGGCTGGAAGCACTGGATTCTATTCGGGGAATCCGGGAAAGTCTGCCCGATATCCATATTGTATGCGGTTTGAGTAACATTTCTTTTGGATTACCCAAGCGGGCCCTGATCAATCGGACCTTTTTAGTAGCGGCTATGACAGTTGGTCTGGATAGTGCCATTATGGACCCGCTCAATCATGAATTGATGGCTTCACTGTATGCTGCCAATGCCGTTTTGGGGAAAGATGAGTATTGTATTGAGTATTTAGGAGCATACCGGGAAGAGCTTCTTTAAAAACAGAAAGATCATTTTATCTTAATAGTTACAAAAAGAGGAAGGGTGGTTTTTATAACCAACCTTCCTCTTTTTATCCACATTACTTAACTTTTAAAGAATTGATCCCAAAAATCATCTTGATCCCCAACTTGCTTACTGGGTGATTGATGTTCTGTTTGCTTGTTTCCGTGTTGCTCTTTCAAATACATATCGAAAGGGTTTTCGTCATCTAGGTCCTTTTTGGGGGAAGAGGCGAAATCTTCTGATGGAAAAGAAACGGTGTCATCAATGGATTTCTGCATGGAGGAATCTGAAAAGATTTCATTTGGTTCTTCGGGAATGACATCTTCACCCATAGGGACTACTTCTGGTTGCACAGAGGGTTCCGGAACAACAGCAGAATACTCTTCCATGGTGTCTTCAGCCTGTGCAGGATCATTTTCCAATATGGGTTCTTCTGGGGAGAGATTGGATACACCATTATCTTCTGCTTCCGGCTGAGAATAAGAATTGATATCAGTAGATTCATGGAAAAGGCTGCTGGCCTGCTCCGGTGTAACTTTTCCCTCATCGGAATAGTCGTAGTCGTCCCCATAATCGTCTCCATAAGCGTTACCGCCGATGGGATCGAAAGCAATGGTATCTCCGGTTATCTCCGTGTTATTGTCGGCACCGGAAATCGGGAAATCAGACACTTGGGTTTTGTGAGCACGTATTTGGGTAAAGACAACAAAACCGATTCCACCCAGTGCGATGACAATCAGGGCAATTCCCCCAATCAGCAGCCAGGATCCGCCCCCGTTACCACCGCTTTCATCGTCTTTTAGAAAGCCGCCCGCTTCTTCATCAGTGGAAACAGTGCTTCCGTCAGAATTGATATTGGAAAGCAGTTCGTCCCAATCATAGGAATTGGCTTCCGATAGGGTGTGAGAGCTGGTGCCGGGAAGAAGGTTGTTACCGCTGGTTAGATTAGTAGAAGACGACGGTTCTTGCCTGGAAGAAGACGAAGGATGGTTGGAATCCGGTTGAGAATCGGTGCCTTCTACAGGACGAGTAGGCGTATTGCCGTCAGGTAGTTCCGGCTGAGAATTGGAATTATTCGGGGGAACAACAGGATCAGGGTCTTCCGGTTCCGAACTGGAAGGAGGTTCCGGCTGAGAGCTGGAAGGAGGTTCCGGTTCGGAGCTAGAAGGGGGTTCTGGTTCCGAGCTGGAAGGAGGCTCTGGTTCGGAGCTGGAAGGGGGTTCTGGTTCCGAAGGGTCAGTAGGTTCAGAACTGATCTCCTCCATATTACTGGCAGTGGGTGCGGTAAAGTCGGTACGATTGAACGCAAAGGCGCTGGTAGTTGCCACAGTTGCTGTCAGACAGGCCGCCAGCAAAAGGGCAAAAAATTTGTCTGCTTTTTTCTTCATGTAGGCAATCCTCCCAATTAAAATCATATAGATTGAGAAAGGGACCTTCCCAGGTCCGCCTGTTTGCAGGAAAATAGGGATAGTTGTCGAAGGCGGACGAAATAATACACTTTATGATAGCACATCCTCATAAGGAAAAACAACCTCCCAATCGGAAAAACAAAATGTAAAATTTCTTTTACATTTGGGCAAAATCCCTATGCATTGTATTACAATGAGGAAACTGGTATAATAAAATAAAAACAAACTGACGGATTGCAAGAAAGAAAAGAGGCCTATTCATGGGGAAAGTCCTGATCAGCGCGGATAGCGCATGTGACCTGTTTCCAGATTTATTTAGACAGTTCGATATTCATATTATCCCCCTTTCTATCCATATGGAGGGAAACTCCTATTTAGACGGGTTGGAGATCAAACCGGATGATATTTATGCCAGTGTACTGCGCTGCAAAAAGATTCCCACCACTTCAGCTCCGGCGCCTGGGGCTTTCTATATGGCTTGGAAACCTTATCTCCAGCAGGGATATGAAATAGTCCATTTATCTATGAATTCTAAATTTTCCTGTTCTTATCAAAATGCCAGGATAGCGTCACAAGAACTGCCAGGGGTTTCGGTGGTTGACACCAAAAGTATTTCCACCGCAATGGGACTGCTGATCTTACAAGCCGCCCAAATGCGGGATAATGGAGCTTCTGCCCAGGAGATTGTCCAAGAGATCCGGAAGATGAGAAACAGGCTTCGGACCGAATTCCTGTTGGATACTCTGGAATATGCACACAAGGGGGGGCGTTGTTCTGTTTTACAGATGTTCGGCGCAAATTTGCTGAAGCTTCATCCCTGTTTGAGAATTGACCAGAGGGGGGAACTGTCCGTTAGTAAGAAAATTCGCGGCTCTTTTTCATCCGCGGCGATGGAATATACAAGATATATGTTGGATTGTCCTGAGATAGACAGAAAATGTGCTTTTGTCTCCCATACAGGGGTATCCAGGCCGCTGTTGGAGCGGGTGGTGGAAGAAGTCAAAACGTCTGGAGAGTTTGAGGAAGTCCTGGTGACCAGAAGCGGGTGTACCATTTCCTGCCATGGAGGACCCAATACGCTTGCTATCTTCTATATGACTGTGGAATAACATACAGAGAGAAACAATGAGGAGGCTCATTTACTATGGAAAAAGTAAAAATTGTGGCGGATAGTACCTGCGACCTATCCCCTGAAGTGTTAGAGAGATATCAGATTGAAGTCATTCCGCTTCCAGTTAATTTGGGAGAGAAACCTTGTCTGGATGGAGTGGATGTACATCCGGCCGATCTGTTTGCGTATGTGCGGGAGACGGGAAAGCTTCCCACCACTTCGGCGCCGACGCCGGCTTACTATGAGGATCTGTATCGGAAGTGGACGGAAGAAGGTTACTCTGTGGTACATTTCAGTATCAGTTTATCCTTTACCGTTACGCACAATATTGCAAAAATGGCGGCCCAATCGTTTCCTAATGTTTATCCGGTGGATTCCCGGAATATTTCCGCGGGGATGGGGATCCTGGCCATCCAGGCTGCCAAACTGCGGGATGAGGGATTTGGCGCGCAGGAGATTGCGGAGCGGACCCGGGCGATGACAGGGCGGGTCCAGACCAGTTTTATTTTGGATACCCTGCAATATATGCATAAAGGCGGCCGCTGTACCGGTGTGGCGGCGCTGGGTGCGAACCTGCTTAATTTGAAGCCCTGCATTGAAGTCAAGGATGGGTCCATGGAAGTAGGGAAAAAATATCGGGGAAAGCTGGAAAGCGTTTTAGAACAGTACACCGAAGCGAGGCTGAAAGGGAAAGAACATTTGGATTTGGACCAGATCCTGATTGCGCACTGCTATGTGGATCAATCGCTATTGGATCGAGTGATTCAAAAGATTAAGGAATGCCAACCATTCCGGGACATTGTGGTACTGGATACGGGATGCTCTGTTTCTGTACACTGCGGTCCCAATACCTTGGGGCTGATTTACATGACCGATGGAACGGAATGATAAGGGAAAGCGCACCACTTTTCCATATTTTGCAGAGTACATGTGGAGAACTCCCAGAAGAGAGAGCAGTCAGATAGGTGACTTTTGGGAACATCATAAAAAGATACATAAAATTAGGGGACTGTTCATATATAAGGAAGATATGAACAATCCCTTTGCTTTTAGAGTTGTATTTTGTCATAAAAGATATTCTTAGAAATACTTTATTCATAATTAAGACAGATTTACTAAATGTTATGTTAAAATGGTGTTAAAAATCATGATTGAACAAAATACCCAAAAGTTGAAATTGATCTTTGTTTGCTGTATAATAGCTTAGATTAAAAACGGGATATTTGATATCCTCTTTTATTGGTTTCCAGTTTAAGATGAAAAATGGTAACCAATAATTTCCATAAGAGAGCATACAGAAAAAAGGAGATGGTTACGGACTTATGGGGGCGATAAAACAGAGAGTAGGAAAGGGCCTTCGGGATCCGGGGACCTTTCGATATTTCTATCTGCTGGATCTGCTTTTCTGTTCGGTTTGTTTTATCAATATTCCCGCCAATTTGCTCAAGGTGATATTTTTTCCATGGGCGGCGGTATTGATTTATCAAAGATTTTGCGTCAATCACAATCTTTATAAAGTGCGGTATTGGGGAATCCTGCTGCTGTTTTTAGTGGTGGGGGCGCTCACGACAGTTTTGCATATTTGGGATAATTTCTTTTATAATGTGATGATATTGTTCCATGTGGCGATGTGTTTTTTCCTTTTTTATGGGATGCACGCGGAACCAAACAAAAATAAAATCAAATCAGAGATTCAGCGTCTCATGAAAACGGTTGTTGTGCTTACGACGGCTTTTTCAATGATTGGTCTACTGATTGTTTTGTTCTGTGTACGAATCTATGTGTGGGATCATGTATTAGGGCTGATGGACAACAGGTTTACGGGGATTTATATCAATCCCAATCCGGCGGCTTTTGCGTCTGTAGTCGGCCTGTTATTCTGCCATTTCTTATGGAAAAAGCGGAAAGAAAATGGGAAACGTGTTATTCCGTTATGGCTTGGGATTTCATGTTTGGCCAGTAATCTCCTTGCACTGCTGTTATCGGACTCGAATGGATCAATGGTCTTTTTGTTGGCTTATGCTGGGGTCTTACTATTCTATTGGCTGTTCCAAATAGGGAAACAAAAGAAATTTTCCACGCGGGCTATCATGAAGAGGGGTTCTGCTCTGGTAGCTATGGTATTGGTCGCTTCTTTCGGGATGCTCGGGGTGCGTTATGCATGCCAATCCGGCGTCGGAGCCCTTGTAAGCGGGAGGGAACAGATCGTGCTCGGCGATACTATCAATCCTACTGCGCAGCCCGGCGAGAATGGGGAACCCGCCCCGAAGCCGGCGAGTTCTTCTGTAGGCCAGGTAGTAATTGGCCGCACGGATAATCCTGATATTTCCAGCGGGCGCTTTGATTCTTTGGGAAAAGCGTTTCAGTTATTTATCAGGGAACCGGTCCTGGGGATTGGCCAGGGCAATATTGTGGAGTACGGGGAACGTTATCTGGATGAAGGATTTCTGTTTGAAGATCTCCACAATGGCTATGTGACAATTCTTGTTTCCTACGGTATCGTGGGATTTTTGCTGGTGATGTCGTTTCTGTTTGTGTTGGCCCGCAGGATATATGGAGGTCTGCATAAAAATCTTCATAAAGGCAAGTTGCAGCTTCCTTTGCTTTTTGCCATGCTAGGCGCATACTGTGTGTATAGTTTATTTGATATTACATTGTTGTTAGATGTCAACTTTATGGTAGTTATTTTCTGGCTGCTGCTGGGATACGCTACCACATATTTGTTGCAGTATGAGACCCGTTTTGAGGTGATTACCTCTCAGCCTTTCTCTTTGTGGAAGCAAAAGGCGCCTGTCAAAGTGCCTCTCTATTTATTGCCCACGGGGCGCAGCTATTCCAGCCTGCGCCTGATGACCAAGGATATGAAAAAACGGGACGCGTGAGTAAGCCCCAAGGCTGTGAAAGCCTTGGGGCTTTTGATATTCTGATAGGAAAAGATATGAAATCAATTCTTAAAAATGGAAGGTTGCATTTTATGGGGGACGGTGTTATAATCTGTTTAAACCGATGAGGGAGAAGTAAAGCTTCGCGACGGTCTGACAGAGAGCCGGGGAAGATGGAAACCGGTAGATACAGCGGAGATAAATGGGCTCCTGAGGGCGCGGTGAAAGAAAAATTTTTAGTAGCCGGCGACGTGGACATCCGCGTTATAGGATGGGGGATTTGTATGACAGATTCCCGAAAGAGTGGGCGGAAGTATGTTCCGCCAAACAAGGTGGTACCGCAGGTGAAATAATGCCTGTCCTTGCGTTTGCAGGGACAGGTTTCTTTTTTATTATATGCTATTTTGGAAAATAAGGGGGAGCAGTATTTTGGCAACGAAACTTTTGATGGGAAACGAGGCCATCGCTTTGGGAGCGATCCGGGCGGGTGTCCAGGTGGTATCCGGCTACCCGGGCACGCCTTCCACGGAGGTGCTGGAGACGGTGGCAAAACATAATCCGGGGGACATTTATGTAGAATGGTCCGTCAATGAAAAATCCGCCATGGAGGTAGCGGCGGGAGCCGCTTATGCGGGGGCGCGCAGTATGGTCACCATGAAACAGGTGGGGTTGAACGTGGCTTCCGACCCGCTGATGAGCCTGGAATACGTAGGGGTCAAAGGCGGCATGGTGGTGATGGTGGCCGACGATCCCGGTCCGATTTCTTCCCAGACAGAACAGGATACCCGGCATTTTGCCCACTTTTCCAAACTGCCGGTTTTTGATCCCTCTTCACCGGAAGAGGCGTATGAGATGATCGGGGACGCTTTCGCTTACTCGGAAAAATATGGGACGCCGGTCCTTTTCCGGCCTACCACACGGGTATGCCACGGCTGCGCTTCCATCGAGGTAGACGATGTCCGGGAGGAGCATCCGGCGGAAGGGTTCGTCAAGGATACTTCCCGCTGGGTTATTTTCCCCAAACTGTCTTATCAGAACCATTTGAAAATAGAGAAACGCCAACAGGTACTGAGTGAAGATTTTTCCTCTTACCGGTATAATATTTGTTCCGGTGAAGGGAAAAAAGGCATTGTATCCGGCGGGATCAGCTACGCGTATGCCTGTGAGGCTTTGCGGGGAATTGATCAACCGTACAAACTGTTTAAGGTATCCACTCCCTATCCGTTTCCGGAACGCCTGGCGCTGAGCTTTTTGGAAGGCTTGGAAGAAGTGATGGTGGTAGAAGAATTGGACCCGGTACTGGAACGGGAACTGGTCTATCTGTGCGGCAAGCACCATCTGCCGGTACGGATCCGGGGAAAACTCACCGGGGATATGCCCCAGGCGGGAGAAAACACTGTGGAGCTGGTCAAAAAGGCTTTGGCGGGCTTTTTGGGCTGTAATCTTCCCCAGGAGGAAGAAACCGTATTGCCGAAGTTGCCGGTGCGTCCTCCAGTGCTATGCGCGGGATGCCCTCATCGGGCTTCTTTCTATGCGGTAAAGCGGGCGATGAAAGGGAAAAAAGCGGTCTTTTCCGGGGATATCGGCTGCTATACTTTGGGCAATGCCCAGCCGCTGGATATGGTGGACACCTGTTTGTGTATGGGCGCAGGGATTACCATTGCCCAGGGATTGCATCGTGTGGAACCGGATGCAGTAAACTTTGCGTTTATTGGGGATTCCACCTTTTTCCATACAGGGATTCCGGGTGTCATCAATGCAGTATATAATGAAACAGATATTGTATTGATCGTGTTGGATAATTCCACCACAGCCATGACTGGCCACCAGCCTCACCCGGGGACGGGCAAAACCATGATGGGGGAGATCTCCCAGAAGGTGGACATTGCAGCGATATTGCAGGCCATTGGTGTAAAATGTATCCGCAAAGCCAATCCCCTCCATTTACAGGAGGCTGAGGAAGCGGTCCGGGAAGCTGCGGCGTTCCAGGGGGTATCGGCCGTTATTTTTGAATCCCCTTGTATCGCTGTCACCAAACCAGCCCGGATTTTACGGGTGGATACAGAGAAATGTACGGGATGCAAGCGGTGTATCCGGGAGCTGGGATGTCCCGCCATGTCCATCAAGGATGGAAAGGTGCTGATCGACCCATCCACGTGTTATGGATGTACCATCTGCGCGCAGGTGTGTCCCTTTGATGCCATAGGAGGTGCGGAGCAATGATAAACTGCATTTTAGCGGGAGTAGGAGGACAGGGCACTGTACTGGCCTCTAAGCTGATCGCCCAGTGTGCCATGAACCGGGGACAGTACGCGCGTACTGCGGAAACCATCGGCATGGCACAGCGGGGAGGCTGTGTGGTGAGCCATGTGCGCATCGGGGAACGGAGCGATTCTCCCATGATCCCTCTGCACAGTGCGGATATTATTATTGGATTTGAGCCGTCAGAAGCGGTGCGCTGCCTGCCCTATTTAAAGAAAGACGGAGTATTGGTGGTGAGCGACAAAGCGATTCAGCCGGTCACCGCTTCTTTATCAGGGGCTTCCTATCAGGGAGAGGAGATGCTTCGTTATTTACAGGGCCTTGGAATACGGCTGATCGTATTGGATACAGAAACGGTTTGTCAGCAGTGCGGCTCCAGTAAAGTGCTTAACGTAGCGCTGTTAGGAGCCGCTGTGGCCAGCGGGGTATTGGACTTTTCCCTGGAGGATGTGGAAAAGGCGCTGCCCCAGAGAGTAAAAGAGCGCTTTATTGCCATGAATACCAAGGCCCTGTATGCCGGGGCCCAGACCGCAAAAGGAGTGTAGAATCATGAAGATGACGGAAAACCAGTTTCAGCAGATCAAGGAGCAGATTGTCAGGCTGACTTCCCAGGAAGGAAGTTTTTACCATGAAAAGTTTCAGGGGATTGACGTATCGGCCATACAGACCCAGTCCGATTTTGAGAAGCTCCCCTTTACCAATAAAAGCGATTTGAGAGAGGCTTATCCCCTGGGGTTACAGGCGGTGCCGGATGAAGAGATCGTGCGGATCCATTCTTCTTCAGGGACGACGGGCACGCCGGTCATTATCCCGTATACCAGGCAGGATGTACAGGATTGGGCCGAGATGTTCAAACGCTGCTATGAGACGGCGGGCATCACCAATCTGGACCGGATTCAAGTTACCCCGGGCTATGGCCTGTGGACCGCCGGCATCGGGTTCCAGAACGGGGCGGAATTGCTGGGGGCTATGGTGGTGCCCATGGGACCGGGCAATACCGATAAGCAGATCCAGATGATGAAGGATTTAAAGAGTACCGTTTTGTGCGCTACCTCTTCCTATGCCTTATTGCTGGCGGAGGAGATTACCCGCCGGGGCGTGCGGGATCAGATCCACCTGAAAAAAGGCGTGATTGGCTCCGAACGGTGGGGAGAAAAAATGCGGAAACGCATCGCCAATGAATTAGGGGTAGAGCTTTATGATATTTATGGACTGACAGAAATTTATGGCCCAGGTATCGCCATGAGCTGTGACTATCAATGCGGCATGCATTACTGGGATGATTATCTGTATTTTGAGATTATTGACCCCAAAACCGGGAAAGTGGTGCCGGATGGGGAGATTGGGGAACTGGTCATCACCACGTTGCGCAAACAGGGGGCGCCCCTCATCCGTTACCGTACCCATGATTTGACCCGCTTTGTACAGGGAGAGTGCAAGTGCGGAAACCCTCATCCCCGTATTGATACCCTGATCGGCCGGACGGATGATATGATAAAAGTCAAGGGAGTGAATATTTTCCCGGGACAGATTGACGATATCCTCAAGGAGGCCGAGGGGGTCAGCAGCGAATACCAGGTAATGATTGATCATCTCAACGGCAGAGATATTATGACCCTTTTTGTAGAAGGGGAAAAAGGAATTGATAAGGCGAAAGTGGAGACAGATCTGAAATATCTCTTTAAAGCCAGGATCGGCATTGCCATCGCCGCGCAGGTGGTGGAAATTGGAGATCTGCCGCGCAGCGAAAAGAAGTCCACGCGGATTTTTGACAACCGTTATTGATAGAAAAGATAAAAAAAGGGCGTGTGAAAAAACGAGAGTTTTTTCATGCGTCCTTTTGCTTATGGTTATGATAATAGTTATATTGCATAAAA
>CAKUYY010000050.1 GCA_934717555.1 uncultured Clostridium sp.
GTGTGACAGTACCGGTTTCCCAAAAAATCCGTTTCGCGGCGTTGATTCCTCCTTTTGAATTGAAAACGGAGGTGGCGCGCGGCGTTCTTCCCGAAAATTATAGCAGGGAAGATGCGGTATATAATTTATCCCGTTCCGCGTTGATGACGGCGGCCCTCTTTTCCGGGAGTTTGGAAAATCTGCGGGTAGCGGTACAGGACCGGTTGCACCAGCCCTATCGACAGCCGTTTATTCCCAATATGGAAACTGTATTTCGTCTCAGTTATGAATTGGGGTCTTATGGCACTTATATCAGCGGGGCGGGTCCGACCTTGATTTCCATTGTGGATGATGAAGGCGCCGATAATTTTGAAAAATATGCAGTCGCACACCTGGAAGAAAAGAATATCAGCGGTTGGAGGCTGGAGGTATTGCAAGCCGATTCTGCCGGAGCCGCCGTATATATTGATTAATTTGTAATGGAGGGGTATATTCCTTATGAGCTTAATCGTTCAGAAATTTGGAGGAAGTTCCGTCGCCAATGCCGAACGTGTATTCAATGTGGCAAATATCGTCACCAATAAATACAAGGAAGGCAACGATGTTGTAGTGGTGGTTTCCGCGCAGGGGGATACTACCGACGATTTTATTGAGAAGGCCAACGAGATCAACCCGGAACCTTCTAAGAGGGAAATGGATGTTTTGCTTTCCGCTGGGGAACAGATTTCTATGTCTTTGTTGGCAATGGCTATTGAAAAGTTGGGATTTCCAGTGGTTTCTTTGACCGGTTGGCAGGCAGGGTTCAGGACTTCTTCTGTCTATGGAAATGCCCGGATCAAACGGATCCACTGTGACCGGATCCATAAGGAACTGGACAAAAAGAATATTGTAATCGTAGCGGGATTCCAGGGATTGAATCGTTTTGACGATATCACTACTTTGGGCCGCGGCGGTTCTGATACCAGTGCGGTGGCCATCGCGTCCGCCATGCATGCGGATCTGTGCCAGATTTACACGGATGTGGAAGGTGTATTTACAGCGGATCCCAGAAAGGTAAAGAATGCCAGAAAACTCAATGAAATTTCTTATGATGAGATGTTGGAGCTGGCCACTTTAGGCGCCCAGGTTCTCAACAACCGTTCAGTGGAAATGGCAAAGAAATATAATATTGAGTTAGAGGTACTCTCCAGCTTGAGCAAAAAGCCGGGGACTATTGTGAAGGAGGCAGCAAAAATGGAAAAAACATTGATCAGCGGTGTAGCGAAGGATAATAATGTGGCGAGAATCTCCATTATTGGTGTACCGGACCGCCCGGGTCTGGCTTTCCGGATCTTTTCAAAACTGGCGGCAAAGGATGTTAACGTGGATATTATCCTGCAATCCATTGGCCGCGATGGAACAAAGGATATTTCCTTTACCGTAACAAAGGACCGCGCTAAGGATGCCATACAGATGCTCAAGGAGTATGCGGATGTGTTGGGTTCTGCCGATGTGGTGTATGACGAGAATGTGGCCAAGGTTTCCATCGTGGGAGCGGGCATGGAAACTCATCCTGGAATTGCGGCGGATATGTTTGAGGCCCTGTATGACGCCCAAATCAATATCCAGATGATCGCTACCAGTGAAATCAAGATTTCTGTGCTGATTGATGCAAAAGACGCTGATTCTGCGGTTTCCGCTATTCACAATAAATTCTTTTCAGTAGTAAACGAATAATCAAAATACGAAGGACTCATAAAAAGGACAGGTGCGCTTTCAAACGCCCTGTCCTTTTTGTCGTTTCTTGATTTTGCGGTGACACCTAGTAGCGGATATGTCCACTTTCTCATAAAATGGAATGGAAGTTAATAAAACCTTAATACCCAGAAAGAGATTTTAATGTGTTTATGATCGCTTTTATAATCGATTGGCCTTATAATACAATACAAGCCAGAGAGAAACGCAGGAACATAAAAACTACGTTACAAAAGGAATCCTCGCAAAAGTTCTGATAACAATATTGGAGGATTTTCGAAACTCGTCTTATTATGTTAAGGGAGCGTGTAAAAATGCAAGTCAGCGAGTTTGGAGAATATGGTTACCCCACAGTTTTGGTGATGAATGACCATGCAAAAATGCAGGTGTGTGAATTCGGGGAGCACGATCATCCCACAGTCCTATATATCAGCGAGAAACAGGACAAAGATACCCTGCGTTCCCAGTTGAGCTGTTGGAAAGATCATTTCCACATTGTAGCTCCGGTCTTTCACAACAAAAAAGAAGGAGCCCATTCCGTGCAGGACAAGGCGGAGCTGATTGCCCAATATATGCAGTCCCGTTATCATGGCAATGTATACGCTATTTGCGGGTTTGAGAGCAGTTGGGAAGTAGTGGATCAACTCTTGAAGCAGTCAAAGATTGTTTCTCAAAAAACGATTGTAGAAACTGATGGAAATCTTCCTGGTCGGTTCATGGAACAAATGCTGAAAAGTTAATATTGAAAATTTATAGTAAAAGGCGTATCCCGCAATATTTTTATGGGATACGCCTTTTCATTAATTGTTAAGATAATCGGTTTTTAAAGTCCTCATAACCAAATTGACGGACAACCGTCAGTTTTCCATGGGAATCCCTCCATACAAGAGAGGGAAGGGGCATGCCGTTGAAGGTATTGGTTTTTACCATGGTATATAGGGCCATATCTTCAAAGACAAGTTCATCGCCTTCTTGAAGAGGGGCGTCAAAGGAATAATCCCCAATGATATCTCCCGCCAGGCAAGTGGGACCGCCTAAGCGATAAGTATAAGGCTTCTCCTGAGGAAGGCCGGCATTTTGTAGGGGCGGCCGATACGGCATTTCCAGAACATCCGGCATATGACAGGCGGCAGAGGTATCCAGAATAGCGATACCCATCTGGTTGTGCATGATTTCCAGAACACTGGTAATCAAAAAACCGGCGTTTAACACAACGGCTTCCCCGGGCTCCAGATAGATTTCCACCTGATAGGTTTCCCGTAGCCGACGGATCAGGGAAATTAATCTTTCCACATCGTAATCTTCCCGGGTGATGTGGTGCCCTCCCCCCAGATTGATCCATTGGAGTCCGTGCAGGTAACGGCCGAATTTTGTTTCCAGGGCGTGTACCGTAGTCTCCAAAGCGTCGGCGTTTTGTTCACACAGGGTATGCATATGGAACCCGTCCAAAAGAGGAAGAAGATCTTCTTCAAAATTTTCCAGGGTGGTTCCCAGACGGGAACCCGGGGAACAGGGATCATAAATTGCGTGCCCCTCTTGGGTGGAACATTCCGGGTTGATGCGCAGGCCCACAGATTTTCCCGCCGCTTTGGCCCGGGAGGCGAATTTCCGCACCTGCCGGGGTGTGTTAAAAATAAAATCATCGGCGTAAGAGAGCAGTTTGGAGAATTCCTCTTCCCCATAGGCGGGGGAAAATACGTGGGTTTCCCCGCCAAATTCTTCTTTGCCCAGCCTTGCTTCATACAAACCGCTGGCGGTGGTACCCGCAAGGTATTGGCGGAGCAGGGGATAGGTGGAGAACATGGAAAACGCTTTTTGCGCCAGCAGGATTTTACATCCGGAACGTTGGGAGACGTCCTTTAGAATCTCCAAATTTTTCCGTAATAATGTTTCGTCCACCAGAAAGTACGGGGTTTTGAGGGGAAATGTCAAAGGTTCCATCTTAATCCACCAGCACCGGGTTGCGGTCTTCCTGCCAGGGAAGGCCCCACTGGTTCAAAGCGTCCATAAAAGGATCTGGGTCGAATTCCTCGATATTGTGAACACCCGGTTTGTTCCATTTGCCGATCATCAGCATCATGGCGCCGATCATAGCGGGAACACCGGTGGTATAGGCAACCGCCTGGGAACCCACTTCCCGGTAGCACTCCTGATGGTCACAGATATTGTAAAGATAGTAGTTCTTGTTTTTTCCATCTTTTTTTCCACGGAAAATACAGCCGATGTTGGTTTTTCCTTTGGTACGGGGACCCAAGGTGGAAGGATCAGGCAGCACAGCTTTCAGAAATTGCAGAGGGATGATCTCTTTGCCTTCGAAAAGGATAGGCTCAATGGAGGTCATGCCCACATTTTCCAGGCATTTCAAATGGGTGAGATAACTTTGCCCAAAGGTCATAAAAAAACGGATGCGCTTGATCCCGGGAATATTTAGGGCTAAAGATTCAATTTCCTCATGGTGAAGCAGGTACATATCCTTTTCTCCCACTTCCTTGAAGGGGTAAACCCGCTTGATCTCCATGGGCTCCGTCTCCACCCAGTGCCCGTCTTCCCAATAGGAACCTTTGGCGGAAACTTCCCGGATATTGATTTCCGGATTAAAGTTGGTAGCGAAGGGATAGCCGTGATCGCCGCCGTTGCAGTCTAAAATATCGATATACTCAATGGTATCGAACTCATGCTTTAAAGCGTAAGCGGAAAAGACACCGGTGACCCCCGGATCAAACCCACTGCCTAGCAGGGCAGTAATCCCGGCTTTTTCAAACCGCTCCCGATATGCCCATTGCCAACTGTATTCAAATTTGGCGGTGTCTTCCGGCTCATAATTGGCGGTATCCACATAATTGGTTTTGGTGGCCAGGCACGCGTCCATGATAGTCAGATCCTGGTAGGGGAGCGCTAGGTTCAGTACCACGTCCGGCTTTACCTGCTCAATCAGGGAAACCAGTTCCTCCACATGGTTGGCATCCACCTGAGCGGTGGTAATTTTGGTTTTGGTGGTTCCCTGTAACTTTTCTTTCAAAGCGTCACACTTGGACTTTGTGCGGCTGGCAATACAGATTTCTTCAAATACGCCGCTGTTTTGGCAACACTTGTGAATGGCGACGGAGGCCACGCCCCCGCACCCGATAATCAATGCTTTTCCCATAAGGAAATCCCCCTTGTCTCTATTTTTTATTTGGAAAGCGCCAAGAGCATCTCTCGGACAATTTTACACGCGGTAACGGTAGAAACCCCGCTGGCGTCAAACTGCGGGCTTAATTCGTTCACATCGCATGCGACGACATTAGCTTTGCTGCACACCAGAGTGACAGCTTTTCGTAGTTCCTCGAAAGTTACACCGCCGGGTTCCGGCGTTCCAGTTCCCGGGAATATGGAAGGGTCCAAAATGTCCAAATCCAACGTAAAATATACCGGTTTCCCGTTGAGCCGGCCGACCGTTTCCTCCAATCCCTGAAAGTCAAACCTCTGCATGGAAATATGGGACTTTGCCCATTGGAATTCTTCCCGTTCGCCGGAACGGATACCGAAGGAAAAGATTTTTTCATCCCCGATCAGTTCCCAGCAGCGGCGGATGACACTGGCGTGGGAGAGGGGATTGTCCAGGTATTGGTCCCTCAGATCGGCGTGGGCATCAAAGTGGATGATATGGATATCAGGATAAGCCTGTGTAACAGCCCGGAAGGCTCCCAACGTTACCAGATGTTCCCCGCCCAGCAGGAAGGGCAGCTTTCCAGCGTCCAGAATTTCCTGGGTGCGTTCCTGAATCTGGTTTAACGCCTTTTGCGTATCCCCAAAACAGAGTTCCAAATCCCCGGTATCCATCACCGCGGTATCCTCAAGGTCAGCGTCCTGATACGGGCTGTAGGTTTCGATCCCATAGGATTCCCGGCGGATGGCGGCGCTCCCGAAACGGGTGCCGGGACGGTAAGAAGTGGTGCCGTCAAAAGGTGCCCCAAATAAGATGATACCCGCCTTGTCGGCCTCTTTGTCACACCCCATAAAACATTCAATATTCCTGTTCAACACGTTTTAACAACTCCTCTACATAGGCTGGAATATAAAAAGCGCCTTTGTGCAGGGTGGTGGTATAATAACGGCAGTCTAAGCCTCGCATATTCCACTGGGTTTCCCTGAGATCTTTTAAAGGATGGTATTTTTTGGAGGCAAAGCCAAACAGCCAGTGGGCCCGCTGGCAAGCGACAGCGTCCTCCTGATAGAAGGGGCTTTCATGCTGGTTGACCATGATGCCGTCCTCTTTCAAAGCCTTGAAACAGCTTCCGTAAAATTCCCGGGTAAACAGGCCCTCCCCCGGACCAAAAGGATCGGTGGAATCCACAATGATCAAATCATAACAGTTTTCCTTGGAACGGACAAATTTGACCCCGTCCTCATAGTGGATGGACAGCCGGGGATCGTTGAGCCGGCAGGCGGTCTGGGGCAGGTATTTTTTGCAGACCTCCACCACCAGAGGGTCAATCTCCGCCATGTCGATGTGTTCGATATCAGGGTAACGGGTGAGCTCGCGGACCACGCCGCCGTCGCCCGCCCCAATCACGAGGACATCCCTGACTTTGGGATGTACCGCCAGGGGTACATGGGTAATCATTTCGTGATAAATAAATTCATCTTTTTCCGTCAGCATCATATATCCGTCCAGCGTGAGGAAACGTCCGAATTCCGGGGATTCAAACACATCAATCCGTTGAAATTCGCTTTTTCCGGTATAAAGCTGGCGGTCTACCCGAATGGACAGTTTCACATTAGGGGTCTGTGCCTCAGAGAACCAGAAATCCATATTCACCCTCCTTATTTCAAAACATTTAAAAATTCAATAGCCGGATCTTCCGGTCCGGTCATGGAACAGCCTTTTTCTTTGGCATATTGGATATACGCCAAAATATCCGGTGTAATCCGTTCACCGGGAGCCAGGATGGGTATCCCAGGGGGATAACACATGACAAACTCGCTGCATACCCGCCCCGCGGTATCCTCAATGGGCAAACACTCTTTTTCCGCGTAAAATGCCTCCTGCGGGGATACGGAAACCTGGGGATCGATGTATTCCTGCGTCATCAGGTTGGCCTTATCTTTTCCAAACCTCCTGCGTACTTCCGATAAGGCGCTCACCAGCCGTTCTACCTCCCGGGGGCGGTCGCCAATGGAAAGATAAGCGAGGATATTGCCCAGATCCCCAAATTCGATCTGAATATCATATTCATCCCGCAGCAGGTCGTACACCTCAATGCCGGCGAGCCCTACATCCAAGGTATTGACTGACAGCTTGGTAACGTCAAAAGCAAAGATACTGTCCCCGTTGCAAAGCTCGCTGGAATAGGCGTAATAACCGCCGATGGCATTGATCTCCTCCCTGGCGTACTGCGCCAGCTGGATCACGCGGTTAAAATCCTCGCGTCCCCGCAAAGCGAGATTGCGGCGGGAAATATCCAGGCTGGAAAGAAGGAGATAGGAACCGCTGGTGGTTTGTGTTAGATTGATAATCTGCCGGACATGACCTTCGGAAACGGCTGGACCAGCCAGGAGCAGCGAACTCTGGGTCAGACTGCCTCCGGATTTGTGCATAGAGACGGCGGCCATATCCGCGCCCGCCGCCATGGCCGATATGGGGAGATTGTCCCCAAAATAAAAGTGTGTTCCATGAGCCTCATCCGCTAGGCACAGCATACCGGCCCCATGGGCTAACTGTACAATGGAGCGCAAATCAGAACAGATCCCATAATAGGTGGGATTATTCACAAGAATAGCTTTGGCGTCAGGATTTTCCTGAATCGCTTTTTTTACCGCGGAAACACTCATTCCAAGGGGAATCCCTAGGCGGTGGTCGCATTCCGGATTGACATAGACGGGGACGGCCCCGCACAATACCATGGCCCCCATGACGCTTCGATGGACGTTGCGGGGCAGTATGATTTTTTCCCCGCGTTTTGCCACAGAAAGAATCATACTTTGTACAGCGGAAGTAGTGCCTCCCACCATTAAAAAGGCGTGGGCCGCGCCGAAAGCTTGAGCGGCCAAAAGTTCCGCATCCCGGATGACAGAGACTGGGTGACACAGGTTATCGAGGGGCTTCATGGAATTGACATCCATGCTGACGCATTGTTCCCCCAACAGGGCGGTCAATTCGGGATTGCCCCGTCCCCGTTTATGGCCGGGAACATCGAAAGGGACTACACGCATCCGTTTAAATTCTTCCAGCGCCTCGTAGATGGGGGCATGTTCCTGTTTTAATTCCTGCAATGTGGTTTCCCTCCTTTAGTAGATATTCCGCCCACTGAAAATTTCAATCATTTCCCGCCGCAGGTTATCCATAATTTCCAAACGGTTTTTTGGGGGCAGCTCATAGGCGTCGGTTTTAAAGAGGTAGTTCTGCAAATCAATCTCTTTGAGCATCATTTTGGTATGAAAAAGGTTGGCTTCATAGACATTGATATCGATGGCGTCGTAATCGGAAAGGATATCCGGAGAGATATAATCCTGGATAGAGGTGATATTGTGGTCTAAGAAAAGTTTTTTGCCGTCGATATCCCTGGTAAATCCCCGTACCCGGTAATCCATGGTAATAATATCGGAATCAAAGGAACCAATTAGATAATCTAATGTGGAAAGAGGGGTGATCTCGCCGCAGGTGGCTACATCGATATCCACGCGAAATGTGGCCAGACAGGTTTCGGGATGGTATTCCGGATAGGTATGAACCGTGACATGGCTTTTATCCAGATGGGCCAGCTGGGTTTCTCCTAAGGGAACCATGGAGCCTTCCGCGATCAGTATGGTCACAGAAGCCCCCTGGGGATCGTAATCCTGTTGGGAGATATTGAGGACCTTGGCGCCGATCATATTGGTAAGCGTGGTTAAAATATGGGTAAGGCGGTTAGAATTGTATTGTTCGTCGATATAGGCGATATAGTCCCGCTGTTCCCGGGCGGTTTTTGCATAACAAACATCATAAATGTTAAAGCTTAACGCTTTGGTCAGATTATTGAACCCATAGAGTTTTAATTTTTCCCTCATTGAAACAGTCCCCCAGACGAACATGAGATTTTTTGAGAACAACAAAAAAGGCAATGTGCTCATTTGCACATTGCCTGTAAAATCATCCCGAAACAAAAAGGGAAATGATGACTTCCTTTGTCACAATCATTCGGAGAAAATATCAGAAATCTCCCTTATTGTTTTTGATACAGAGTCTATATAGCAAATACTTACTTTTACTACTCTTATTGACTGTTTTACAAGTTGATGTACGCATTACGCACTGGTTGTAAGTAACCAACTTATAAAATTGAGCGCTTCGCCCAATCAATAATGGCAACTATAAAAGCTACCCAGCGGCAGTTGACCTGGCTGTCCGTATGGCCATAACCTCAGTATCATCAATCAAAATACCAGGTGGTCAGAAGAAATATTTGCATGGATACTCTGTCAAAAACTCATATCACATGACGAATTGACTATATCATATTCTCAAAAAGATGTCAATAATCTCTTCTATGGCCTCAAACAAAATAATATTTTCTAATTATCAGAAAAAAAGAGAAGCTAAGGCAAGATTTAATGGGCAAAAAATAAAGTTTCCCAAAGAAAAAAGAACTTTTCAATTGATTTCCTATTATATATATGCTATAATAAACTCCGTTCCAAATGCTGGTGTGGCGGAACAGGCAGACGCAAGGGACTTAAAATCCCTCGGTGGCGACATCGTACCGGTTCAAGTCCGGTCACCAGCACCAAACCAATATAATCCGAACCCGTTTCCGATAGGCGATGGGTTCGGATTATTGCTTTTCTTTGACCGTTACGA
>CAKUYY010000051.1 GCA_934717555.1 uncultured Clostridium sp.
AGGCGGCCAGCGTTGAGAATCATCAAAGCCTTTTTGCATTCTTTCGCGCCGGTACACTTTTTGCAGGAAACCGAAAGGTCGCAGCCTTCCTCTTCCAGGACCCGCATGACAGCCCCGGAAACACCGCCGCTCTGTGCGAAGCCTTTTCCATAAATACTTCCGTCCTGCTCATTGTCGGCCATTTCATTCGGATCAATATTCTGAGCCGCAAACATGGCGGCCAGTTCCTCCAACGTGATCACATAATCTGCACTGTCCTGCACCTTTTTGATTTCCTGCTTTTTGGCAATGCACGGCCCAACAAATACCACCAAAGAGCCGGGATGTTCTTCCCGGATATAACGGGCGGTAGCGGTCATGGGGGACACGGTATGAGACATGTTTGGAATCAGGCGGGGGAAATGCTTTTCAATCATCGTAACAAACGCAGGGCAACAGGAAGTGGTCATTTTCTGGCCATTCTCCACCGCATGGATTAATTCATGGGCCTCGTGCTGTGCTACTGCGTCAGCTCCCAGGGAAACCTCATAAACCCCGTCAAACCCCAGCTTCTTAATGGCGTTTTTCAACATTCCCACAGTGGCGTCTCCAAACTGCCCCTCAATAGCCGGCGCAAACATGGCAAAAACTTTTTTCTTTCCTTTGATCTCCTCAATTACATCCACAATGTAGGAAGAATCAGAGATCGCCCCAAAGGGGCAGTCTGTGGTACAAGCCCCACATCCAATGCAGCGGTCATATTTAATAACGGCTTGTTTGTTGTCGTCCATAGAAATCGCATCTACCGGACAGGAACGCAGGCACGGACGCATAGTATCGGAAATGGCGTTATAAGGGCAGGCTGCAGCGCAGCGCCCGCATTCCTTACATTTCGCGGGATCAATATAAGCCCCCTTACCGCTTACAGAAATAGCCCCGAAAGGACAGGCCGCCACACATTTTTTGGCCATGCACCGCTGACAGTTTTCCGTTACCGTAAATCTGTTGATCGGGCAGCCCTCGCAGGCAGCCGGCAGTACAGTGACCAGCCCTTCCACTTTTTCATGTCCAGGAATATTTTTGCCTCTCGCCAAGGCCACCCGTTCCCGAATGATCTCACGTTCCCTATAAACACAGCAGCGAAACCTTGCTTGATTGCCGGGAATGATATCATAAGGGATGCCTTCCAGGTTTTCTTCCAGCTCTCCCAAGTAGGCCAACTGGGCCACCTTTCTGAGAACTTCAAATTTCATTTGTTTCGCGTCGTTATCATACTGCATGCAAAAATTCTCCTTTAGTAGTAGGTTTTCTCCACTGGTTTGCCCATCTTTTCCATCATGGTACACAACTCTTCTATCTGTTTGAGTTTGATGCTCAAATCAGAAGGAAGACCTGGATTCTGATGGGCGGGATTGATAGCCGTACCGATGAAGACATTCAAGTTTGTACAATCCTCTAACAAAAGCTTTGCCAATTGGGCCGCTCCATTGTCCTCATCCAATTTGTGAAAGTACATGGTATCCGTCTGATGTTTCATGTAATCCCTCATGATTTCCAGCGTACGGCTGAGGGTAAGTACGCCTTCCGTCACCAGGTCTATCCCTTCAATTGTGGCTGTAGGAGGGATCAGGGGATCAATATAGTGCAGCGAAGTTTCCACTTTCCGGTTGAGGATCCGGCCCACAATATTGGCGCTGGTCCCTCCGCAGATCACTTTTTTGCCGGGTGTGGTCATGAAATCCCGCACCATACGAGAGTCATCCTCTTTGCTCTTGGGCGGGCCCGCCAGCATATTGACCACACAACGGGGTGCCACGCGGGCCACCAATACGGTCGAATCATCCCCCGGCTTCTCCATATATAATTCGTTGACCGCCTGGGACAACGTCACCGCCAGGCGTTGGGCTGATTTCTCCTTTAAGGAAGCCTTTGTCAAATAGGAGGCCACATTGTCCCAAGTCCATCCAAAATTGAGAAGGTTCCCAACCCCCGCATAAATGACACCATCGCTCACCAGGCACAGTACATCCCCCGGCCTTACGGTAAACCGGCATTCATAAACTGTCTTTCCCGCGTACTCCTTATATTCCGAGTTGAGTTCCATCAAATTTCCGTCCCGAATAAAAATGCAGGCCGGGTTATCAAATTCTACCAAATAGGCATCCCCATTTGTGAAAATCTGAAGGATACTAAAGGTAGAATAGGCCAGCTTCCTGACGCTGCAAACCGGCAGAGTACTTACAATGGTCTCCACTGCCTGTTCTACCATGGCTCCCTCTTCCAGCATGGTAGAAATAATGGTGCTGGTCAATGTCGCCAAAATATTGGCTTTTACACCGCTCCCCAGACCATCAGCCAGCACACAAATGACAGAATCTTTGGTACGGGTGATTTTGACCTTATCCCCGCACAACTCTTCTCCCTTTTTATTGAGGCTTCGATAAGCTGTATCAACATGTAATTTCATTATTCATCACCATCAAAAACAATCATATTCTTGAGCTTTGTGAGGGTCACTTTCGTTTCCGCCGTGGTTTCCCCCAACAGGCTGGCGATCTGCTGGGCCGCTACCATCTGTTTGTCAATGACCTTCTGAGCCATTTCCATGGTTTCCACCCGCAGATGATAACGGTTCTCCAGCTCCTTTTCCTCTTTTGTGATGTCACGGAAAATACCCATGGCAATGTTTTCTTTCTCAATGTAAATAATGCTTTGCTCTGTGGTGATATTGTATTCGCGGTAATGTACTTTTTTGTTGGTAATGGATTGCTTGCTCTCAAACACAAATTGGAAGTCTGAAACATCAATCAATTCATATAATGCTTTCTCCAGCGCTTCCCGGCGGCTGATTTTAAAGCACGCCTCCGCCGCAGCGTTGAATTCAATGATGTTCATATCGCTGTCCACAATAATGGTAATATTGGGAGTTTCGGACAACACATAATTAGAGAGCGATTCTGCCCGTTCCTTCATATAGGGCATACACATGGTAAGCTCCGCGCGGTTCTGGTACACGGCAATTGCCTTTTCCCGGCAGGAAGCATATCCGCAAGCTCCGCAATTGAGTTCCTGTTCCGGTGTTTCCTTACCGATTTTAGCAAGAATACTGCGGATCACCGACTCATCTGGAATTGTCTCATGAGGAGAGCGGTCAAAGAACTTCTTAGATAAAGGAAGCTTTTCCGGTGTGGCGGGATAACAGTCCGCATCGCTGCGGGCATACCGTTCTACTTTGATGGCGGAATGGAAGCGCGCTGTACTGTCTTTCGCTTTCGCCGGCCCATTGACACAACCGCCCTTACAGGCGTTGATTTCGATAAAGCAATGATCGATCTGCCCTTGCTTCATGGCCTCGAACAGGTCTCTGCACTCCCCTATTCCATCTACGCTCATCAGATGATAGTTCCCTGTGTCCCCGCAGGCGCGCAACGTTTCCAAAATACCATTGGTAATGGGATACATACGCACAATCTTGGAGCTGGCATTCAAGAATTTTCCCGCTTTGCAATCAGCCACGCAAATTCCTTCTTGCTGGAACCAGGAAGCCATATCATCAAAGGTCAAAACCGCGTCCACGTCGGTATCATGCCTCATATCCGCGGATTCATCTTTTTTGGAGATACACGGCCCCACAAAGACTACCCGGATATTTTTCCCTATACTCTGTTTGAGCAGGCGGGCGTGAGCGATCATAGGCGACACAACAGGGGCCATCTGATCCACCAGCTCTGGATAATAAATTTCTACCAGACGGTTAACCGACGGGCAACAGGTGGTGATAATATTCTTCATGGTATTCTCCCGAACCAACCGGGCATATTCCGCCGTCACATAGGCAGCGCCTTCCGAGGTTTCCGAAACTCCAGAAAAACCAAGTTTCTGGAAAGCGGTGGCCATCTGTTCGGGCTTTTCGAACTCAAAAGAACCTGGATAGGACGGTGCCAAGGAAACGATCACCGTCTCCCCTGCCTTGAGGAAGCCTTTTACCTTTTCCAGATCACTCTGCAAGGTTTTGGCGTTCTGAGGACATTCCGCCAGGCACCTTCCACATAAAATACAGGAATTATCGATAATCTGAGCCTGTTCATTTTCCACTTTAATAGATTTTACCGGACAGACCTTTACACACTTATAGCAGTTTTTGCAGTTTGCTTTTTTCAATCCTATGATGCTCATATGGACATCCTCCCCAAAATCTCCCGATTAAAAAAGGCCTCTGTTTCCGCAGGAGTTACAAAAAAACGTTTCCCATCTATACTGACACATACGCCTTCCTTACATTCTCCCATACAAAACGATCCTTTGAGCTCTATTTGGTCCCGCAGTCCATTGAGCGCAATATTACGTTCCAATATTTGGATCACATCTCGGGAGCCCCGCAAATGACAGGAACTGCCCACACATACGATAACTTCCATATTTTTTGCCCTTATCCTTTCCTGGTAACTACAGAAAACCCTATCCATTTTTCATCAGTTCAGAATGAGGCGTTCTTGATTATAACATTCTTCCCTATCGATCTCAAGAACAGAAATGAGAAAACTATTTTCAGATTTTGCAGAATAACTGTGAAAAAAGCGGAAGAAAGGTTTCCAATGTTACATTAGAGTTTTTCTTAGCCTAAGTATACTCTTTTTTCCTTGATTTTTCAACCATCTGATTGGTAATCCTGCCTAAAACTAACAAAATAAGCCATCCTGTTTTTGGAACAGGATGGCTTCTATAAAACTCTATTTCATTTTCTACACTTTTGAAAGCGTTCTCTTTTATTGTGCGAACAGCCCCATCACAAAAATGACAAAAATTAGAACAGGCGCGATATATTTCAAAATAACGCCGAAAGTCCTTCTCAGGCGGAAAGCCCCTTTCATACCGATCTTAATTTCATCAACTACAGGCTGGATTCCCCATACATGACCTACAAAAATACACATAAACATAGCGGCCAAAGGCATCAAGATTTTGTCGGTGAGATATCCCATTGCGTCAAAAATATTCATTCCTGCAATCGTGAATCCAGACCAAACGCCCATAGACAAGGATGCAACTACACCGATCCCTCCCATCAGGCAAGCCATCAGAATGGTGGCCTTTTTCCGGCTCCAATGGAAGCTGTCAATCAAAAATGCGGAAACAACTTCTAATAAAGCGATCGCCGAAGTAGCTGCGGCAAAGAATACTAAGATAAAGAAGATCAATCCAAACAGATTGCCTACCGGCATCTTTTCAAAAACGGAAGGCAATGTTTCAAAAATCAAGCCTGGGCCTGCTCCCGGCTGGAAACCGAACGCAAATACAGCAGGAAGGATAGCAACACCCGACAAAACAGCCATCAATGTATCCAACCCAGCAATTACTCCGGTATCCTTGGGCATATTGGTGTCTCTCTTCAAATAACTGCCATAAGTAATGGTGATACCCATGCCCAAGCTTAAACTAAAGAATACCTGTCCCATAGCGGATACCATAGCATTGGCAACATCTCCAAAAGAATGAAACGCACCAAAGTTGGGAACAAACAGGAATTGTAAACCTTCTCCTCCTCCGGGAAGCGTAGCGGAACGGACCGCCACAATAACAATAAACACAAAAAGCAACGGCAACATAATTTTGCTGGCCTTCTCAATGCCTTTCGCCACGCCGCCGACAACTACGACAGCACAAAACAGCATAAATACCAAATGCCAGATGACTGGTTCCGCCGGGCTGCTCACAAAGTTATTAAAATATGCCCCTGTATCAGATCCAAAATTCCCGCCTGTTGCATAACTGGCAATATATTTGAGTACCCAGCCGCCGATGACACTATAATAAGAACAGATAATGAAAGCGCACAACACACCGATCACACCGACAAATGTCCACTTCTTATTCAGCTTTTTGTAAGCGCCTACCGCACTGAGTTGGGTCTTTCGCCCAATGGCCATCTCTGTCAACAAAATCGGGATACCTAACAAACAGACAAAAATGATATAAAACAATAAGAATACTCCGCCGCCATTGGATCCCGCGATATAAGGGAATTTCCAGAGATTTCCCAATCCTACTGCCGAACCGGCTGCCGCCAGAATAAATCCCAGCGATGAGGTAAATTGTCCTCTTTTCTGCAATGTGTTTTCCTTTGGTTTTGCCATTCCTCAAACCCCTTTTTCTATTAAATTCCAAATTTTTGCTTGCTTCGTCGCCGCGAATTTCCTCAAAGAAAGGAGGGTATACTAAAAAACACAGAGGACTTCCTTACAAGCTCTCTGTGTTTGTTCAGTGGAGCTACTGATCCGATTCGAACGGACGACCTGCTCATTACGAGTGAGCTGCTCTACCTGCTGAGCCACAGTAGCATATCCGACTTGTATATTATACAAAATATAGAAAACTTAGTCAAGCTTTTAAAAAAAATTTCTATTTACGCTCTTTTTTACCTTCCATAAAAAGTTTTCAGTGAACATCGATCACTAATTCCACACTCTTATTCTTTTTTATCTATAATATATGATATAACTTAACAGTTGTCATGATACGCGGACAATAATACAGGAGGTGGTATAACACATGCTGTCACAAACATTAAAAAGACTTCGGGAAAATTGCGGTTATACACAGCAGCAGGTAGCTGATGCACTTAATATAGATCGTTCTACCTACACGTATTATGAAACCGCGAAAACAACTCCGGATATCAATACCATCATTAAACTGGCAAAAATTTTTAATGTGACCTACAGCGATATCCTTGACGACGACATAAATTCTGCCGCTAGGGTAAGCGATGTCACCAAAAGGTCGCCGCCAGCAAAAAGGAACTCAAAAAATTCCAGTTTAATCTATGAATTGACGAAAACAGAAAAGCAATTAATCATTTACTATCGACTGATGGATCGGGATTCCCAAAAAGAATTTCTGGACGCAGCCTACGAAAAAATTAGAAACAATAGTAAGTAAGAACAGGTAGTGGGGTTCTCCCCTCTACCTGTTCTTTCTTTATAGAAAACTCACCGTACTTGTAGCGATATCCCATTTATGAAAATATCTTGCAAATGAGATGTGACCATTATAAGATGAAAACAGTTATTATACTAGTTGGAATGATTTATAAAAAACAAGGGGAATTTAAAACTATGATTCAAAAAGCTCAACAAATTATGGCAGAAGTCCAAAAAGTTGTCGTTGGAAAAGAGGAAATCATTGCAAAAGTTCTCATGGTCATGTTAGCCAAAGGCCATGTTCTGATCGAAGATATTCCGGGAGTAGGAAAAACCACATTGGCCCTTGCTTTTTCCAAAGCGCTTTCTCTCGATTACAAAAGAATACAATTTACACCGGATGTCATGCCATCGGATATCACGGGATTTAATTTATACAATCAATCTACAGGAGCCTTTGAGTATTGTCCCGGCGCTGCCATGTGCAATTTATTTTTGGCGGATGAAATTAACCGTACCTCCAGCAAAACTCAATCCGCCCTCCTTGAGGTCATGGAAGAAGGCCGCATCACAGTAGATGGTATCACCCGGGATGTCCCTCAGCCTTATATCGTCATCGCTACACAAAATCCTGTAGGGTCTGCTGGAACACAAATGCTCCCCGAATCCCAGCTGGACCGTTTTATGGTTCGTCTGAGTATGGGGTATCCTGACTTGGAAAGCGAAATACATATCTTAAAAGAAAGGCATTCCATAGACCCCCTGAGTACGGTCAAGCAGGTTGCCACTGTACAAGAATTATTACAGATGCAAAAATTTGTCTCCGATATTTTCGTAAGTGATCCGATCTACCGCTATATCGCCGTTCTTTCTTCTTCTACCCGTAGCCATCCATTGATTCATTTAGGGGTCAGCACCCGCGGAGCTTTGGCTCTTTCCAAAATGGCCAAAGCCTGCGCTTTCCTTCTGGGGAGGGATTATGTTATTCCAGAGGATATCCAAAAGGTAATTTACGATGTATGGGAACACCGTATTTTACTGGAATCCCAGGCAAAAATGGAACATGTGTCCCCTCATAGGATTTTGGAACAATTCATTTCTGATATAGAAATCCCCAAATAATAAAAAGTATCTTCTTTTCTAGATCTGGCATATCCCTCGTGGAAGAAAGGCGGTCTTCTCTATGTTAAAATGCCGAATATCCTATTTACATTTTGTGCGCCACTTTTTTCTTTTATCTCTTTTATCCGGATTACTTGTCTTTCCTGTCCCTCTTATTTGTTCTATTGCTTCCTGTCTTTCTGTTTGTTCTGGTCATCCTCGCCAGCCGAAAGATTTCCGCTTCTCTGGAGCTGGACAGCTCCTCTGTCTGTAAAAAGGAAGAATTCCCGGTATGCCTCCACTTGCGAAACCGCTTTTTCCTTCCATTGTCACGGGTGAAAGCGGTGATATGCATGGAAAACGGTTTTACCGGAGAACAGAAACAATTTTCCCTTTTCCTTCCCATCGGTTCTCACGGCAAGGAAGATATCCGTTGGACCATGTCCTCCAGTCATTGCGGGCAGGTATGCATTTCTCTGGACAGGCTTTCTGTTTATGATTATCTGGGATTGTTCACCTTTTCTGTATCAACCCACAACCACGGAATCGTGGACGTTATCCCCGATTGCCGGGAAATTTCCCCTCGTGTCGATATGGGAACACAACTTTGTATGGAATCCGATCTATATTCTACACAAAAACCCGGAAGTGATCCTTCCGAGACATTCGGGCTACGGGAATATATGCCCGGCGACAGCCTTCATTCTGTCCATTGGAAACTGAGTGCAAAATCTGGTCAGTGGATGGTCCGTCAATGCAGTGCTCCACTTAGTCACTCTATTGTATTATTGATAGAATTTTTTAAGCCCTCAGATCCCTCTTCCACACCCTTAGATACCCTTTTGGATTGTACTTTTTCCTTATCTCACTTTCTCTTGCAAAATCAGCTGCGACACTTTCTATGCTGGTATGATACCTCTACCAATCAGCTAGAACAGTTTTCCATCACCAGTGAAGAAGATCTCCATACGTTTCTCCATCATATTCTGACAAGAAAATGTTATGTAACCCCCACCCTTGCCTTAGAATGTTACGAACGGCAATATGCTGGTTTTGTTTCCTCCCATTTTTTCTATTTTCTTGCTTCCCATGTTTCCTCAGATGTCCAAACGTTAATCTCTAGGTTAAAAAATCATCGGAATACTATTTTTACCTTTTCCGAAGATCCTCCCACAGAATCATCCTACTCCTTGGATGTTCTTTCCATTACCTCGGAAACGTTACGGGATACCTTAGACCAGTTATTGATCTAGCCCTTTTAAAACCATGAAAATAGGTGAAATTCATGATAGTACATCAAAAATCTTCTCCTGATCCCTCGAATGGGCTTCTATTGCATCAGGACTTTTCAGTAAACTCTCATAACCCTG
>CAKUYY010000052.1 GCA_934717555.1 uncultured Clostridium sp.
CTTTAATATCACATCCGGGAAACAAGGAATCACCTTGCTCCATAGTTGCAGCATCCGGGCAAACCCTTTTTCTGGATGCAATCTGCCCACAGCGATTATTTGCTTCCTTTTCTTCGTACCGGCTCTCCCTTTTTCATAAGCTAAAAAATGGGGAATTGCCACACAGGATAAATTAGGAATAAAAGGGGATAAATTTTTCCTCAGCTCATTGGCGGCCTGCCGGGTAGGTGTTACCAAGACATCAATATTTCGATATCCCTTTCTCATCCGTCGTAGTTTTCTTGGGGAAAATTGAGGGCTCTGGTGTATCTGCGCTATTTTCCTTACATGGGGATTTCCAAAGCGGGACAACAAAAGGGTATACTCATCCCGGGTAGAAATCAGAATCCCCTCTTGTACGCGCCGAATTGCCTCTATCATTGTCCTTTTCTTACGCCACAGGATAAAACCGGCTCGAAACAATTCCTTTGCCAAGATAAAGAAATGATGGGAAGTCCAAGCGTCCGCGATTTCTTGGCGGTTTGGCTTGCAATCCGTGAGATAAGTAACGATCACCCTGGGATCTAGCTGATATACGGGGTTGCAAAGCCGGTAGGTGCACAATAGTTCTACCTGATATCCTTCTTCGCACAAAGCGTTTGCCAAGGAAGTTACCGCCATCTCAATTCCGCCATGGTCAAGGTGCAGGCAGGCAATGGATATTTTCTTTGAGTTCTTCTCTTTTAAAAATTTCCCCACACCCGCCGATTTTTCACAAAGCTCTTTCATAATTGGATTCCTTTATACAAAAGGGGTTTTTCCAAGCGATGAAAGAAAAACAGAACCTTTCCCGCCCCTCTCTTTTTGACTGTGGAGAATGAAAAGATTCTGTCTTTCTCTATGCGCGAGGAAAAAGAAAACCTAATAAACTTCCAAACTATTTCGTATAGTTATCAAAATAACCCTGAATCAAAATGATGGGCGTTCCTTTATCCCCACTGCCGGAAGTCAGGTCCGCTAAGGAGCCGATCAAGTCCGTCAGCCTTCTGGGCGTCGTCCCCTGGGATACCATATTCCCAGTTAAATCGTCAGCTTTCCTGTCTTTCTCCTGGATATACTCCCGGATAGCGTTTTTCAATTCTTCCCCAGAAAGATTGGCAAAATCATTGTCCGCCAGATATTTCAGTTTGACTTCATTCGGTGTACCTTCCAGGCCTTTTGTATAGGCAGGAGAAACGACAGGGTCCGCCAGTTCCCAGATTTTTCCCACGGGATCTTTGAAAGCACCATCTCCATACACCATGACTTCCACATGTTTTCCCGTCTTTTCCAAAATAGACGCCTGAATTGTGTTCACTACTTCTTCGCAATGAATAGGGAACAGTTTGACGGTCTCTTCTGTTGCTTTATTGGAACCCAGCAAGCCGTACTGTTGGTTATACCCGCTGCCCTCTACACTTTCCGTCAGGAGGTCATCTAAACTGTACACCTTCTGGGCACCGCCCTGTAACAATACCCTTTTGGTCCGGGATCTCGTATGGATATCACAGTTGATAATATTTTTGGTATACGCAAGAATAGCTTTAGGCTGGTTGGCAAAAATGATTTCCACTTCCGCCCCACAGGCGGCAATCAAATTTTTATAATACTCTACATAATCCACACCGGTAAACGTATGCTTTTGATAGCCAAAATACTCGCGGTACTGCTGTTCGGTCAATACGTCGCTCCAAGGATTCACATCCGTTTTATCCAGTTGTTCCTCGCTGATCAAATGGTTGCCCACTTCATCAGAAGGATAGCTGAGCATCAAAATTACTTTTTTGCAGCCTTTGGCAATTCCTTTCAAACAGATCGCAAATCTGTTGCGGCTGAGGATAGGAAAAATAACCCCCACGGTTTCATCCCCAAATTTGTTGTGCACATCTTTGGCAATCTGATCGATATGCGCATAGTTTCCCTGTGCCCGGGCTACTACAGCCTCTGTTACGGCGATAACATCCCGGTCCCGCAAGGAAAAACCTTCACTCTTGGCGGCAGCTAAAACAGAATCCACCACGATATTTGGCAAATTGTCTCCTTGCCGGATAATTGGGGCCCTTATTCCACGAGATACCGTTCCCACCAGTCGATCCATCTTGATTCCTCCTATAAAAATTAGTTGCTATTCCCAAATATTTATATTATACTGCAAATACATCAATCTGTAAAACAAAAAAATATGGATTTCGGCAAATTTCTCTTTTTCTTGAGGAATTCCTGCCATTACTGAAAGAAAAGAGGAATCTCTTTTGGATATTTATATAACCGGAATTGATTATCAAAAAGCCGGGATTGAAAACCGGGAATTCTTTTCCTTTACCAAATCCTCTGCGGCACAAGCTATGCAGAAGGCTCTCTCGCTGAGTGGCGCGGATGGATGTGTGCTGCTTTCCACCTGTAACCGTACAGAACTCTGGCTCAGCGGTTCTCCTGCTCTCTCCCCTTATCTTACATTGTGCCGCTTAAAGAAAATCCCGCCCCAGCAGGGGGATGCTTTGTTTATCCATCGTTGTGGCACCCAGGCGGTCCAGCATCTTTTTGAATTGTCCTGTGGGTTAAAATCACAGATATTCGGGGAAGATCAGATTATTTCCCAGGTAAAACAGGCTCTTTTCCTTTCCCGGGAGGCCGGCTGTGCTGGAACCGTCCTAGAAAAGTTATTTCAATTTGCCATTACCGCTTCCAAACGTGTTAAGTCTGAGGTTTTTCGTTCTTCCGCCCGTCCCAGCGCCGCAGCCAGCGCCATCGCTTTGCTCCGCGAACAAAAAGGTTCCCTTTCTGGTCTGCGCTGTCTGGTTGTTGGCAGCGGGGAAGTGGGAAAAGAAGCTGCCCGCCTTCTTTTGCAAGAGGGATGCCTGGTATCCATCACCCAGCGCCAAATGCATTCCCAGCCTACTGAAATGCCGGCAGGATGCCGCGTCATTCCTTATGCAGGCCGTTATCAAGAGCTTTCCCATTCGTCGGTAATCATCAGCGCTACTTTAAGTCCGCATTATACTTTGAGGAAAGAGGAAGTTCTTCCTTTTTTGCAGCAGCCTTCCTATACTTTTTTAGATTTGGCCGTTCCCAGGGATATCGATCCCGAACTTGCCCAATTACCTAATATTACCTGTTATAATATGGATGATTTGGAGTTTTCCCCTTGGAAAAAACAGCAGGATCAGCAGCGCGTCCAGGCGTTGTCCATCCTACAGCCTTATGAAGAGGAATTTATCCGATGGTACGCATTTCGTCCCTATCTTCCTTTGGTGAACTCAGTAGGGAAAGAAATCTCGAAAGACCTATTAAACCGTTTGCAGCCATCTCTTTCTCACACTTCCCTGTCCGATGCGCAGCGGCGCGACCTGCAAAGCGCAATAGAAACTGCCGCCTGCAAAGCGGCAAATAAGCGCCTATTTTCCCTGAGGGACTCTCTGGATCCTTCCTACTGGTCTGCGTGCTTTTCCGCTTTACAGGGAAAATCCTCCCAAACTGCCCCTCTCTTTTCCCATCCGGTAGGGGAATGGAAAGCGCCTGTTTTCCCCCTGTTTTTACCTTTGAGGGAAAAACAGGCGGTTTTGTTTGGCGGCGGGGCCGTATCCCTGCGGCGGGTTCAAACGCTTCTTTCCTTCAGTTGTGATATTACCGTCGTTTCCCCGGAGCTCTGCCCAGAGTTAAAAACCATCGTCCAAAACGGCCGCGTCCATTGGATATCCCGCCCTTACCAGGACGGGGACTGTAAAACCGCTTCTTTGGTTGCCGCCTGTACTGACTGCCGTCAGGTCAACCACCAAATCGCTGAGGAATGTTATCGGGAAAATATTCCCGTCAGTGTAGCCGACCGGAAAGAGGAATGTACCTTCTTCTTTCCAGCTGTCGTGCAAGAAGAAGGGGTCGTGCTTGGGATCTCTTCACACGGCGTCAACCATCGTCTTGTGAGCCGGGTCGCTGAACAGATCCGTTCTCTCAAATCCTCTATTTTTCTTCAGGAAAGGGGGAGTACCACCTATGAAAAAAACGATTAAAGTGGGAAGCCGTGATAGCTTTCTTGCTGTTGCGCAAACTAATCTTGTCTTAGAGCAGCTGAAACAGTGTCATCCTGAAATTGATTGGCAACTGGTCACCATGAAAACCACTGGAGACCGGATTTTGGACCGCAGCTTGGAGAAAATCGGCGGGAAAGGCCTGTTTGTCAAAGAATTGGACCGTGCTCTGCTATGCGGGGAAATTGATCTGGCAATCCATAGTTTAAAGGATATCCCTATGGAGCTGCCGGAAGATCTCCCCATTCTAGCATATTTTCAGCGGGGAGATCCCAGAGATGCGCTGGTGCTGCCGTCCCATCCCAGTCAGGAATCCCCACACATGATAGGGAGCTCCAGCTCTCGCCGGCGAATCCAGCTCCAACAGCTTTGGAGCGGAATTTCTGTGGCCAGCGTGCGGGGAAACATTCAGACAAGACTGCAAAAGCTGGACGCCGGAGCCTATGACGCATTGGTTTTGGCCGCCGCAGGATTACAGCGGGCGGGCCTCTCTTATCGAATCAGCCGGTATTTTTCTATAGATGAAATTCTTCCCGCGGCAGGCCAGGGGATTCTGGCAGTACAGGGCCGGCGGGACTGTCTCCCCTTCGATCTTTCCTGTATTCATCATCCCGCCAGCGCCGCAGCTGCACAAGCGGAGCGGGAATTTGTACGCGCACTGCAAGGGGGGTGTACTTCCCCTGTCGCCGCTTATGGGCAGGTTGCCGGCCTGGAACTTCGCCTTACAGGCCTTTACTACCGGGAGGAACAAGGAGATTTCTTTCGTTCTTCCTGTTCCGGCCCTTTGGAACAAGCGCGCCAATTGGGAGAATCCTTAGCAGAGTCCATGAAAAAGGAGGCGGAAAGAAGGCCGTGAAAAAAGGAAAAGTTGTTTTGATCGGGGCCGGTCCAGGAGATCCCGGGCTGCTCACCTTAAAGGGAAGGGATCTATTAGCTCAGGCGGATACTGTCGTTTATGACCGTTTGGTGGGGCCCGGAGTGCTCAGTTTGATTCCTTCTTCCGCCAAACGGATTGACGTAGGGAAGTATGCCGGACACCATCCCGTTTCCCAACAACAAATTCATACCATCCTGATAGAGGAAGCTTTACAGGGCAAGTTGGTGATCCGTTTAAAAGGCGGGGATCCTTTCGTCTTTGGAAGAGGTGGGGAAGAACTGGAAGCCCTGTCCTCCTCCGGTGTGCCTTGGGAAGTGGTTCCCGGTATCACCTCTGCTGTGGCTGTCCCCGCTTACGCGGGTATCCCGGTGACGCACCGGGATTTTTCTTCCTCTTTGCATTTGATCACAGCGCATGCCAAAGATGGCAGCCCACCATTGGATTATACGGCTTTGGCTGCACTTTCTGGTACTTTGGTCTTTTTTATGGGGGTGTCCGCCCTTTCCTCTGTATGCCAGGGATTAATCGGCGCGGGCATGTCCCCACAAACCCCTGCCGCAGTTGTGGAGCACGGAACCACGGCTGTTCAAAGGAATCTTCTGGCCTCTTTGGAGGATCTTCCTCAGCGGGCAAAAGGACAAAATATCCAGTCTCCTTCTTTGATTATTGTAGGTCAGGTGTGTAGTTTATCCTCTCAGCTTTCATGGAGGGAATGGCTTCCTCTTCACAGAATGCGTATCCTTGTATGCCGGCCTCAGGAACGGATGGCGGAATTGTCTGCCAGGCTTTCCCGCCTGGGCGCGGAAGTCATAGAATACCCCTCTATTCAGATTAAGCCCCGCCCCTTTTCTTTAGAGATCCGGGAAGCCCTCTCCCAGCTGGCCAATTATTCCTGGCTGGTTTTTACCAGCGCCGCTGGGGTATCTTCTTTTTTCCAGGCCCTTTTCTCCTCCCATATGGATATCCGTCATCTATCCCACGCCCGGTTTGCCGCTATCGGCTCCGCTACAGCCCAGGCCCTGATGGACAAAGGGATCTTAGCTGACTATGTCCCGGAGCGTTTTTATGGGGCAGATTTGGCCGAGAGGCTTTGCTCCCGCCTTACAAAGCGGGACAATGTGTTGATTCCCCGTGCCAGCCAAGGAAGCAAAGCGTTAACCGAAATTTTTGCTCAACACGGCGTTTCCTTTACGGATCTCGCCCTTTATGATACAAAGCTGGTCACGGATCATGCGGTTTCCCTCCAACAGTTGGAGGGAAACCTTTGCTATGCGGCTTTTACCAGCGCTTCTACTGTGCGTGGGTTTGTCGCTTCTTGTCCGGAAATCTCCCCGCAAAATTTCCATGCTGTCTGCTTAGGAGAACAGACCGCTATGGAAGCCAAACGATACGGTTTTTCCTGTACGGTTTCCCAAGAGGCCTCCCTGGATAGTATGGTGGAATGTTTCTGTACCCTCGCCGCCCAGGAAAAGAGAAACTAGGCATAAAAGCTCGAATTTTTGCATACAGTACACTAGAAAGGAAGTCTTTTCATGGAACAGCCCATTCGTCCAAGAAGATTACGCAGAACTCCCGCCATTCGTGAAATGGTCCGGGAAACCCGGGTTTCCCCTTCTTCCCTGATTTACCCCATCTTTGTCCGGGAAGGAAAAAAGATTATAGAGGACATCCCTTCCCTGGATGGGCAGAAACGGTATAGCCCGGATATGCTTCCCTTCGCTCTGGAGGAAGTGTGTAAAGCAGGGATCTCCGGTATCCTGCTTTTTGGTATCCCAGATCATAAAGATGAGATCGGCAGCAGCGCCTGGGAGGAACAAGGGGTAGTACAGCAAGCCCTGAGGATAGCCAAACAAGAATTCCCTGACCTTTATTGTATCACGGATGTGTGCCTATGCGAGTACACTTCCCACGGGCACTGCGGAGTGCTGAAAAATTGTGATGTGGATAACGATAAAACGCTTCCTCTTCTGGCCAAAATCGCCCTTTCCCATGTCATGGCGGGAGCAGACATGGTGGCTCCCTCCGATATGATGGACGGCCGTATCCGCGCTATCCGGCAAGAGCTGGATTCCCATCATTTCGAGGAAGTCCCCATTCTATCTTATGCGGTAAAATACGCTTCCGCTTTTTACGGCCCTTTCCGGGAGGCCGCCGGTTCTGCTCCTTCTTTTGGGGATCGAAAGGGATATCAAATGGATTACCATAACCGCAGGGAAGCAATCCGAGAGGCGGCGCTGGACGTCCAGGAGGGCGCCGATATTCTCATGGTAAAGCCAGCCCTTTCCTATCTTGACATCATCTCAGAAGTATCCTCCTCTTTTTCTCTTCCCATGGCGGCATACAGCGTCAGCGGGGAATATGCCATGATAAAGGCTGCCGCCCGGCTGGGGCTTATTCAGGAAGACAATCTGGTATGTGAAACCGCGGTGGGCATTTTCCGTGCCGGGGCCGACCTTCTCATTACCTATTATGCCAAAGAATTGGCCAACTGGATCAAGGAAGGAAGAATTGGATGATGACAAAATCTCAAGAATTATTCACAAAAGCGCAAAATTATATTCCGGGCGGAGTAAATAGCCCTGTCCGGGCTTATCAGTCCGTAGGAGGGACGCCTCCTTTTATCACAAAAGGAGAAGGGCCCTATTTATACGATGAAGATGGGCTGCGGTATATCGATTATGTAAATTCCTGGGGACCGATTCTCTTGGGGCATAACCACCCTGATATCCTCCAGGCGGTAATCAGCGCCGCACAAGACGGTCTCAGCTTTGGAGCGGCTACCCGCCGAGAAGTGGAAATGGCGGAATTGCTGTGTAGCGCTATCCCCTCTTTGGAAATGGTACGTTTGGTAAATTCCGGCACAGAAGCAGTAATGAGCGCTATCCGGGCCGCGCGGGGATATACCGGACGGGATAAAATCATAAAGTTTGAAGGCTGTTATCATGGACACAGCGATGCCCTTTTGGTGAAGGCCGGCTCCGGTTTACTGACCCAGGGTGTTCCTGGAAGCGCCGGTGTCCCCCAAGGTTGTACCCAGGATACGCTTACCGCCATCTACAATGACCTCTCCAGCGTAGAGGGACTACTCGGCCAATATTCCGGACAAATCGCGGCCATTTTAGTGGAACCTGTAGCCGCTAATATGGGCGTGGTGGAGCCGTCCCCTGACTTTCTTCCCGGGTTGCGTAAACTTTGTGACCAACAAGGAATTGTCCTTATTTTTGATGAAGTCATCACCGGTTTCCGTCTCTCCTTTCAGGGTGCGCAGGGGTATTACGGGATTTCCCCTGATCTGACCACTTTTGGAAAAATTATTGGAGCTGGTATGCCCGTAGGCGCTTATGGAGGGAAAAAAGAGATTATGCAGCTGGTTGCTCCATGCGGCTCAGTTTACCAAGCTGGAACCCTCAGCGGGAATCCTGTCTCAGTGGCCGCGGGGCTATGTCAGTTAAAAATTTTGCGGGATCACCCAGAAATCTACCGTACTCTGGAGAAATTAGGAGATCAGTTGCGCCAGGGCTTGCGGGAAATGATCAAGCAAACTGGAGCGCCATGTTCTGTTACCGGTGTAGGATCCTTATGCTGCCTATTCTTTACTTCAAAATCAGTCGCAAATTATGAAGATGCCCAACATTGTGATACTTCTCTTTTTTCTCAATATTTCCATCACATGTTGTTTCATGGTTTTTATATGGCTCCCTCTCAGTTTGAAGCGATTTTTCTTTCTTATTCTCATACAGAACAGATGATTCAGGATACACTCGCCTGTGTTGAAGATTTCTTTCAAAAGAAAGGATGGTCACGTTGATAGGAATCCTACTTTTTTCCCATGGAAGCCACCATCCAGACCAACAAAAGCAGATGGACGCCATACAGAAAAAGGTTTCCTCACGTTTTCCCAATTGTGTAATCAAGAGTGCTTCCCTAATACAAGGAAAAGAGGCTATTTTTTCGATACTAGAAAAAATGAATCACTTAGGGGCTGAGCGCATCCTCTTGATCCCTTGTTTCCTGTTTGATGGTATCCACACACAACAGAGCATCCCCCAATTGATTCAACTTTTTCGATCTTCTTATCCATCCGTTCCCATCAAGATCTGTGATATTTTGGGAACAGATCCTCAAATGATTGATATTATCTCTAATCAAATTACGAAGAATATTTCATATTAAGGTAAGATATTAAGCCTTTCTGCATGTTATTGATAAAATTCATTCAAAATTTCTTAAAGAACAATTGACAGTTTGTAAGAAATGTTGTATGATGATCCAACTGGTAAAATTTGTAAACTGTGATAAAGAAGGGTTTTATGGTGTATATTGAATATCGTTTGAT
>CAKUYY010000053.1 GCA_934717555.1 uncultured Clostridium sp.
AGCATTTTTGAATTGGTTTGTCGGGCCTGTTATCTCTTGGAGAACTGAGGCGCACGACGGGCAGCCTTGAGGCCGTACTTCTTACGCTCTTTCATTCTCGGATCGCGGGTCAGGAAACCAGCTTTCTTGAGAATGGGACGGAGGTTCTCAGAGTCATATTGCAGCAGCGCGCGGGCGATGCCATGACGGATGGCGCCGGCCTGGCCGGTCACACCGCCGCCGGCTACGCGGCACACGATATCAAATTTCTCATTGGTATTGGTGGCAACCAGGGGCTGACGGACGATCAGCTTTAAGGTTTCCAGGCCAAAATAATCATCAATATCTCTGTCATTGATGGTAACTTTGCCGCTGCCCTGGTAAACTCTTACACGGGCAACAGAGCTCTTTCTTCTACCAGTTCCGTAGAAATAAGGCGCTTTATCGTACATAGTTTATTTCCTCCTTCCTTACAGTTCCCAGGCTTCGGGCTTCTGGGCGGCATGGCAATGCTCAGCACCGGCAAAAACGCGCAGTCTCAGCATAGCAGCACGGCCAATGGTGGTATCCGGGATCATGCCCTTTACCGCCAATTCCATTGCCTTTTCCGGTTTTTGAGCCATCAGGGTGTCATAACGGGTGGCTTTCAGATGGCCGATATAACCGGTATGGCGATAATAATATTTCTGGGTAAGTTTTTTGCCGGTCAAAACGGCATCCTTGCAGTTGATGACGATCACATGGTCGCCGCAGTCAACATGAGGAGCAAAAGTGGGCTTATGTTTGCCGCGGAGCAGAACGGCGGCCTGGGCGGCTACGCGGCCCAGCGGCTTGCCGGCGGCGTCAATCACATACCACTTGCGCTCTACTTGGCCAGCTTTCGGCATATAAGTGGACATAGCTGTTTCCTCCTGTATTTTCAGTCAATCATTTTCTCGCAAAACCCGCGAAAAACGCGGAAATGCTCAATTGCAGGGTTAATCATACCACACCTTCTTCCTCTATGTCAAGAGCTTTTCTTTATTATTTTAATTTAGAAAGTTATTTGCTTCTATTTTCTCCCTCAAACGCTGTTTTTCTAATCAAAGCTCTTTGGCCATTTTTATTTTTTCCCATTGGATTCGTTTTTTCACTCAAACAACTCACCTAATATATATGTGAATATAAATCACATATATAAATAAAATATATGAAATAATTTACTTTTAGTTTAAAATAATATATACTTTATATAATAGAAATAAGAAGGTGATTCCCTTGCAGTGATATTCCTCTTTCACTTTTTGTTCACTATCTTTTTTCTTTGAATCTGGGGGTGTGTTTCATGAAGAAAACCATTTTCTCGGGAATTTTTTTTGCCGTATTTCTTTTTAGCCTGGTTGGCTGCACCGTCCAGGAAGTACAGCCTCCTGAAACGATCTCCATAGAAACTGCCTATGGTCCCTGTCAATGGGGGATGACAAAAGAGGAAGTATTCGAGGCCCTATCCATCCAGGAAGACCAAGTTCTGGAGGAAGAAGACAGCGATATCGGAAAAGTTATTAAAATTTCTTGGGATAAACCGGTATACGATCAGCCTGTTCCTTATCTGGCTTTTTTATTTGACCCTATCGAACAGGTCTCTGGGGATACCACTCCACGGTTAATAGAAATTCGATTTTTATATGATAAAAATGCCAAGTTGGAAGATATCTGGGATTCTATCAAAAGCGTCTATGGAGAATCTAGCCAATTTACGGTAAGAGATGAATTTTCTGATTCGTACTCTACATGGGCTAAAAGTAGGCAAACCCTTCTCGAAGCTTTTACCCCTTCCGCCAAGGAAGCCATGCGGGAAGTCTGTAAAGATATTATCTATTCTAGTGAAGACGAGTTTGAGGAAAGCCTGAATGTCCCTTTGGTGGAGGTTTCCTCCTTTGGGGAAGAATATAAATCGGATTCTCTTTATATGATCCAGATCATGGGATCCAATCAGGTAATTGCTGAACTTTTAAATGCTCGCTCTTAAAGGGATTGCCTCTGTTCGTGTTGATTTTGTTTTCCAATTGTCTGTAAAGGATTCACACAGGATCATGATACGGGGCTATAACTAGCAAATCGCTGAAATCATGAATGAACGGTTCCCGGAAACATAAGGATTCTGTCTGATCTACAAAACATACGGAAAAGGCCCCAGCCGCATTCTTTTTTTGCGGCTGGGGCCTTAAATTATCGAAAAACGGCATGAAATAAAAGGACAATTGACTCAAGGTAGCCGAGGATGGGGAACCCCTCGCTAGGGTTCCCCACAGCCAAACAATCCGACGGATTGTTTGGCATCCCCTCCCGAGCTTATGAAACGCTTGGATGTTTCGTCCTCTGCGGAGGACGCCTCGGGGGCGCCGTCCCCAAGACCCCTGCCACCTTTGAAAAGGTGGACGAAACTTTTATGTTTCTGCGCGGGTAATCCGGTTATTTTTAGGGAAAGCTAGGTGCGCAACGCGCCCTACCGCAGGTGGGGAAAAACTTGAAAAAACTTTTATCCTCTTTTATTCGTCCAATTTCAGCACTGACATAAACGCCTCCTGGGGCACTTCCACGGTCCCCAGCTGGCGCATGCGCTTCTTGCCTTCCTTTTGTTTTTCCAAAAGCTTCTTTTTACGGGTGATATCGCCGCCGTAGCATTTGGCCAGCACATCCTTACGCAGGGCCTTGACTGTCTCCCGGGCGATGATCTTACCGCCGATGCACGCCTGGATAGGAATCTCAAACATCTGGCGGGGAATTTTTTCCTTGAGCTTTTCCGCCATCTTGCGGGCCCGGGGATAAGCTTTGTCCGCGTGGATGATAAAGGACAGCGCGTCCACGATTTCCCCGTTGAGCATCATATCCAGCTTGACCAGGTCGGATTTCTGATAGCCCATCAGTTCATAGTCAAAGGAGGCATACCCCCTGGTGCGGGATTTCAGAACATCGAAGAAATCGTAAACAATCTCATTGAGGGGCAGTTCATAATGGATATCCACGCGGTCTTCCTCGATATACCGCATATCCTTAAACACACCCCGGCGTTCCTGGCACAAATCCATGATATTCCCCACATAGTCGCTGGGGGCGTAAATATGGGCGTTGGCCATCGGCTCTTCCGCCTGCTGGATCAGGGAAGGGTCCGGGTAATTGGTGGGGTTGTCGATGTAGACCACCTCTCCGTCGGTTTTGGTGATGCGGTAAATAACCGATGGGGCTGTGGTGATCAGATCCAGATTATATTCCCGTTCCAGCCGTTCCTGAATGATTTCCATATGGAGCAACCCTAGAAAACCGCAGCGGAACCCAAATCCCAGGGCCACGGAGGTCTCCGGCTCAAAGGACAAGGAAGCGTCGTTGAGCTGCAATTTTTCCAGCGCCTCCCGCAGGTCAGTGTAGTGGGCCCCGTCCGCAGGGTAAATCCCGCAGAACACCATGGGCCGTACCGCGCGGTATCCCGGCAAAGGCTCATCCGCGGGATGGTCCGCATGGGTAACGGTATCGCCCACGCGGGCGTCCCCCACCGTCTTAATGGAAGCCGCCACATATCCCACTTCCCCGGCGCACAGCTCGTCCGTCGGCTCCAGGCGGGTAGCCCGCAGGAACCCGCACTCCACCACATCATAGGTGGCACCGGTGGCCATCAGCTTGATCTGGTCGCCGGGATGCAGGGTACCGTCCATCAGGCGGATATAGATGATAACGCCTTTGTAAGCGTCGTAATAGGAATCAAAAATCAGCGCTTTCAGGGGAGCGCCGTTGTCCCCCTGGGGCGGCGGGATGGCGTGTACCACCTGTTCCATTACCGCCTTGATATTGATACCCGCTTTCGCGGAGACCAGCGGGGCTTCATCCGCCGGGATCCCGATGACGTCCTCAATTTCCTGGCGCACCCGTTCCGGGTCGGCGCTGGGCAGGTCGATCTTGTTGATCACCGGCACAATCTCCAGCCCGGCGTCCACCGCCAGATAAGTGTTGGCCAACGTCTGGGCTTCGATCCCCTGGGAAGCGTCCACCACCAGGATCGCGCCCTCGCACGCGGCCAGGGAACGGGAAACCTCATAGTTAAAGTCCACGTGGCCCGGGGTATCGATGAGATTAAACACATAATCTTTGCCGTCATCCGCATGGTATACCAGCGTCACCGCATGGGCCTTGATGGTAATCCCCCGTTCCCGCTCCAAGTCCATATTATCCAATAGCTGGTCAGACATATCCCGCAGGGCCACCGATTGCGTCTGTTCCAGAATACGGTCGGCCAATGTGGATTTTCCATGGTCGATATGCGCTATAATACTAAAATTGCGAATCTGTTCGCGGGGAATTGACAAGGCGATCACCTCTGGACAAAAATGTTATTTGTTTATTATATCATAGGTTATTTTGCTTGACAATGAGCGGATTCTTTCATCCTTGCCCGAAATAAGTACCATTTTAGTTTCACAAAAAGGCCGTCCCTCTCTTCCGAATAGCCTGAAGATAAACCGCGCTATCCATCTCTTCTCTCCTTGAAGGAAATACCAAAACATTGTATAGTAGGAACAATAAAAATGAAATTGGTTTCACGAATGATTTTGAACTGACAGCAGATCGATAAAGGGAGAAAAGGAACCGCGATGCGTATACAAGAATTAAATATGGATAATATCGAAGATATAAAAAAACTTATGATTGCTATTTTTTCAAGGGAACCCTGGAACGATAAATGGACGGACGATCAGCTTTATAGGTATATTAGCGAGTTAATAGGAAATAAAAATTCCTTATCTTTCGGCTTTTATCAAAATGAGGTTTTCCTGGGAATGGCTTTGGGAAAAATAAAAAGCTGGTATGCGGGAACAGAATACTGGATTGATGAGTTTGGTATCCTTCCTGAAATGCAGCAAAGCGGGATTGGCTCAGAATTTATGAGGGAGATAGAAAAGGCATTAGTAAAAAAAGGAATTGCCCATATTGTGCTGCTTACAGAAAGGGGTGTTCCCGCATACCATTTCTATCAAAAAAACGGTTTTGAAGAAAAAGAAGAAACCGCTTTCTTTGTAAAATCCATTTGTTAATTTCCCTTCCTGAAACGATACCGAAGCATGGCCAGCAGGAATCAGGGAATGTGTTAAGAAAAGCCGGCGGGATAACGGAACCCTTTGTGTAGGCGGGTAGAGCACAATTGTCATGTTTCTCTATTTTATGAATGTTCAACCTTTTTGTATGGATATTCTTTATAAAACGTTCACCATTTTACACAAGGGGTGCTTTATAATCAAATATAGTAATTGCGGACAGGCAGCCGCCAGGCATTTGCAGGGGCGGCCGCTGGGTAAAAAAGGAGAGTCATGCCATGGATATGGATAAAATTTTAATTGTGGACGACGACCAGAATATCTGTGAACTGCTGCGCCTCTATATTGAAAAAGAAGGTTTTTCCACCGTCATTGCCAATGATGGCAAGCAGGCGCTGGAGATCTTTGAAGAGGAAAACCCTGTTTTAATTATGTTGGATATCATGCTTCCCGGTCTAGACGGCTGGCAGGTGTGCCGGGAGATCCGGAAAAAATCTCAAGTGCCCATCATTATGCTCACTGCCAAGGGGGAAGTATTCGACAAGGTGCTCGGCTTGGAACTGGGCGCGGACGACTATGTGGTAAAGCCTTTTGAGGCCAAGGAAGTGGTGGCCCGTATCAAGGCGGTGCTGCGCCGTAGCGGCCAACAGGGAGAAGCGGTAAAAGAAGTCAAATATGACAAATTGTCCATTAATCTCACCAATTACGAGTTGAAAGTGAATGGCGTACAAGTGGATACCCCTCCCAAAGAGATGGAGCTTATTTATCATTTGGCCAGCAATCCCAACCGTGTCTTTACCAGGGACCAGCTTCTGGATGAGGTTTGGGGATTCGATTATTACGGGGATTCCCGTACAGTGGATGTGCACGTCAAACGCCTGCGCGAGAAGCTGGAAGGCGTTTCGGATAAATGGGCGCTCAAAACCGTGTGGGGTGTGGGATATAAATTCGAGGTGAAAGAATAGCAATGGCCATGCAGAAGACGCTCTTTAAAAAATATTTGCGCGTCAGCCTGGCTATTATTCTGGTAAGCTTCCTACTCCTGGGGGTAATGCTGATCGTTTTTATGTCCCGTTACTGGCAGGATGAAAAGCGTGACCTTTTGAATACCAATGTGGAGAGCATCGCGGAATTTGCCTCTTCTAAAATATTGATTGGAGAGGACAGCGGCATCCTGCAGACATCCGAATTGCAGGGGGTCATTCAAATGTTTTCCTCCAATATCTCCGCCAGTATCTTTATCACAGATGTCCATGGGGAAGTAAAGCTTCGTTCAGAAAATGGCCTGGCCTTTCAAAACAACCAAGTTCCCTCTATGATTGTTACCTCTGCGATCAAAGGGGAATATGCGGGGACCTCTACATTAGACGGTATGTTTGAACACAGCTGTTATGTGGTGGGACGGCCCATTCTGGCCACCAGCCAGAGCGGGGACCCCCTGGTAGCCGGCGTTGTATTCGCCGCGTCCGATGCCCGTTATCTGGATACCTTCCGGGTAGATATGCTGCGCATGTTTATTTTTGCCTCCATCGGGGCCTTTGCGGTATCTTTCTGTGTGGTAGGCCTGTTTTCTTACGGCATGGTGCGGCCGCTTCGGGAAATGGCCATCGCGGCCCGCTGTTTTGGTCAAGGGGATTTCACCCGCCGGGTTCCGGTCACAAGCCAGGACGAAATCGGGCAGCTGGCGTTGGCCTTCAACAATATGGCGGCATCCCTCGCTTCTTCGGAAAGTACCCGTCGGAGCTTTATTGCCAATGTATCCCATGAGCTGAAAACTCCCATGACCACCATCGCGGGCTTTATTGACGGTATTCTGGACGGTACCATTCCTCCTGACAAACAAAACTATTATTTAAAGATTGTTTCAGATGAGGTAAAGAGGCTTTCCCGTTTGGTAAAAACCATGCTGGATCTTTCCCGGATTGATAACGGGGAACTGCATCTCAATAAACAGAGGTTTGACTTGACCAGTACGGTTTTAAGTGTCTTAATTACCTTTGAAAAAAATATCGAAAAGAAAAACATCCAAGTGACCGGCTTGGAGGACGCACAAAGCCTGTTTATCGACGGCGATCCGGATATGATCCATCAAGTGGTATATAACCTGATTGAGAACGCGGTCAAATTCGTCAATGAGGGCGGTTACATCGAACTGCATGTAAAGGATGTCAACCACCGGGCTGAAGTAAGCATCAAAAACAGCGGGCAGGGAATTCCCGCTGATGAAATCGGTATGATTTTTGATAAATTTTATAAAACCGACAAATCCCGCAGCCAGGATAAAAACGGCATGGGATTGGGGCTTTATATCGTGCGGACCATGATCCAACAACACGGCGGCGATATCACCGTAAAAAGCACAGAGGGAGAATTCTGCGAATTTATCTTCTGGCTTCCCAAAAGCGGCGACGGATTAACCACACGCGGCACCAAATAATATGAATTCATTGGATAGAGGAGAGATCTTTTTATGAACGAGGAAATCTTTGGAACCCCGGACCATCAGCCCGAGGGAGAAGGGACTGCCCCCAATCCCTCAGAAGAAGGACCTTTCTTAGAAAAAAACAATCCGGCGGTATCCCCTTTGTTAGAAAATGAAACGGCATCTATTCCGGAACAACAGCCATCTGTGCCCAACATTCCTCAGACAGAACTGCCGCATACTGAGCCATTTGCCCAGCACCAAGAAGGATCTGTTCCGGGGGGAGCTCCCTCACCGGCTGTTCCTCCTGCCGGTGGAAACCCCTTTCCCTATTCTGCCGCATCTAACGCCCCTTTCCCGCAGCCTCTCCAACAAAATGGATGGCTGGATCCCTCCCAAAACGGGACTGCCCCGGGGGGGAAGCCGCCTAAAAAGAAGATGGACAAAGGGCTGAAAATCTTTTTGTGGGCTGTTGGCGTGGTATTAGGCGGCTTTGTGCTGGCCTTTTGCGTATACGGCGTTTATTCCGCCTTTTCCTCTAATCCGTCGGAGCTGCCTTCTTCCTCATCTCAGGTACCTTCTTCCAGCAATCCTTCCGCCTCTTCCTCTGGGCCCGAGGCGCTCGCTCCCACCGAACCGGTGACAGACCCCAATTGGGGCGGATTGCAGCTGGAGAACCAGCAGGAACTGGACGGCGGAAGCGAAACCCTCAGCGCGGCGGAAATTTATGAGAAAGAAGCCCCTTCTATTGTGGGAATCTGTGTGTATAACCAGGGTTCCCAGCCGGGAGACGATCCCGCCATGGAAGGATCTGGCATCATTATCAGTGAAAACGGCTATATTATGACCAACTCCCATGTGATCAACGATTCCAATGAGTTTCCCGTAGAAGTGGTTCTGAGCACGGAAGAACGGTACGTAGCCACCGTGGTGGGCTTTGATAAGCGCACGGACCTGGCTGTCATCAAAATAGAAGCCACGGGGCTTCCTGTGGCTACCCTGGGAAATTCCGACGATCTGCGTGTAGGCGACTGGGTATTGGCCATCGGAAACCCTGGCGGACTGGATTACAACAATTCCCTCACCCGCGGCATTGTTTCCGCATTAAACCGCCCAGTGGACAGCAAAGCCCAATCCGCCATGAAATATATCCAGACCGACGCGGCTATCAATCCTGGAAATTCCGGCGGGGCGCTGTTCAATATGTATGGACAGGTGATCGGCATCAACACCTCCAAAATTCAGGGATACGAAGGGATGGGATTCGCCATCCCCATCACTACCGCCAAAAAAATTGTGGATGATATCATCGCAAACGGTTATGTCGCCGACCGGGTACGGCTGGGTTTGACCGGGTCTGTTGTTTCAGAATATCACGCCCATATTTATAATTTACCCCAGGGGGTTATCATCCGTTCCATCTCCGATGACAGCGACCTGAAAAACAAAGGGGTGATGGAGGATGATATCATCACCAAAATCAATGGAAAAGATGTCACCAGCATGGATGATATTTATGATGAGCTGGCCAACCACGTGCCTGGGGATACGGTTACGTTAACCATTTACCGCAGCGGCAATGGTATGACCAAAGCTTCCACCTTCGATGTGGAGATCGTCCTGCTGGAAGACAAGGGTGAAACCCAACAGGCGGAGTAAGCACAGGGAATTCTTCATAAAACAATCAAAACCACGCCCAAAGGACGTGGTATGAATGATAAGCCCTATAAGGGCATAATACCAGCAGCGCCTAAAGG
>CAKUYY010000054.1 GCA_934717555.1 uncultured Clostridium sp.
CCCTGATTATTGCGGCTTGTTTTATTTTAGTAGTCATTGGAGGAGGAATTGGCATTGGTCATCGTCAGGCCAATTCAGTAGCATCAGTGATAATGCTGGATGTCAATCCCAGTATAGAATTGAAGGTTAATCAGGAGGAACGGGTGTTGGAAGCGTTGCCTCTCAATGACGACGCACAGGCTATTTTAAACGGGATGGATCTTAAAAATACGCAATTGGAAGTAGCGGTAAACGCTATTATGGGATCCCTTTTAAAAAATGGATATATTGACGAGCTTGCCAACTCTATCCTGCTTACTGTAGAGGATAGTGACCCAGACCGTGCCTCTCAACTTCAATCTTCCTTGACACAAATGATCAATGCAGTGATGGAGTCAAGCACTATAAATGGGGCCATCCTCAGCCAGACCGTGGAACAAAACCAGCAATTACAGCAGAAAGCGGATCAGTACGGAATTTCTCTGGGAAAAGCCCGGCTGATTGATCAGTTGATCTCCAAGAATCCTTCCCTGACCTTTGACAGTTTGGCAGGAAGGACGGTCAACGAACTGAATCTCCTGGCATCTAATGAAAATATTCAGCTTAGCACGGTCAATTCCATAGGTTCCGCTAGTGACAGCGCTTATATTGGTTCAGAAGCCGCCGTGTCCGCCGCTTTATCCCACGCGGGGATAGATGCCAGCCAAGCTACTGTTACCAAAATTGATTTTGATTTGGAAGACGGGCGCATGGTATATGAGGTAGAGTTCTGGTTAGGTAGTGTGGAATATGAATATGACGTGGATGCAACCTCTGGTAAAATCGTGAAGAACGAGAGAAAAGATAGGACGCAAGCTGATTCGGGTCAGCCAAGCGGGGATATTGGAGCAAACGCTGCCCGAGATACGGCCCTGTCCAGAGCAGGCTTATCTATTCAGGATGTATCTGGATTAACTGTAAAACCAGATTATGAAGACGGGCGCATGGTATATGAGGTGGAATTTTGGAAAGGCAGCACAGAATACCAATATCAGGTGAGCGCTGCGGAAGGAAAAATAATGAAGGAAGAAATAGAACCTCATAACACAGCCGGCCAGCCAGGAACAGGACAAGGGGATATTGGGGAAGAAGCTGCAAAAGCCGCCGCTTTGTCCCATGCGGGAAAATCTTCCGATCAGGTCACTGGCATGAGAGTGAAATTGGACTGGGAAGATGGAGAAAGAGTATATGATATAGAATTCTGGGTACAATCCACCGAATATGAGTATGAAGTAGGAAGCGATGGAAGTATCCGAAAAGCGGAACAAAAGGGCCATGCCAGCGCCGGTTCTTCCGGGCAGGCCATTGGCAGGGATGCCGCATTACAGGCCGCGCTCAGTCATGCAGGGGTATCTCAGTCTGATATATATGATCTGAAGATTGAACAGGAGATGGACGACCGTACCCCGCATTATGAGATTGAATTCAAATCTGGTAATATGGAATATGATTACGAGGTTGATGCCGGAAACGGAAATATTTTAAAATTCGATCGGGAACAGGATGATTAATCTATCGGCTTCTTTTGCCGTGGAAAAGCTCTGACCTTAGAATACAGGAGACAGGGATTCTGCTATGATTTTTACTTCTGGCAGGATCCCTGCTTTTATTTTTCTTTTTGGGTAAAAAAATTTCCTGTATTTTTATAAAAATGGCGGGATATCTCGACAAAGAAAAGAGAGTTGTGTTATAATATTTGCCAGACACATTTTACTAGAATTTATAGGTAAAAGGTGAGAGGAGAATTTCTGCCAGGGGAAGAGGTATGGAAAGAACAACAGTGCGGTATTATATTGATCCTGGACAGGGCTTGACAGCTGAAAATCCGGGAATAGGAAATGGAGATCGTTGTGAATGAATTGGCTTCGGAACTTTATGGCGGGAAGATACGGCGGCGATCAGCTGAATATTGCATTGATCGTCCTCTACCTGATACTAGCTGTAATCGCACAGATCACACAGCTTTGGATCATCTGGATTTTGGAGATTTTATTGCTGGCTTTTTGTATATTCCGCATTTTATCCCGTAATGTGGAGAGACGTTACAGGGAAAATATCCAGTTTCTCAAACTGTGGAATCCGATTAAAGGATGGTTTCAGTCCTGTATGATAAGGGTAAAAGATAAAACGCATCGTTATTATCACTGCCCAAAATGCAGGAATACGCTTCGGGTTCCCAAGGGAAAGGGAAAGATTTGCATTACCTGCCCGGTTTGTAAAACAGAGTTTATCAAAAAGACCTGAAGAGGGTCTTTTTGTTTGTAAAAGGATAACATACCAGGAAAAGGAGATCGTATCGATATGGATATCAGAGAGAAGTCCTTACAAAAACATTATGAGTGGAAAGGAAAGATAGAGGTGATCTCCCGGGCGCCGATTGAAACCCGGGAAGACTTGTCCTTAGCGTATACACCGGGAGTAGCGCAGCCCTGTCTGGAAATCCAGAAGGACTATGAGAAATCCTTTCAGCTTACCCGCAGAAGTAACCTGGTGGCGGTGATCACGGATGGTACCGCAGTGTTAGGGCTGGGAGATATAGGACCAGAAGCGGGAATGCCTGTCATGGAGGGGAAATGTGCCCTGTTTAAAGAATTTGCCGGAGTAGATGCGTTTCCCCTGTGTATCCGTTCCAAGGATGTGGAGGAATTGGTGCGTACCATCTATCTGATTTCCGGCAGTTTTGGCGGAATTAACCTGGAAGATATTTCTGCTCCCCGCTGCTTTGAAGTGGAAAGAAAACTTAAGGAACTATGTGATATTCCGGTATTTCATGATGACCAGCATGGAACAGCCATTGTAGTAGCTGCTGCCTTGCTCAATGCTTTGAAAGTAGTAAAAAAGGATATCACCCAGATCAAGGCCGTGGTAAACGGGGCAGGCTCCGCTGGGATTGCTATTACCAAACATCTGATTCATATGGGGCTAAAAAATGTGACGATGGTGGACCGTTGTGGTATCCTATGCGAAGGTATGGAAGAGTTAAACAGCGAACAGGCTTATATGGCCACGATTACCAACCGTGGCCACGCCCGTGGGTCTCTGGCGGACGCTATGAAGGGAGCCGATCTATTCTTAGGCGTTTCCGCGCCCAATATTGTCAGCCGGGAAATGGTGGCGTCTATGGCGGAAAATCCGGTGGTATTTGCCATGGCCAATCCCACTCCAGAAATTATGCCGGATGAAGCCAAAGCAGCTGGAGCCAAGGTGGTAGGCACAGGCCGCAGCGATTTCCCAAATCAGATTAATAATGTACTGGCTTTCCCGGGGATTTTCCGCGGGGCGCTGGACTGCCGGGCCAAGGAGATCAATGAGGAAATGAAAGTAGCGGCCTCTTATGCCATAGCTGGTTTGGTTTCCCAAGAGGAGCTAAATGAGGAATATATTCTGCCCAACGCGCTGGATAAACGCATTGGACAGGTGGTGGCACAGGCCGTGATGCGTTCCGCTAGGGAAACAGGTGTCGCCCGTATATAATATACCTATAGATATAAAAAGCCCCCTATCTGTTGGAGCAGATAGGGGGCTTTTATGTTAAGATACTTTTATTGATTATTTTTGCTATATAATGAGGGCAAGACCATAGCGTTAGATAAAATTTGGATGAGCATGGAAAACAAATCTTCACAGAAAAGTCAAAATTTCTTGACCTAAAAAATTGTATATGATAAGATTAATCTGAAAACGGACTAATGAGCGAGGATAGATAATGAAGGAAACAATTACGCTGCAACTTCAGCAGTATACGGAAGTTTGGAGAGAAAATAATGTCGTCTATGAGGAATGGGCCAAGAGAAAAGGGCTATCTTATTTTGAACTGCTCACTTTGTTATCTTTGGTAGAAGCCAAAGAGGATTGTACACAGACGGATATTTGTAAGCAGTGGCTATTCCCCAAACAGACGGTTCACTGTATTTTGAAAAACTTTGAAAAAAAGGAATGGATCCTTTTGCTTCCATTGGAAAGGGACCGTAGAAACAAAAGGATTCTTTTTACCCCACAGGGAAAAGCTTTTGCGGAAAAAGTGATAGATGAGCTTCACAGGCACGAACGGCAAGTATGGCAGAGATTAGGCGAGAAACGGGCTAGGGCACTGCTTGAGAGCACAGCCTTATTTAATCAATGTTTTAGGGAGAACGGAACAGATGCACATTCATAAAGAATTTTTTCGTTATGTCATACCTTCTATGCTGGCCTTTGCCCTTTCCGGTATATACGCCATTGCAGACGGCTTTTTTGTGGGCAATGCCTTGGGGGATAACGCGCTGGCAGCGATCAATATCGCTTATCCTCTTACTGCTTTTATCCAGTCTATTGGTACCGGGATCGGCATGGGCGGCGCGATTCAATATGCCATTTGTTTAGGAAAACAGGAACATAAACGCAGCAGCCAGTATTTTGGAATGGCAGTGTTGCTGCTGATTGTTTTTTCCCTGGGATTAACGGCGATTCTTTCTTTGGGAGGTAGTTCCATTTTGCGGCTCTTTGGGGCTTCCGGAGAGATTTTGAAACTGGGGGAGGAATATATCCGTTTTATTTCATATGGGGCTTTGTTTCAGGTGTTGGCGACGGGATTAGTCCCTTTTATCCGCAATATGGGCGGGGCGGTTGCCGCAATGGCGGCTATGATGGCGGGGTTTGCCGCCAATATTGTGCTGGATTACCTGTTGGTATGGCAGTTCCCTTATGGGATGATGGGGGCGGCTGTTGCTACTGTCATCGGACAGGCTGTTACTTTTTTGGTATGTCTGGGGTTCTTGCTGAAAAGGAAGGAAAAACCGCTGTTTCATATGGGAGGGGAATATGGTTATATCAGCAAACGGGTTTTAGCGGTGGGATTGTCCCCCTTTGGATTGACTTTTTCCCCGAATATCACCCTGATTCTGGTGAATAAAAGCGCTGCGCTGTATGGAGGTGACCCGGCGGTGACCTGTTACGCCGCGGTCAGTTATATTTCCTGTGTTATCCTGTTGCTGCTCCAGGGAATCAGCGATGGAAGCCAACCCTTGATTAGCCTATCCTATGGGGAAAAGAATCTGGCAAAAGCCAAAGAAGTACGGAACATCGCTTACCGTTTTTCTATGGCTGTGGCAGGGGGATGCGTTGTATTGCTGTTCCTGTGCCGGGGGCATATAGCGGCGCTGTTTGGCGCGTCGGAGGAAGTGGGACGCAGTGTAGCGGATATCCTTCCCGTTTTTTTGGTGGGATATCTGTTTATCAGTATTTCCAGAACGACTACTTCGTATTTTTATGCGACGAGGGAAAACCTACGAGCATACCTTTTGATTTATGGGGAACCTATGAGCCTGTTATTGTTGCTGTTGGTTTTCCCTCCAATCCTGGGGATATGGGGCACATGGATGGCGGTTCCACTTTCTCAGCTTTGCGTGATGATAGGTAGTTTTTTCTTACTTGAAAAGACAGGAAAGGAAAAATTCAAAAAGTCTGTTGACAAATAAGCAAGATACGCCGTATAATAATAGACAAATTTTGATATAAAAAATCCAGAGAGCAAAAGCAAGTAGCTTGTTATACGGCACTACAGAGAGCTGGCGGTTGGTGGAAAGCCAGTGTGTACGAAGCAGGGGAATGGGTTTGTGAGGAGCGCGGCGAAAGGGGAATTAGTAGCCGTCGCCGTTATTTCCACGTTACGGGAAAGGATATTGATACGAAAAAGTGAGAGGTACAGGTATATTTTTCGTTGCGTATCTGTAAGAGAAGGATTGATGATACAATCCTGGAAATTGGGTGGCACCACGAAGTCTATCGTCCCATGTTGGGCGATAGGCTTTTTTGTTGTATCAATAAGGATTAGATATGATAAAATAAAGGGCTTATAAAACCAATGTAACGATGATGAGAGATTTGAAGAGAGAAGTAAGATAGAGAGGAGTTTCAACAATGGGTAAAATTGGACGATATGGAGAGTTTGGGGGGCAATATGTCCCGGAAACAGTGATGAAGGCTGTCCATGAACTGGAAGAAGCCTATTCCCATTACCGGGAGGACCCGGACTTTCAAAAAGAGCTGTCAGATTACTATCGTAATTATGCAGGACGCCCTTCCCTGTTATATAAAGCGGATAAAATGACCGCAGATCTAGGGGGCGCACAGATTTATATCAAACGTGAGGATTTAAATCATACCGGCTCCCATAAGATCAATAATGTCTTGGGGCAGATCTTGTTGGCAAAACGTATGGGGAAAACCCGGGTGATTGCAGAAACCGGGGCGGGCCAGCACGGCGTGGCCACCGCTACGGCTGCCGCGCTGTTTGGTATGCAGTGCGAAATTTATATGGGGGCCAAGGACGTGGAACGGCAATCTCTAAATGTATACCGCATGGAATTGCTGGGAGCCAAAGTGCACAGTGTATCCACAGGAACTTGCACCCTGAAAGATGCTATCAATGAGGCCATGAGAGACTGGGCAGCCAATGTAGAGACCACTTTTTATCTCATTGGTTCTGTGATGGGGCCGCATCCCTATCCGCAGATGGTGCGTGATTTTCAGAAGATTATCGGGGAAGAAACCAAACGGCAGCTGAAGGAAGCCGAGGGCCGTTTGCCAGATGCTGTTGTTGCATGCGTGGGCGGAGGTTCCAACGCCATGGGAATGTTTTATGATTTTATTCCTGACTCTTCTGTGCGCCTGTTGGGCGCAGAAGCGGCGGGAAGAGGGGTGGATACCAACGAGACGGCCGCCACCATATCCAAAGGCCGGACGGGAATTTTTCATGGGATGAAGTCTATCTTCCTACAGGATGAGGAAGGGCAGATCGCCCCGGTTTATTCCCTTTCTGCGGGACTGGACTATCCTGGGATCGGCCCGGAACACGCGCAGCTGTATGCGCAAGGACGGGCGGAATATTACCATATTACCGATGAAGAGGCGGTCTGCGCTTTTGAATATCTTTCCAGGATGGAAGGGATTATTCCGGCCATTGAATCCGCCCACGCGGTAGCCCTGGCTAGAAAAATAGCCCCGCAGATGACACTGGAGCAGATTTTGGTAATCTGTTTATCTGGCCGGGGAGACAAGGATGTTTATCAGGTAGCGAGATATCGGGGGGTAGAAATCAGTGAATAGAATAGATGAGGTGTTTGATACCTTAAAGCGACAGGGGAAAAAGGCGTTGATCCCTTTTATAACCGCAGGAGATGCGGGGCTGGATACCACAGAAAAGCTTATTCTGGCGATGGAACAAGCTGGAGCGGATCTCATAGAGCTGGGAATCCCTTTTTCGGATCCCATTGCGGAAGGCCCGGTAATCCAGGAAGCTAGTGTACGGGCGCTGGAAAACGGCACGCGTTTATTGGATATTTTCCAAATGGTACGGGAATTACGAAAAAAGACGCAGATTCCTTTGGTGATGATGATGTACCTAAACAGTATTTTCGGATTTGGCAAGGAGCGATTTTTTGCGTTATGCCAGGAAACGGGTGTTGACGCGGTGATTGTGCCGGATATGCCCTATGAAGAAAAAGATGAGATCCAGGAGATTGCTGACAGCCACAACGTTTATTCGATTAGTATGGTAGTACCTACCTCTCAAGAACGTATCTCTATGATTGCAAAAGAAAGTCAAGGGTTCTTGTATTGTGTGGCTTCTACCAATATAACTTGTGAGGATAGTCGTCGAATAGACTTTGAGAAATTTTTTGGAGAGATAAAAAGATATGCTGAGGTACCATGCGCTGTAGACTTTGAGAGTTCTGCCCCCCAACAAATAGCTGAGATAAAACAGTATGGTGATGGGGTAATTGTGGGCAGTGCCATCGTAAAGATGGTGGGACGATATGGAAAACAGTCGCCAGAACCGGTGAAAGCTTTCGTATCTTCTTTGCGCAGTATACTGGATGAGGAATAGAAAAAGACCTACTGATATCATCAGTAGGTCTTTTTTATCAAGTACTCTTTTATAATCATATTTTATAGAGTGAAAAGGGAAAAAAGTAGGCCTAAATGATAGAAGCCGGAGAAGCATAGGAAAATAATACTAAGGATCATTCCAGCAGTAGCACAGTTTTTACTGGTTGATTTCATACCCCGCGGGGCACTGGCCAATCCAATAATCGGAATGGCAAGGCCGATGATCGGAATAAAAAATGTAACAATACTGACTAAACCCATTACCAAAGAAAGAATAGCGGGACCGGTGGGGTTATGGACAGCTACCGGATATCCAACAGGAAGCTGGCTTCCTACTGGCACGCCTTGTATGGGTGGAGAAGGCTGTTGGTAAGGAACTGTTCCAGAAATATTTTGGGGAATAGTTTCCTGTGGAGACGCAGGAGACATTACAGGGGGATTAGAAGATACGGGGGTTACTTGTACAGTTTGACCAGAAGGGATAGGCTCTGGCACAACCGAAGAATTTGTAACAGGGGAAGGTTGTGGACAAGTTTGAACGGTTTCTGAAGAGAAAGGAGCTGTCTCTGCCGCCTGAGGAGAGACAGTTGCCTCCTTCTTTTCTTGGATAGGAGCAGGAAACGAGGTAACGGGGGGCTGCGGTTGGACAGAGGGCTGGCAAAGCAAGGAGATAAGAGTGTTTACTTTCCCGCGCAAAGCGTCTTTGATTGCAAATCCCCAGAATCCATCCAGCCCCATTTCTCCGCAATAAACGCCGGGAAGAATAGCGAACTTAATCCAAGCTTCCAGATGAATCCATCCGTTTTGATAGGATAATTTGATAAATTGAGGGGCTGTAACCATACCAATCCCCTTTTTCCAAACAGCTTCACCGTGGTAATCGATTAGGTTGAAGCCCTCTTTGTCAAAAAAATCTTCCGCAATAAATTTTACAAGATCTGCGGTATGTGGCACTGCGAAATCAGTAGAAAAACGTTTTCCCATAAAAAGTCCTCCTCTTTCATTACAAATCCCAATTCATTACATAAGGAAATAGCCCTTGATTCTTATGAATTTATGGGATATTTTATTCTAACATAGAAAAAGATTTCTTGCAATTTATTTGTTTACTATCTATCTAAAATAAAATAAAAATAATAATATTTTTTAAGTATATTGTTAGTTGGACCTAAATAATATACTAAACAATAAGTTTATAATCATTATATTTATTTAATAAACAAATATAAACAAGTAATTGGTGATTTTATATAAAACTGAAAAAATTTTTAAAGGAAAAGACAATTCTTCTCATACTTAAAAATAAAAAAACAAGAAAAA
>CAKUYY010000055.1 GCA_934717555.1 uncultured Clostridium sp.
TCGCGGGCATCAATCCACACTTCCCGCCTTTCTTCTCCATTGGTCTGGTCTACTTCCACAATCACCCGCGCTACATCCTCTTTTTCTTCCCCAGCGACATAGGCAAAATTTTTGAAATCCCGATTATTATAGGAATAGGATGGAGATTCCACGTTCTCATAATCATCTGAAAAGATAGCGAACGGGTTTTCTTCCTGTTCAATTGTCCGGTTTCTGCCCTGCCATACCTCGACATATTTGTTGTTTGTCAGATGATCGTACCGGATGCGCAGGGATTTTTCCGCAGGCTTTAAGACCTGCATACAGGATTCCCATAAAGATTTCCCTAACTCTGGTTCAAACGGTACGGTTTCCCCTTCCCCAAGGGATGATTCCCCTAAATATAGACCGTCTATTTTTCGGGCTGGGTCGTCCGGCTCCACCGCGAACTTTCGCACAAGTTCCATTGCCGCCGCGTCCGGCGTTCCGTTCTGCGCCGCTGTTTTGTCGATGGTCCGGGCGGCAAGCAGGGATTCCAGAAATCTCCCTTTGCAGTACGCCGTCCCATCGTTGCGGGTATATCCGTACTCCTCAATCACGCCCACCTCAGAAAACTCCTTTGACCATATAAACCGGTTTTCCTTGAGCAGTGGAAAATCGGAAAGCGGGGTATGCAGTTCAAATTCCCCGATATCGTAATACCGGCGGGTCCACACTAGGGAAGTAAATTGATCCAGAAAGCCTTGTACTTGATAATCCTTATCCATAAAAGTTAGCTCTATCATGTCACACCCCCGTAAATTCCGCCGACCACCTGGGGAATACGTCAAGATTTGTGTGTCCCTTTTGGGCGGAATATTTCAGAATATTTTCCCCTGGTATCAGTTGAATAAAGGAGCTCATACGGTCCTTTTTGTTGCTGATGTTTTCCCCGTCCAGCGTGATCCGTTTGTTTCCATGATTGGTGTTGACAACCAACCTTTGGCCTTGCGTCATGGTTACATTGATCTGAATATATTGACCAGTGGTGAGGTTATCCAGTCTGGGATTGACTACCTCGCCTTTTGCCAAAAAGGTAATGACCATCCCCGTTGACTTCGCCCCCTCGTTCACGATAGATGCTTCCTGCTTGAGCACTAAGGAAGACAGGGCGGAACCGTGAGGGAGCAGGACAAACGGCGCGGTGAAAAGCGGATTTTTCCCCGCCATATTTTTGGAAAATTCGTCCACGTCCCGGAAATACGGGTCCGGGCAGATCAGGGAAACCGTCATGATTTTATAGGGGAGGTTGCTGTCTGGGAGATTGACGCTCTCCACCCGATAATCAATCCGGCGGGATATTGTGTCCCCTGTATAGGTAAGCGTACCGGAAACATGAGGCAAAAAGAAATTTAAAAGCTGGTTGCGCTTGCGTTCTAAATCCCTGTAAATCAAGATATTTAAAACGATATTGCGGGGCTGTACAATTTCACCGGTATAGATACCGCCGTCAATTTGGGCGGTTTGGCGCACGTCCAGCGTGCTTGTTAAGTTGCTCAGCCCATCTACAGAGGAAAGAAAAAAATCCCCTTGATAGGAGATTTCCAATTCCCGCCCCTGGGAGCTGCATACAATTTTTCTCAACGGCATCACCTCCATGCCAGCGACTGTGACGCAATTTTAACCTGCCGGGCGGTCTCATAGGGAGAGAGAGGCGTGGGCGCGGTGATATTGTTGGTCTGGTTGATGACCGGGGCCTGTACCCTATTAACAGGGGAAGACGGTTCCGCTGTGGCGGCGTAGGCGGCACTTACCCGGATACTGTCCTCTTCCCACATCCGCCGGATGGGTTCCGTGATCTCCCGCATACTTTTTTCTCGCATACTCCTGAGCACGCCCTCCCCAATCTCTGAATATACCTGTCGGTTCAGCGGGAGGATCGCTTCCCGGCCCGCTTCTGCTACAGTGTGCCCCAATAATCCATTTTTTGATAGTGTATAGCCAATTAGTGTTTTTCGGTTAAATACCGCCCCATCAGCATGAGGAACAGGGTTTGTATTGATAAACTTATCAAAGTGAATTTGACTTGATCCTGTAGAACCTTGGATATCCAATCGTGCGGGAACGGTTATGTATTTATCCCGGAAAGAACTGTTTGTATTTTCGATAAATTGTTCTGGTGTCTCTGATAACTCAAACTTATCAATTTTGGGAGGCCCAAAAGTAGCGCCTGATATTGTCTGGTCGGCATCGGTAGTCATATCCTCAGCTTCAGAAACAAAATCATCATGACTTAATCCAAATCCATCCGCTACTCTTTGACCAGCATTGATACCTTCCGTATAGATAATTTCAGAATTTTCATTTAATCCCATTCCTAATTCATTTAGCATGGATTCCGCCTGGCTTCTCAATTCCGCCGGGACGTTTTGAAAAGCGCTTACAATAGATACAGCAGTTGTCTTTTGTTCCTCGGTAAGTTCTCCATTCACCTTTTTTGTTTCTGAAAGTAAATATAATTGTGCGGACATTTGCTCAATAGTATTTTCATCCATTGCTGCTACCATTGCATCTTGTATATTTTTCATTTCGAGTTGATGATTATGTTTTTCTTGCCAAATTAATCCGTCATAATATTGTGCATTTTCATATTCTCCAAGCCACCATTTTCCTTCTGCATCTGCTTTTTTCTGTTCTAATTCTGCTAAAACCGTGTTATGACGTTCTTGTTCCTGTTCACGAGCGGAAAGCTGTAACTCAATCATATAAATTCCTTTTTGCATTTCTGATGCCTGGTCTTGATTTCCTTTTCTTATGACCTCCAATGTTTGGCTATATGTTTGTTCTGCCTCTGTGAGCATTTCTTGCCGCCGTTTAGAAGATTCCTCCATTTCACTCTCTAACCAAGCCTGAGTATACTTTTCCGGCTGTTCTTTCACTAAGCGTTGCAAAGTTGCAAATTCTTCATTATATTGTTTTTCCGCCATTTCTCTAACATTTTCTAAATCTTGTTGGGCTGTATTAATTAATTGTTGTGCTTTCGTTGTGTCAATATTTCCATTTTCTGCCTCAAAAGATGCATATTCTAAAGTAGCTCCCTGATACGCTTTGGCATTTTCTAGCTCCTCCGCAGCCAATCCCTGAATCTTTCCTAACAATTCGTCAATTCTATCGATTTCTTGTTGTGTAAGCGATCCTCGGGTTTCTGTAGCCGTCCTTGCTATTTCTGTGATTGTATTCTGTGCATTATCCATTTCCTGTGATATTTCAGCTTGCCTATCGGCAGAAACAATCAGCGATTCGTTAAAGTTATCATAAATAGTTCCCGCATTTGATATGCCATCTTGAAAACTTTGCACATGATCCAGCAAGTTTGAAAAAGCTGTATCAAGCTTTTCTGTGGATATGGTTTCTAGTTTCTTTACTTCCTCTTCTACTTCCTTAGAGGAATTCACGATATCTCCAACAGCTAATGCAACAACACCAGCAATAGCTGTTACCAAAGCTCCTATTGGATGAGCTGAAATAAGAGAAAAGGTGGTTGTGACAGCAGTCCCTAGGTTTTTAACACTAGATACGATTCCTGAAATTGTCTTAGCAATTTTAGCAGCGGCTAGGGCCGCCGCCACCCCTCCAATTGTCGTGATAACAGTTTCCTTATTGTCCAATACATAACTGATAAGTTCCTTTGCGCCCCCAGCTGCATCCATAACAAGATCTTTGATTTCCGGGGCATGATCCTTGATTTCTTCGGCGAGATCTTTCACATAAGGGGTCAATTTGTCTCCCAGCGGCCTGATGATTTCCGTATTCATAGTGCGTCCCAATGTTTCCAAACTGGAACCCAAATCATCGTACTGGGTTTTATTGATCTGTTCCAGGGTGTTCGCGGTCTGATCCGCCGCGCCGTCAATGTTGGTCAGTGCCTGCACGCCGTCCGCCCCCAGGTCTTCCCACATCGTACCATAAAGAGCCACGCCAACTTCGTTCTGTTTTACCGTATCATCTAGATTAAATAAAGCCTCATTTACGGTTTGATAGGCTTCATAAGCGGAAGTCCCACCCTCGGCAAACTTTTTCGTCATTTTGTCCGCGTTAAGCCCTAATTTTTGGAAGGCTCCAATGGTGGAATCAGAACCGTCTTTTGCGCGGATAAAGAATTCTTTGATCGTGTCGCCCAGCTTATCCACGGAAAAGGTGCCGCTTTCCGTTCCGTTTATCAGCATATTGAACATGCTTTCCGCATCAAATCCCGCCTGCTTGAAGTGGACGGAATACTCGTTGATGGTATCCAGCAAATCCCCGTTTTTGTCCAAGCCGTTTTGCGCCCCCTGGGCAATCAGGGTAAACGCCTCCTCAGAGGAAATACCAAACTGATCCATCAGCATTTTGGCCGCTCGGGTGGATTCGTTGACTTCGAAATCAAAGGTATCCCGCAGCATCAGGGCGTTTTCCGTGGTGGCCTGCAATTCCTCCCCGGCCAGTTTCATCTGCTGTTTGACCGTGGCCACGGAATTTCCCACGTCGGCGATATCCTCGCCAAAATTATTGGAGTATACGCTTTCCATCACTTCTTCAAGCCCGGCGGTTTCCTGCGCCGTGGCCCCTGTTTTGGTGATGACATTATTTAACGCTTTGTCAAAGTCTGTGGAAAAGTTCAGGCAGTAAGTTCCGGCCCCGGCTACCGCCGTCCCAATGGTCAGCAGGCCCTTTCCGGCTTTTTCCGCCACATTCTCAATATCGTCCCCAACCTTCTTGATACTGTCCTTAGCGGCTTCCACTTCTTTGGCGGATGCTTTTACTTTGTCGTTGGCGTGTTCGATTGCGTCGGCGGTCTCCTTTTCCTGCCTCTCGAGATTCTTTAAGGTCTGCTCTGTCGCCGCTATTTCCCGCTGATAGGCACGGTATTGGGATTCATCGATCTTTCCTTCCTGAAATGCCTTATTGACTTTTTCCTGAGCGGATTGTAAAGCGGTCAGCCTGTCCCTAGTGCCCTGGATGGACTGGGCAAGCAAGTCTTGTTTCTGCGTCAGCAGTTCCGTATTTTTCGGGTCCAGCTTCAACAGTTTATCCACCTGCCGCAGTTCCGTCTGCATGGATCGGAATTTCTTGTCAATCCCGTCCACCGCTTTTCCTACCGCGCTGAAATCAGCGCCCAGGGCTATGGTAATGCCTTTTATGGTTTTATTGGCCATTGTTCCCCTTCTTTCTAAAAATGGGTATAACAAAAGCACCAGTTCTACCAGAACCGGTGCTTCGTTTTAATATTCGTAATGCGTCCACATGCTTAATATTTTGACAGTCTGTTCTTTTTCGTAAACTTGATATACCAGACGGTGCTGTACATTGATCCGGCGGGAATAAGCCGTTTTCAAATCTCCTATCAGTTTTTCATAGGGCGGCGGATTTTGAAACGGGTCTTTTTCCAAAATGGAAATTAACTTTTTCACCCTGCCGTCTAGTTTTGCGGCCTTTAAGTTTGGGATCTGCTTCACGGCGGTTTTGGTATACACGATTTGATACATTACCATTCCACCTCATCCGCCGGGATACATTCTTCTAAAGGCGTTTTTATTCCCTCCACAATCTCCTGTTTCACCCTGGGATCGCTGGATAAAAACAGGGTTTCCATTAGGCCGTTGTACTCCTCTTCGCTCATAATAACAGCGTTTCCATTTTTGGTGTTTACATTGATAACATCGTGATATTCAATAGCTTGGTTTACATATTCAAACAGGTTTTTTCTTAGGTTGGTAATATTAGTGTTGGTCATAAAGAACCCTCCTTGCTCTCAGTATATGTACAGTATAACGTACATATACTGAGAGTTCAAGAGGTTTCTCTCACTTTTTCAAAAACAATCCTATATCTACTTCCTTGTAATTACAGATTGATTATAGTCTAGTGTTTATGGTATGATAAAGATGCAAATATACATAACGGTAAAATGGGAGGTAACAAATCATGGATGCGGAAACGAAAGAGATGCTTCAAGCCATACTTGCCGGGATGGATGGGCTGGAAGAAAAGATCAACCAGAAAATTGAAACGGAAATCAGAGGCGTAAAGGTGTTGGTCGAGAACGACGTAGGCAAACGCATTGATTCCCTGTTTGACGGTTACAAGCTCGCTCATGAAAAACAATGGGAATTAGAACGCAGGATTGAAGAACTGGAAAAAAGGCTTGCGCGGCTGGAAGCAAACGCAGGATAAAACAGATAAAAATAGAACCGCACCCGTTCAGGATGCGGTTCTATCTTTATTAAAATACTTATTTTTCCCGTTTCTGTTAGGCGGGTTCCCTTTTCAAAAATTTCTCAATGAAGTACTGCTGTCCCTTGCCGGTGACTTTCGGCGTTTTGTTAACACGGATAGATCCGTCCGGGTTGGTGATCGTGGTTTCTTTGATCTCCATTAAACCTAATTCCATGCTTCGTTGTGTGGGCATGTTGTAGTCGGTGCCTTTCCGGGCGATTAGATAACTGTTTTTACGCATCCATTCAAAAAGCCTGTTCTGTCCCATATCCACACCGTTCTGCTTGATGAGCTTCGCCAGCTCTCCAATCAGGATGGAGTTGTGCGCCGTAGCTACCGCGTCCGCAAACAGCACTTTGGGACGGTTTGTCTTCGCTTCATTTTCCAACTGCACCCGCTTTTGGCGTTCCTCTTTTAAGGTGGTGAGCAGCCGGATTGTGGTATCCGGGTCTGCGATCATCTGTTCCAAAGTATCCGGTGTTATGTAAGCCCCGTGCTTGCGGATGGATGGAATGACCTCTGATGTGATCCAGCGTTTAAAGGATTTAAGCTGTTTCTTTCTTCCTTCGATATATTCTTCTGAAACACCACGGGCTTTTTCCGGTTGCATTTGGAAGAGTGCGGAATAAAGGCCAGATTCATTTACAATTGTCATATTTTGTGTTCCGCCGGGGGTTGCGATTTGTGACACACCCTTTTCATCTTCATCTAATCTAGCAGAAACTCTTCGGTAATTCCTTTCCCCAAATAGTTCACATATATCTTTCAACACAAACCACGGTTCGCCGTCGCGTTTAATCGTTCTTACTTCTCCAAATTCGGGATTATTAAAAACTTGTAAGTTATTCATGCTGTTTCAGCCTCCTTGTTATAAGAAATATAACGGACAATAGAATAAATCTCCTTCAAAATAGCTTCATCATGAATTTGATCGATCATAAAACGGATTAAGTCATTATAAGTCATAAAAATTACCTCCTGAAAATAGGTTGAATTTTCAGAAGGTATCCAGTATAATAGATTTACTGGATACCTTATCCGGTGCAATAGAGTAATCCGTAACTTCCGAAGGTGGCGGGTTACTCTATTTTTTTAATTCTTCGTCGATTTTTTCATTAATCCATTCCGTTTTTGTTTGTTTTTTCTCTTGCAATTTGATCTCAAAAAGCTCAAGCTTTTGTCGATCAAGAGCAACGCTAAAAGTTTTTTGATTTTCTCTTCTGGCTTTGAAATAATCGGCTTTACTCTTTGAAGCGATACAAATCAAGAGGTTTTAGGAAATTTTTGCAAAACAAAAGCACCCCGCAGGGTGCTTTTATCTTATTCTAAGCCTGACGAGTTTTTGCTGATTAGTTTATTATCCGAAAAAACTAGAAAAACATATTTGTTTCCAGAATCCCCTTTCCATTCACAGAAAAAACTTGTCTCATTTTCAGGAATACTAAGGTCTTTGGGAGAATCTAAAATTTTCATAGCGTCTTCATAACTGATGTCTTCTTCTAATAGATCAAATTGCTGTTGGGTAATAAGATCATTTTTGGGAAATATTTTATAATTTTCTATAGGTGATGCATTATCAACTCCCTCTTGGAAATCTTTTATTTTCTCTGCTAAGTCGTCATATGCCTCACCAAGTGCTGATACAGAATCATCATATGCTTTTTCAGCTTGAGACCTTCCATCTCCAGTCGCAGAAATAGCTATTTCTAACAAATTATATTTTCCCGATTGCGATAAACAAATCTCGTAAGAATTACTCTTTCCATCAGATACTTCCCAAGTATATCCCCATTCTTCAATCTCTTCATCAGAATAATTGTTTCCTGTTCCGTAGATCGAGTTTAAATATTTTCCCATTTTTTCAAAATATGGGGAAACATCTTCTTTATCTGAATATGCAAAAGTATATGTAACCTCTCTGAAAAGGTCATCCTCATTGAAAAAATAAATATCTATAAAATCTATCCCATCGATTATACAGTACTCATCCTCTTTTGGAATATACATATTGATATCTTCGTCATAGCATTTTAAATTTTCCACCCTTACAATAGTTTCTTTATCGCTCGTAAGAGAAAGAGAATTGTTATGTAAAAAACATAACTTAGGATCAACTTGATTTTTATTTCCACACCCCGCCAAACACACGAACAGAAAAAGAACCGTTAAAGCCGCGCATAATACCCTTTTCAAAGTGAATCCCCCTCACATATAATTTATTATTAATATACTATATACAAGGGGTAAAATCAACCTTTTGCGAGCTTTTCCGTAAGCTTTGCTTGTCCATTGTCAAAAGGTTTTAGGAAATTTTTGCAAAACAAAAGCACCCCGAAGGGTGCCTAAAATTTTATATGTTTTCAAGAGAAGTTGCTTACTGAGAAAGTTTCTACTTTATCGTTTTCCAAATAAAAAATAACCATATATGCATTTTTTCTCTCATCTTCTTTTAATGAGGACAAAAAGTAGTCTGGATTACCTCTAACAATAACATATCTACCCTCGGTTCGATAAAAAAGATAACTACAGGAATCTTCATCTTCAAGTGTAGGTTCTCCAAGATTTTCTTTTACCGATGCGATACTATCTCCTAGAGATACCCCTAAGCTAGTTTTAAAACTCATATCATCTGTTTTTATTGCCATAATAGATGATACATTTTCACTTAAATCATATCCCACCGATAAGCCATAACTAAGAAGCCATTCATCCTCTGTTGAATTTGTTAATTCCAGCGTATTGGATGGTGCCCTTTCCATGTTTTTCCTAACAGTTTCTTGATCCATATCTGTGCTTACAGTTTTTCCATCATAAAAAGTAACGCTTAGTGTTTCAAATGCAAGATCGGATTTCAGCTTGTTTCCACACCCCGCCAAACACACGAACAGAAAAAGAACCGTTAAAGCCGCGCATAATACCCTTTTCAAAGTGAATCC
>CAKUYY010000056.1 GCA_934717555.1 uncultured Clostridium sp.
CTCAAACAGCGATTGTACAGAATCTGCATCCTTTTCCATGGCGTCGATTTGGCTTTCTAGATCCATCATTTGTTCTCTTTGCTCCTGGCTCATTTCTGGCCGGAAGTCATAGAAAGCGCGTAGCCCTGTCTGAAACCGGTATAGGGATACCAGAGCGCATAAGGCCTGTTCGCTGGCCATAGCATTGGATTCCCCAGCCTTCGCGGAAGGATTTTCTTCATCCTGTTCAAAACTGTGGGTAAATCCTCCATCGGAAATTCGATATTTTATGAGCCCATCCAGTACGTTATTTCCATCTTTTATAAATCTGGGGTCATTGACTGGGTCAATCCCCAAACTGCATAATGCTATCATAACCTGGGAGGAAATTTCACAGCTTCCTTTTCCCCAGGATACAAAAGTCCCATCCTTTTCCTGCTGCTCTGAAAGATAGACAACCGCCCGGTCTGCGCTGTCCCTCACAGTTTTATATTCTCCATGGACAAGATACTCCTCTTCGCTGTTGTAATACGGCGCCAACGCTGTCAACGCCATAGCGGTCACATCAAGGTCAGCACTTTTTCCATCCAGGGAAAACGCCCCTTCGCTTCCTTGATTTTCTAGAATTTTCAAAAGAATGGTATCTCTGGTGTCCGTGGCATCTTCCGGCACCTGGTAGCGCATCGCGTCCAAAGCGATTAATCCCCAGATATATCCATTGATCCCCTGGGAACCTAGAGACTGCGTCCTTCCCCGGTAATAAACTCCATCCGCAATCAGGTTTATTTTTTCTCCATCCGGATCCGTTCCCGCCTGAGTGGGATCTCCTCCTAACGATAAAACCGCCAGGGCAATACGGTGCCATTCCGTAGCCTTCTGTAAATCCAACTGATCCGGCTGTATGTATTTCTGCGTCACTGTATTTTTCAGAATAGATAAATAAGCGCTGTAATCATCCTCATATCCCATCCTTCCGATTCCTATCGCATACCAATCTAGATTTTGAGAATCCAATAACATATTCTGTCCAAACAGCTCTCCTCCTTCTGTCCCCACATCAGTCTTTTTCCATTTGATGATATCTTCCATCATCTGTTCCAAAAGCGGGAGGGTATAATCCTGATGTTCCGCCCGGACCGTTATGGGAAAAAACGCCCATATCATGGCGACAGCCAACAGTAAGGCAATCATTTTTTTCTCTTTTGATCTTGTCAAGATACTCACCACACTTTGTCATAACAATCTTCCCCATTTGCCTGGGGAGCACCGATATCCTTTCCATAAGCCAAGGTGAAGCGGATTCTTACTTCATCTCCGTCTTTTACCACGGCATCTGACATGGAATACCCTGGAAAGTTCCCATTGATGGTGTAGTTCCATCCCGACCCCTGGCAATAATCAAATTCTCCCAGACTGTCATCAAAACGCTGTTCTTTCCATTCCAATCCATCCGCATCAATTTCTTTTTTCAGATCCTCAGGGATCGAAACCCCTGTTCCGATCCCTGGTTTTTCTAAACGAGATAAATAAAATCCCGTATCCAGAGAACCGGTGTAACGATAGGTAAATCCATTTTCCTCTAGAAACCGCGCGATGGTATAAGAGAGAGTTTCCCCCTGGCGGATAGTAACCTCGGTCGGTTCTACAATATAGCCCAGTCCTAATACATTAGCGTCAATGCTGAGGGTAATCTTTCCCAGTTCCTCGCCGTCTTCCACTGCCTGACAGTGAATTTGATAATAGTAATCCGTGTACCGCCCATCTTCATCGGTAATGCGGATTTCCAGCCTATTTTCCCCGTTGTTAAAATATAACAGATAGCTAGTAAATTCCGATTCCCAAGTATAAGGATACAGCATCCCATTTAACCTGACTGTAATCCCCTTACTATAAATTCTGTTTCCTTGATAGTTCTTCGGCAATACATCCAACGTAAACTCTTTACCTTTTACCGACATCCCATCGGTAACGTTAATGTGCTCCAATAAGGGCTGAGTTTCCTCATTTGCGACAGGAACATAAAGAATTGTAAAAGACTGGTCTTTGGTAACTTTTGTTCCATTTATGACATCAACAGCCTTTATTCGGATCACATTGTTCCCAATTTTTAAAGGGGCCGTATATTGTCCATTCCCAGTAGATGTAAGCGTTTTTCCATTGCATACTACCGTCAGCCGCGCTTGATTGGAAGCATTTTTCATAGAGACGATAAAAGAAATACTGTCATTGTGTACAGTCTGATCCTTAAGATCTGTCTGAATGGAAAATTCTTTGGGCAGTACGCAGTAGACGGTATAATTTTCTAAAATTTGCTTTTCTCCCACAACGGAATACAGTTGGATGATATTTTCCCCTTCCGTCAGGTTCGCTGTATACAGGCCGTTATCCTGGGAAAAAAGTTCCTGTTGATTACAAGTCACAGTGAGAGGTACCGTCTGACCCTTCCATATCGCACAAGCGGTAAACTGAAGAGTGTCCGTCCCTACTGTCTGACTTTTGAGATCCGTTTGCAGGATAATATCCCCTAAATCCACATAAACCGTATAGTCCTGATAGACAGCAAAGGATTTTCCAGTCTGATCTATATATGCTACAGAAATCCGAAGAGCATTTTTTCCTTCTTTGAGAAGTACCTTTCCCTGAAATTGGGGTTGACGAGTTCCGTTTACAAAAACAGAAACGCTCCTCACTTTCAGCGACTTCTGGTGTTGGATGATTTCAAAGGAAAATTCACGGGTGTCAATCGTCTGCCCATCTTGAATCGTGGTAGTAAAATAAACTATATTACTTTCTCCTCCAGCAGAGGGAACCTGATCTCCCGGCATACCGGAGGAATCTCCTGTTTCCCCGGGAATGGCGGCAGAACCTTCCCATGAGCCTGAACCTCCACTATCATCCGAAAAATCTCCCTGTTTCTGCTTCTCGGATTCTTCCGAACTTTTTTCCCCTTGATCCTGCTGATCGGCGGGTTTGGAGGTACTGTTGTCCTCTCCATCATCTTCTATCTCTTCCTGAGACGTCTCCGCTTTGTGGATATCCGCCTGTGTTAAGGAGTCCAAATATTCTTCCGACAGTCCCATCTCGCCGCCGGGACTCATGTCAGGTACCTCTTCTTGAATATCCAACGGGTTCTCTGGAAGGACAGTAGACTGAAACCCTGTACAGAGCATGATAGCAATCACTAGAACAGGTATAATAAAGATACTGAAACAGCGTATCCATCGATTGGGTATCTTTTTCATCTCAATTCCTTTCTCCTCTTGTGGGAAACAGCAGTTTCCTTTTCCCTATCAATGAAAAGAGAAGATAGCGAAGGCTATCTCTTGCAAGAAAATAACCTTCGCTATTCACAAAATGTTTTTACAATGAACGATTCGAGGATATCGACCGTTTTTTTCTCAGTGAAATGGAGAACGCCGCTATCCCGCATATCAGCATAGGCCATACGATCCAATCCGATTGTCCTTGTTCTCCTGTGGCGGGAAGTTGCTCATTTCCAGTCGTCTGATTCTCCTCTCCTGTTGGCGGCTCCTGGGGAAGCGTTGGTTTTTTTAGGGACTGCAATTCCGCCTCCGCCGCAGTTAATACGTCATAATTGCTTACCCCTGTTTTAGAGGGCTCCGGCAATTGTTCATAAACCGATCGGGCAGCTTGAATCAGGGTTTCCTTTTCCAAAGTCACGACACCGATCGCGTCAATTTTACTTTCCACAGAACAAATTTCCTCGACCAGTTGATTCAGAAGTTTTTCCGCATCCACCAAAACTTGATAGTTGGAAACCCTCCCCTGCTGTTCCTCTGTCAACGCGGTATACGCCTCTCTTGTCATCTGAATCACACTAGATTTGGCATAAGTAACTTCTCCAATCGCATTGATAGAAGCGATTACATCGTCTATCTCCTTTTTCAATGCGTCAAGAGTTCTTTCCGCATTTACTAGATCTTTGTAATTTGTTACGCCTTTCTTGGAATCTTCCGGTAAGCTGTCATAGGCCTGACGTGAAGCCTCTATAATCTTTTCTTTAGACAGCGTGACGGTTCCAATCTCACTGATTTGTTGTTCTACGGAATTGATGTCCGCAATCAGTTCTGTCAATATTTTCTCCGCTTCCAGCAAATCCTGATAATTTGTAATTTCTTTCCTCTGTTCCACGGATAGGGCATCGTAGGCTATCCTTGCCTGTTCAATAATATCAGCTTTGGAATAAGTGACCTCTCCAATTTCAGAGATCAAAGAAAATACAGCGTATAGAGTCTGGTATTCCGCTTCCGCCGCTGTCAAGCTGCTGTAATTGGTCACATACGGCTGTAGAGTTTCGGGCAGCGCCACATAGGCTTCCCGGGCTGTCTGAATACTGTCTTGGCTTTCCAAGGTTACTTTCCCGATTCCAGCAATCAAATCCATCACATGGGAAATGGAAGAGGTCTCCCCAGTGGTCAACACAGTCAAGTTAATGTATGTCTCCGGGGGCAAAACGGTTATCCCCGTTTCATTTCCATTCTCCCCATCAAACCGGTCGCCGTACATCACATAGTTATAATAAACCGTGATATCTGTATCCGCTGTTGTCAAAGGGACTTGAGAAAATGTCACAGAGTCCGTGATATCTCTCTCCATTCCATTCGCCAGAAAAGCTTTTACTTGCATCCCGGAAGGATCAAAAATCTCTCCTTCCATATAAGTGGTTTTCTCTGGGGGAACAGTCACTTCTATTTTTTCGATCCGACTTCCCACCGCCATCATATAGGCGGAATCATTTTTAAAGTAAAGCGTACCCTCTTCATCTACAATAGGACTGCAAATAGCGTACTGAGCTTGGTCTCCGGAAGGAGTAAACAATACCGGCGCGCATCCTTCTATGGTCACCATCTGTCCCTTGCTCATATACCGTTCTGTAACCCCATCCACAACAGAAGTTATTCCAGGTTTATCTTTTATCACTCGAAGTTGTCCCGGGGTATAATTATCAATAAAGTAAATATAAGCATAGCCCTCTTCGTCCTCATAGGCGGTAGACAGAAGTCCGCTGGTCTGAGGATATCCTTTTACGGGGACCGTATAGGCAATCTGCCAGCTTTCCAGGTCAATAACAGTGATATTATGTCCGCCATATTGAACAAATTGAGCCTCTCCGGCAACGCCAATATAAGCGCGCCCGTTATGGACGACGGGCGTAGAGGTGCTCATAGGGGGCGTATTGGGACTGCCGATACCGTTATCCAACACAATCTCCTTTAAATCATATCCCTGTACGCCTTCGGGATCATCAGAAAACGTTCCGTCATTTTCCACCGCAACACTGTAAAAACTTCCGCCTTTGCTTGCGAAATAATAGCGGTCTGTAATGGTGTCATAAGAAATGGAAGAACGGATATCCCCGTTCAGATTCCCAATTTTATCGATCAGCTTTCCTGTTTTGGGATCCAGGGACAGCAGATTCGAGGTATCCGATAAATAACCGCTTTGTCCATCATCAGTACCCACTAATACGAAATTGTCGCTGATATAGGCTCCAGACCAGTAGAAACCTCCCGCCTGTTGATAAGTCCATGTGGCGTATTTGGCTTCCTGTGTGTCGTCTGGATTTTCATCCGTAGCGGAAACGCATACAAAATTTGCGGCCTTGGTCTCACTATTCCAGAAACCGGTATAGACATATCCGTCATAATAAACCAACGGGCTATTCGGCTGTCCTTTCAAGGGATCTTCATAAACCCACAAGGATTCCAACGTTTCCGCGTCAAATGCCTGAATCGTACCGTTGGATAGGCCTACGAAGATCATACCGTCCGCATACGTGGGAGGGACAATATTAAAATTAGAATTTGTCACCATATCCCCGGTCTGTTCCATCAATTCACCGGTAAACCGGTTCGTTTTATATAGCTTTTTTCCAGAACAGAACACCAAATAATCGTCTACAATGATCGGGGAGCCTGCGGCTCCTCCCCAAAAACCCTGACCTATTTTGGTGGCCCAATACAAAGTGGCATCGTCCGCTGTTTGCGGGGTCGGCGCATCTACGACTGCGTTATTTTCCGCATTGCCACGAAAAGTAGGCCAACTGGACGGGAGGTCTGGATTGATAGAAGGGTTTTCCTCTGCTTTCGCCAAAGTGACGGAAATGTGTGTTTCTTCTCCTGCAATAAAGTCCTCACTGATCCCTACATAGCCACTCTTTGTAATGTTATAATGATAAGAAGCTCCCTGGTATAAGGTATATGTCCCATCCTCATTGGGAAACACCCGATTCGCCTGGCTATCTGTTAAGAACACAAGCGCCTCTTCCGGCTGGACAGAAACAGTTACTGTTATCTCCAGAGATTCCTCTCCCGCCGCTTCTGCGGCGGTGGCGGCTGGTATCAATAAGGATACCAATAACGACAAAACTAAAAAAAACGATAGAAACCTTTTTTTCATAACTTTTCCCCTTTCTGCTAACTACATCATCATTTTTCGCCTGTCAATAGCCTCCCCTCTTCCCTTTTCAACAAAAAAACAGGCTGCCTCTTGGCAGCCTGTAACAGTACATGTTTAAATCAGGTATAGCAATATTGGATAAAACAAAAAGAGCCATTATAGAAATTTCTATAGTGGCAGACGTTTTGTTTTTCCCCGCGTATATGGACACAACCCCAAATATTGGAAAACTGGAAATTTTTATCCTAGAGGAATTCTATCCTTTTAGGATCTCCAAAATTCCGGAAATATTACGTTAAAGCTTCCCACCTACACCTGAAGATTCAGACGGCCTTTTCTGTCGAAAGGTTAAACATAAGTCTGTCATTACAGCAGATATTCTGACTTGGCTTCCTTCTACTCGCCCGCCTTCCCAGAGAAACTCTCCAGTGACATCATTGGGCTTTCGTCCACCTTACAGCAGCGTGACTGTTACGGATTCCCACCGTATTCCCTTTTAAACATGTCAAATGACACGTACTGTAATGATATATTCACTTTTCGTTAACAACTTATCACACTCTCAAGCAAAAGTCAACTGTATTGATGAAGTTTCCTTTTAAAATAGCAATTGACTATCTAAAAATTCTCAATAGTGTATACAATCCCTATAGGCGGCACCAAAAGCTATGAAACTATGGAATTCCTTGTAAACACTGCTTTTTATAAGAAATTATCTGAATACCCATTTTTTCTATGGGAAAATAAGCGTCCATAATATGCGTAAAAAATACTTGTTACTTTGTACTCTCTTATCTGTGGTATAAAAAGGGACAGATATACACTTAATTAGTAATATGTAAAGACCATTGACAAGGACAGCTGGCTCTGCTATTCTGCAATAGAGGTAGAAAAATTGTACAGCCGCTCTTTATATCTGAGTATGATAAGAATATCAAAGAAGCCTTATAGGAGGAAACAATGAATTTAGAACGTATCACAAATATATTACATCCGATGTATTGTAGGGCGTTGGAACTATATCAAATCAGTTTTCCTTTTCATGAACGGCGAGAGGCATTTTCTCAAGAAAAAATTTTAAGCGACAATGAATACCATTTCAGTCTGATATACAACAAAAATACTTTTGTTGGTCTGGTTTTGTACTGGGAATCAGAAGATTTTATCTATATTGAGCATTTATGTATTCTGCCGGAAATGAGAAATAAACAGTACGGGAGAAAAGTCCTGTCCCTTTTGGGAGGAAAACAAAAAACGCTCATTCTTGAAATTGATCCTCCCGTGGACAATATTTCTAAACGGAGAAAAGGCTTTTATGAAAGATGTGGTTTTATAGAAAATTCCTTTCAACATATTCATCCACCATATCATAAACAAAATCATGGACATAATCTGGTCATTATGACCTATCCAAAACAAATCTCGTACAATGAGTACAGTACTTTTAACCGATATCTGAAAAATAAAATTATGAATAACGCTTTTATATAATTTTACTTCCAGTTACTGGATATTCCCAATTGAAAAGTTTTTCTTTTACCGCCGCACACGGTAAAAGGAAGATTTTATGGAAGCAGGTACCTGATCTCTATGTTTCCTGCGGAAGTTTTTTACTTATTACATTTCCTTGAATCTATAAAAAGCTTTATTTTAACCATATTTTTTCTCCTTTTATCTTTTCTTGCTCGCATATATTTTGTATAGAGAAAGCTTTAAACGGAAAAAGCCTGGAACTAAATTAGTCCAGGCTTTTATCAAATGATATATCCTTATCTTGTCCCGAAGATACGGTCTCCAGCATCTCCAAGTCCCGGCACAATATAACCGTGTTCATTCAGGTGGTCATCCAGGGCCGCACAATAAACCTGTACGTCGGGATGGGCCTCTGTCAAGGCTTTCATCCCTTCCGGAGCTGCAATGATCCCCATAAACTTAATACTTTTGGGATGATGCTTTTTGATTATGGAAATGGCGTCAATAGCGGATCCCCCCGTCGCTAACATGGGATCCAGTACAATCACATCGCGTTCTTCAATATCTGAGGGCAGCTTATTGTAATACTCTACCGGCTGTAACGTTTCAGGGTCTCGATACAGTCCAATATGCCCTACTTTCGCCGCCGGAACCAATTCCAATACGCCGTCTACCATACCTATTCCCGCGCGTAAAATCGGAACAAACGCCAGTTTTCTTCCGGAAATCACCTTTGTTTTGGCTACCGCCACCGGGGTCTCAATCTCGACCTCTTTTAAGGTCAGATCTCTGGTAGCTTCATAGCACATGAGCATAGCGATCTCTCCCACCAGCTCGCGGAATTCTTTGGAACCTGTATTTTTGTCACGCAACAAGGTAAGCTTGTGCTGGATCAGGGGATGGTCCATTAGAAATACCTGTGAATTCATATGTAATTCCTCCTGTCTTCTTTGTTCAAAAGTTTCATCCTCAATTTCTGCAATCTCTTGTATGCGGGTAATATGCCTGCCCCCATCAAAAGGAGTATCCAAAAAAATGCCGGCGAACTCCTGCGCCTGCTGTTCGTTGATAACGCGTCCGCCCATGCAGAGAATATTGGCGTTATTATGCCGGCGGGTCATTTCCACACAAAAGGCG
>CAKUYY010000057.1 GCA_934717555.1 uncultured Clostridium sp.
CTCTTATACCTCGGAGATTGTAGCCGCCGCGAAGGATTATGATCCGGCCCGTATCACCCGTTACGTTATTACTTTGGCGACATTATTCCATAAATTCTACAACGCCTGCCGGGTAAAAGGCGAAGAGGACAGCCTCACCCAAGCCCGCCTGTCTTTGTGCCTGGCGGTAAACACCGTGATTGAAAATGTTTTGACCATGTTTAAAATCACAGCACCGGAAAAAATGTAAGGAATGTTTTCCTGTTTATCTTTTCCCGTAAAGACTTTCAAATAAAATTTTTACGGTCGACTGCCCTTTCTCATTAGATTTTACCCTTTGGGAGGGCGGCTTCCTTTTTCAGTAATAAGGAGCATATCAAATGATAAATTTTCCCTTTCCCCTTCCTTTGATCTTGGATGGAGCCACTGGAACCAATTTGATTGCCGCAGGTATGCCCAGCGGTGTCTGTGTGGAACAGTGGATCTTAGAGCATCCGGAGGTTATCATTGACCTACAAGCTCAATTCGTGCAGGCAGGAGTAAATGCCCTTTACGCTCCCACTTTTGGCGCCAATCGGCATAAATTAGCCGGATATGAGTTGGAAAGCCGTGTGGAAGAAATGAACCTGCGTTTGGTAGAACTGACCAAACAGGTAGCAAAGCCCGCAGGAGTATTGGTAGGGGGAGATGTCTCCCCCGCTGGGGTTATGATTGAACCCTATGGAGAGGCAACTTTTGAAGAATTATATCAAATCTACGAAGAACAGATTCAGGCTCTAAAAAAGGCCGGGGTGGATTTTATTGCTCTGGAAACCCAGATGTCGCTAGCTGACATGCGCGCCGGTGTCCTTGCCTCTAAAAAAGCCGGATTGCCCGTATTTGTCACCATGACAGCCGAAGAGAACGGCCGTTCTATTATGGGGACAAGGCCTCTTTCTGCACTGCTTACATTACAGGCTATGGGAGCCGACGCAATCGGGTTGAATTGCTCCACTGGACCCGACCAGATGGAACAATTTTTGAAAGAGCTTCTCCCCCACGCCTGTGTTCCTCTCATCGCGAAACCTAACGCCGGAAAACCGGAAGCGGAAAATTCCTGTCACTATGATTTGACCCCGGAACAGTTCGCTGAGGATATGGAGCGCATGTTTCAGTCCGGCATCGGTATTCTGGGCGGATGCTGCGGTACTACTCCTGAGCATATCAAGGCTCTTCATGACCGCATCCAGAGAAAAACTTTTTGTATGCCTTCCCATGAACCGGATCACTATGCCGCTGCTATTGAAAGCGAGGTCTTTTTCCTAAGCGATGATATTGAGTTAAGCAAACCTATCACTTGTACCTATGATCTTTCTGACGACCTCATTGATCTGGAAGATGAACAGGTCAATGTGGCTTTGGTGGAAATCAATTCTCAGGAAGACGCCGATATCCTGATAGAAAACGCCAGTATGACCCGTTTGCCTATCGATATTCTGGTTCACGATTTGTCCATTTTGGAATATACACTCCGCAATTTCCAGGGACGCCTCTTAGTGGATACTGACTGTGGTTTCCCAAAAGAACAGTTAAAACCCATTACAGACAAGTATGGCGCAATTTTATATTAATAGCTGCCACTTGTATACACAATAAAACCTCCCCTGCCGATAGAACGATCGTTTTTCTGTCGGTAGGGGAGGTTCTTTTTTCCTCATAAAATATATTTAATTTTCCTGCAGGTGGTGCAATTCTCTTACCAAACGGGCAATTGGAAGCCCCATCACATTGTAAAAATCCCCTTGGATTTCTTTCACCAATAATGCTCCTTTTCCTTGGATCCCATAAGCCCCTGCTTTATCCAATGGCTCTCCGGTAGCGATATAACGGTTGATTTCTCCATCGGTCAGGGGATAAAAGCTCACATCTGTGCGTTCAAAAAAAGTGATACTTTTTTCCTCGGAAACCCGTACACAAACTCCTGTGAATACTTGATGGGGCTTTCCGGATAATCGGCGTAACATACGGGCTGCGTCTCCCTCATTTTTCGGTTTTCCGAAAATTTCTCCTTCCAGGGCTACAACGGTATCAGCCGCTACGATAACCCTTTTTTCATATCCTGGAATGTGAGCCACCGCTTCCGCTTTTCTCTGCGCCAATTGTACCACCGCTTGTTCCGGGGTACACCCAGGCTCCAGCGTTTCCTCAATATCCGATACAACAATTTGAAAGGGGACGCCCGCCATATTCAGCAGATCCCGTCTTCGGGGGGATGCGGACGCTAAAATAACTGTTTGTTCCATATTACATTCCTTCTTTTTATCAAAAAATCCGAATCAACTGTTTCTAGTATCATTCGTCTTTTCCTTCTGCATTTCCTCTAATTGTTCTCCATCTTCTTCCTGCCAGCTCTCAAAGGCAACATATATGCCCGGGATACACAATGCGGCCACAATCAAACCAATGACCGCCGCCGCATTGGTAATCTCCAACATGCTCAATGCGATAGCCGCCACCAAAAGTACAAAAGCAACCGCCCCTACTATGATGCTGACCTTTCTGTTAACCCCCATTTTTGTCCCTTCTTCCTCTATTTCTAAATGTCTCTATTGGGATCAAAAGCTTTTCCTTATTGATTGCTACAAATCTCAGAAATCGCTGCAAATTGCTCTATTGTCAGCTGCTCCGCCCTGGCTGTTTGCGGAACTCCCGCCTGCTGTAAAATCTGTCCTACTCTGTCTTTGGATAAGCCTAGACCTGCGCTCAGGGCATTGGAAAGCGTTTTTCTCCTCTGCCCAAAGGCGGCTTTTACCACCCGGAAAAATACCGCTTCATCTGTCACAGAAACAGCGGGATGCTTCCTTACATGCAGCCGGATAACCGCTGAATCCACATTGGGTGCGGGGAGGAAACTTCCCCGGGATACCTTAAACAGGATTTCGGGCTGGGCATAATATTGAACCGCTATACTCACCGCCCCCGCCTCCCGGGTTCCCGGTTTTGCGCATAATCTGTCTGCCGCTTCCTTCTGAACCATGACCGTCAGGGAATCAATGGGAAGCCTCTCCTCCAACAAACGCATAATCACTGGGGAAGTGATATAATATGGCAAATTAGCGCATACGGAAACCGCCATGCCGGGAAATTCCCGTTGTATCAATTCCTTTAAATCTACCTTTAAAACATCTTGATTGATCACTGTCACATTGTCATACTCTTCCAATGTTTCTTCCAGTACCGGAAGCAGGCGGCGGTCTAATTCTATAGCTATCACTTTCCCGGCCCGCTGTGCTAATTCACAAGTGAGTACCCCTATCCCTGGGCCTATCTCGATAACACCCCCATCTTTTTGTACCCCGCTTTCCTCCGCCATACGGGGACAAACCGAAGGATTAATCAAAAAATTTTGACCCAGTGATTTGGAAAATTGGAATCCATGCCTGGATAAAATTTCCCGGATCGCTCCAATATCAGATAATCTGCTCAATCTTTCTTCTCCCGTCCTTACACAGAAGGAGTGAAAAAACTCCTTCCGCTTTCATTCTTTAGATTGGTTTCATTATAACATAAAATAACCTTTCCTAAAAGCATTGATTCTTGTCGAAAAATGCAATATCATTATATTATAGAAAATGGGCTGTGCCCTTGATAGGAAGGTGTTTTCTTCATGCAAAGACGGGACAAAGAAAATTACTATTTAGATATTGCAGAAACAGTATTGGAGCGCGGGACCTGCCTGCGCAGGATCTTCGGCGCAGTGATAGTCAATAACGATCAGATTATTTCGTCCGGTTATAACGGCGCTCCCAGAGGAAGGAAAAACTGTATGGATATGGGATTCTGCGTCAGGGAATCTATGGGAATCCCCCGCGGGGAGCGTTATGAATTATGCCGTTCTGTCCACGCGGAGGCGAATGCTATCATCCATGCCCCCCGCAAAGATATGATTGGGGCTACCTTATATCTGGTAGGGAAAAATGTCGCCACTGGCGACTATGTGGAAAATGGTTCTGCCTGCTCCATGTGCAAGCGGTTAATTATCAATGCTGGTATTTCCCGGGTGATTATCCGCAATACCAAGGACGCTTATACCGTTGTCAATGTGATGGACTGGATAGAAAACGATGAATCATTGGAAGGAAAAAAAGGGTACTAAATCGTTTTTAATGGTTTTACTCTTTTGTTGATAAACTTTTTGGCTCTACCGGGGGCAAAAATTGTTAGAGAAAGCAAAGAATGATTTCTGGTATTTTTTCTCTCGACAAAAGTGGATTGATTTGGTATACTATACACAGCAAATGAATTAGGGAGGCTTTTTTATGACAAACTTTAAGCAAGGCAGCTGGAATCGGTTTGTGGATGTACACGATTTCATTCTGCGTAATTATACCCCTTATGACGGTGATGAATCTTTTTTGACTGCCCCTACCCAACGCACACAGAAATTATGGCAAGAAGTCCTCGATCTGATGGAAAAAGAACGCAATGCTGGAGGCGTTTTGGATATCGACGCATCCACAATTTCTGATATTGACGCTTATCAACCTGGATATATCGACAAAAATTTGGAACAAGTTGTAGGTTTACAGACTGATGCTCCTCTCAAGCGCGCTATTATGCCTTTTGGCGGGATCCGTATGGTAAGAAAATCCCTGGAGGCGTATAACCGTGAAATGGATCCGGAAGTAGAGCGGGTTTTTCAGTACCGCAAAACCCATAACGACGGTGTTTTTGACTGTTATACCGAAGAAATCCGAAAAGCCCGCCACAATGGTATTATTACAGGTCTTCCCGACGCCTATGGCCGTGGGCGGATTATCGGGGACTATCGCCGTGTCGCCTTATATGGTACTGCTTTTCTCATCGAAGAAAAACAGAAAACCTATAACGGCTTGACTTATGACGTCATGGACGAGGATGCTATCCGCAGCCGGGAAGAACTGATGGAGCAAATCCGTGCCCTGAAAAAGCTGGAACGCATGGCGCAGGGCTACGGTTTCGATATCTCCTCTCCCGCCCAAAACACAAAAGAAGCCATCCAGTGGACCTATTTTGGATATCTCGCAGCCGTTAAGGAGCAAAATGGAGCCGCTATGTCTTTGGGCAGGGTTTCCACTTTCTTGGATATTTACGCCGAGCGGGATTTAAGGGACGGCGTTTTCACTGAGGAAGAAATCCAGGAATTCGTAGATCATTTTATTATGAAGCTACGTATGGTCCGGTTCCTGCGCACCCCCGCTTATGACGAGCTGTTCTCTGGGGATCCCACCTGGGTTACCGAGTCCATTGGCGGCCTGGCGGCTGACGGCCGCCATATGGTCACAAAGATGTCTTATCGTTTCCTGCACACCCTGACCAATCTCGGCCCTGCTCCCGAACCCAATATGACTGTGCTTTGGAGTGAACGTCTGCCTGAGAATTTCAAACATTTCTGTACCAAGGTATCTATTGAGACTTCCTCTATCCAATATGAAAACGATGAATTGATGCGCAAAAAATTCGGGGATGATTACGCGATCGCCTGCTGCGTATCCGCTATGCGCGTAGGAAAGCAGATGCAATTCTTTGGCGCGCGCGCTAATTTGGCAAAAGCCCTGTTGTATGCGATCAATGGAGGACGCGATGAGAAAACAGGAGATCAGGTAGCTCCTGAACTACTGGCCTGCCGCGGTAAATATTTGGATTATGACGATGTGATGAAAAAATTTGACGCTATCTGTGACTGGCTCAGTAGGTTGTATATCAATACTTTGAATATCATCCATTACATGCACGATAAATACTGCTATGAAAAAATCCAGATGGCTCTCCATGACGACCAGATTCTCCGCACCTGCGCCTGTGGAATCGCAGGGCTTTCCGTCGTGGCCGACAGTTTGTCCGCCATTAAATACGCCAAGGTAAAGCCCATCCGCGATGAGCGCGGCTTGGCGGTGGACTACCAGGTGGAAGGGGATTATCCCAAATTTGGCAATAATGATCCCCGTGTAGATGAGATCGCCATTGACGTGGTAAAAATGTTTATGCGCAAGATCGCCAAATGCCGTACCTATCGCGGCAGTAAGCCTACCATGTCTATTTTGACCATCACTTCCAATGTGGTATATGGGAAGAAAACCGGCAGCACACCGGACGGCCGTAAGCTGGGCGAACCATTTGCCCCCGGCGCCAATCCTATGCACGGACGTGATTCCCATGGCTGTGTTGCTTCCATGATGTCCGTTGCCCATTTGCCCTACGATTACAGTGAAGATGGTATTTCTTACACCTTTTCTATTGTTCCCGGCGCTTTGGGACGTGACGAGCCGGAAAAGGCGGTAAACCTAACAGGCTTGCTGGACGGTTATTTCAACGAAGGCGGTCATCATATCAATGTCAATGTATTGAACCGCGATGTTCTGCTAGACGCTATGGACCATCCAGAACTTTATCCGCAGTTGACTATCCGTGTTTCCGGTTATGCGGTTAACTTTATCAAGCTGACCAGGGAGCAACAGTTGGATGTGATCAACCGAACTTTCCACGAGCGTTTCTAATAAACGGGAAATTCTTATAAAAATATCAGCCGGCAGAAGAGAAAGTTTTCTTCTGCCGGCTTCCTATGGGGCATTCCCCAATCTTTTCTAAAAGAGAAGGGTGGTTTTATTTATGGATATCGGAAATCAAATTGGACGGTTGCACTCTGTGGAAACGTTTGGGGCGCTGGATGGCCCCGGTATTCGTTATATTCTTTTTTTACAAGGATGCCCCCTGCGCTGTCAATACTGCCATAATCCGGATACCTGGGATCATTCCGCAGGAAAAACCATTTCCTCTCAGGAAGCATTTCAGGATATCCTTCGTTACCGAAATTTTATCGCTTCCGGGGGCGTCACTTTATCCGGCGGGGAACCTCTTTTACAACCAGATTTTTGCCGGCAAGTCATCGATCTCTGCCATCAGGAGGGAATTCACTGCGCCATCGATACTTCAGGCAGTATTCCTCTTTCCTCCTGTAAATCCGCTGTAGATGCGGCTGACCTCCTTTTACTGGATATTAAGGCATTGGATATCAACCTCTGTAAAGAACTTACTGGACAGGATAACCGGAATGAACTGGAGTTACTCAGTTATTGTGAAATTACTGGAAAAGATGTCTGGATCCGCCATGTGCTGGTCCCCGGCAAGACACTAGAAAAAGAAAGCCTGGAAAAAACCGCTGCTTTTCTTTCCCATTATAGTTGCGTCAAAAAGGTGGATCTATTGCCATTCCACAAAATGGGCGAATACAAATGGGAAGCAATGGGAATGGTTAGCCCATTGTCCGATTGCAGGGTCCCCACATCCGAAGAAATATCCATGGCCAAAGAAATTTTCCAAAAAGCAGGGCTTCCTCTCACTATTTAAACGGGTATTTTTGCCGCTTATTTGACGGAACCCGTAAATCGATGTAAAATGGAAAGCGTATTTACTACGCTTTCCATTTTTATTTGAAAGGTTTGGTTTTTGTGCCCAAAATTGGATTAAGAATGATAAAATCTTCAGTCGCTGTCTTTCTTTGTCTTCTTCTTTATCCTTTATTCGGGCATAGGGGTGTTCCCTTTTACGCGGCAATCGCCGCCATTCTCTGTATGCAGCCGGATGTCTCCAACAGTTTCCGTGTGGCGATTAACCGTACCATAGGAACCTTGATTGGCGGTGTTTACGGTATCATCATGTTATCCCTCTTAAAAGCTTTTTGGCCGGAAAACTGGGAAATTTCCAGATATCTAATCATTGCCGCTTCTCTGATTCCTCTCATGTATATTACCGTCCTTTTGAAAAAAAATACCGCTACTTATATTACCTGTGTGGTTTTCCTCAGTATCACCGTGTCGCACAGTGACGAGCTTCTCCCTTATGCATTCGGTATCAGCCGTATTATTGAGACTACCGTTGGAATTTTTATTTCTTTACTGGTCAACAATTTTCATATCCCCCGCCATCGGAACCGTCAGGTACTCTTTGTCAGTGATCTCAACGGGACCTTGCTGGACCACAACAGAAAAATGTCCTCTTATACCCGCATTAAGTTAAATCATTTGTTGGCCCGTGGGGCACAAATTACCGTGGCTACTTCCCGTACCCCCGCAACAGTAGTGCCTCTTTTAAAAGATGTCCGTTTCTCTCTTCCCATTGTCGTCATGAACGGTGCAGCGTTGTATCGCCTGCAAGAAAAAACTTATGAACAGGTGCAATTTCTCTCTCATAAGGTATCTCAGCAGGTTCTAAATCTGTTTGAAAAAGAACATGTGAATGCTTTTGGCTTATACTCTATTTGATGACGTATTACATATCTATCACGGTGATTTAATCAATGAAGCGGAACAAGGATATTTTCGTGATAGAAAAAATCTTCCTTTGAAAAGTTTCATCCATGGAAAACCTTCGGGAGAGCAACCTATCTTTTACTTTACCGTATTTGAAACATTGACGGTAATAGAACGCTTATACGCTGCTTTAAAACAGCTTCCCTGTGCAGATGACATCCAAATGGTTTATTATAAGGACAATCGGCATGAGGGATTTTATATGCTGAATGTGCTCAGCAGCAGCGCTACCAAACTAACTGGAGTTCAGGAAATCGCCCAATGCTCTGGACTGGAAGAAATCGTAGCTTTTGGGGATGACCTCAACGATCTTTCCTTATTGGAAAGTACCCCCTACAGCTATGCAGTGGAAAATGCTGTTGCGCCGGTCAAGGAAGCGGCACACTATCAAATTGGCCCTAATGACAGTGATTCTGTGGTGAAAACCATCGGGAAACTGTTCTATGCCAAAAAGGGTTTCTCAAGAAAAATACAACAT
>CAKUYY010000058.1 GCA_934717555.1 uncultured Clostridium sp.
ATTGTGAGACTTCCCTGCATCCCAATTGGGTGACATGTCCCTGGCCGGAGGACTTCTCGGAGGTACTCAAATGGCAATGGGAAAAGGTACTGATCCCTTACTGGAAGGATCTAGTTCCCTTTGCCAAAAAGCATGGGGTCAATAAGATCGCGCTGGAACTGCATCCCGGCTTCTGCGTTTACAATACGGAATCCCTGCTCAAATTGCGCGACGCGGTGGGGGAAGAGATCGGCGCAAACCTCGACCCCAGCCATCTGATTTGGCAGGGGATGGACCCGGTGGCCGTTATCAAAAAGCTGGGGGACGCTATTTTCCATTTCCATGCCAAGGATACCAAAATTGACAAATACAATACAGCGGTAAACGGCGTTCTGGATACCAAACATTATAGTGATGAGATGCACCGCTCTTGGATCTTCCGCAGCGTGGGATATGGCAACGACCTGCTTTACTGGAAAGATATCATTAGCGCGCTGCGTCTAGTAGGGTACGATTATGCCATCAGTATTGAACATGAGGACAGCTTAATGAGCCAAAATGAAGGGTTAAGCAAAGCGGTAGATTTCCTCAAACAGGTGATTACTGTTGAGAATGTCGGCGACATGTGGTGGGCTTAAACCAGCGAAAGGAAGAGAGAAGAGATGGAACAACCTGGAAAGATTGCGATAGTGGGTTATGGAGGAATGGGATGTTGGCATGCGAAACTTCTGAAATCGGTAAAAGAAGCACATCTGGTAGGAATTTATGACATTGACCCGGCACGAAACAAAGCTGCTCAGAGGGCAGGAATCCACGCTTATGAATCTTATGAGGAGCTGCTTGCGGACCCGGAAGTGGAGCTACTGATTGTGGCCGTTCCCAATGATCTCCATAAAGAATTATCCATACAAGCCATGGATGCTGGAAAACATGTCATTTGTGAAAAGCCGGTGGCGCTAGACAGCGCGGAACTGGAGGATATGATTGAGGCAGCCCAGCGGAATCAGGTAATTTTTACCGTTCATCAGAATCGCCGTTGGGATGAGGATTTCCGGATTGTGCAGCGGCTGTATGAAGAGAACACCTTAGGGAAAGTATTCCATATAGAGTCCAGGGTACACGGTTCCCGGGGAATACCCGGTGACTGGAGAAATACCAAAGAGCACGGCGGTGGTATGGTATTAGACTGGGGTGTCCATATGCTGGATCAGATGTTGATGCTGGTACAAAAAAAGCCATTATCCCTCTACGCTAGCCTTTCTCATGTGACCAATGACGCTGTGGACGATGGATTCCATATCTTTTTAAACTATGAAAATGGCCTAACTTGCCTGGTCGAGGTAGGAACCAGTAATTTTATCAATCTTCCCAGATGGTATGTACAGGGAGAAAATGGAACCGCCGTGGTGGAAGACTGGGACTTGTCCGGTAAGATAGTGATGGTTTCCGACTGGGAGAAGAGGGATGCCGTCCCTGTAGTCACCGCCGCAGGGTTGACAAAAACCATGGCGCCTCGCACGGAGGAGACCATCCGGGAATATCCCTTGCCGGAAGTACACGCGGACGTTAAAGATTATTACCGCAATGTTATCCGGGCGTGCAGAGGGGAAGAAGCCCCTTTGATTACTCATGACCAGATCAGGAAGGTCATGAAACTGATGGAAGCTGTTTTCCGTTCCGCGGAAAAGAATCAGGTGGTAACGGAAATCTGGTAATCAATTCTGTAAAGACAATATCCTGAAAAAAATATTGCGAAATCAGCAAAAATCCGTGGCAACTATCAGGTAACCTGTTACAAGTTTCGTTCTGTGTTTTTTGCTTGAGAAACTTGTTTTTCTCTGTTGGTCTAGAGAAAGAGTTAGGCTTGAGCGTATAAGCGCATAATAAGACAGTGATCGGCATCCTTAAGGTGTAAAATATTCCTCAAGGATGCTGATTTTCTGTTGTTTTTTAATTTTGGGGGTAAGTTGCTATGATGTTCCTTTTTTGCAACGAGCCCTTTTGCTATTTTCAGGTTAGGAGATAGGGGATTGTACCAGTAACCCGAATCGGATTGCTGCGGCAACAAGCACCAGAAGGCTGGAAATATGGTTCCAACCATTTTGGCACTGCTGACGGGTGTTTGGAGCGGATTGGGCAAGAGTATCCCCGGAAAGACGGAAGAAGAACATCAAAGCGGCAACCGTGAGAATTTGTGACACCGCCCGGATAGGAAAGGTTTTGGGCAAATATTGGCATAATTGGGGATCGGTGGCGGTACAAATCAACTGTTGCTTTTGAATCTGAATAGAATAGTAGGAAAGGATAATGGCGAGAAGCAAGATAAGGAGATAACATTGAGATTGATCTATGATAGAAAGTTCCTGCGTTTCCTGTTCTGACAGGCTTTGTGGGAAGGATGCTTTCATATGCCTCACCTCCTGACCAGGAAAAGTTTTTGTAGAAATGGGTTGATAAGACTAATATATGACGAAATATCTGATAAGGTGAACAGTAGGAAGACAACATATCTCCCTTTATAAGGGAGGGGATGGGCAAAACTACAATATTTTAATAGGGAGAAAAGGATGAATAAATTTTAGCTAAAAACGAGGAAAATCATCTTTGTGAATTTTATAAAAAAAATGTAAACTTAATAAAAAGGTATTTACATATTAGAATAAAGTTGTATAATATAGATAGAGATTGTCCCTAACAACAAACCAAACAAAGAAGTAATCTTCTGAAAGGAGAACATTTATTATGGAATCTATGGAATTAAAAAATTTGATTTCTTCTAGCGAAACAGTTGATGTTTATCGTGTAGGGGATATGGCGATCAAGCTGTTCAAAGAGGGCTGCCGTAAAACAATGCCTTTATATGAAGCTTTAACCCATTCCAGAGTGGAAGATACAGGCTTAAATATCCCGATCATCCGTGAAGTGTCCGTTATCAACAACCGTTGGGCTATTCAGATGGATCTGATCGAGGGTAAAACGTTGGCGGATATCATGAAGGAAGATCCGGATCATATGGATGACTATCTTAATCAGATGGTGGATATTCAGTTGGAAATCCATTCAAAGAAGGTTCCGAAGCTCAGTAAACTGAAGGACAAGCTGATCCGTCAGATCAATGAGCTGGATTGCATTGATGATGTCAAAAAGTATGAGATGCTGACCAGACTGGACAGCATGCCCAAACACATCAAACTGTGTCACGGCAATTTCACTCCGGAGAATATCATCATCAATGATAAAGGGACCTATGTAGTAGACTGGGTAGCGGCAAGACAAGGCAACGCCAGTGCTGATGTGGCGAAAACTTACCTGTTGTTATCCTTGCAGTCCAAAGATATCGCGGAGAGATATATGAATCTGTTCTGTGAAAAAACCAATACTTCTAAGAAGTATGTACAGGATTGGTTACCCATTGTAGCGGCAGCCCGTCTGACAGAACAAAAGCCGGAAGAAAAAGAACTTTTGATGAAATGGGTTGACGTTGTTTCTTACGAATAATAAAACCATTTTGCAGTGCTGATATACATAAAAAGAGACGATATCTATGTTATTTTTATAGGATAACATAGTCTGGAGACGAAGCAAATTCTTTTATCCTACAGTAGTATGTTTGAAAAGCCCCCTTTTCTTAGGTGTTACTGGGAATCCCTTTCCTAGTTTGGTACAAAAAATTGAGCCAAACTAGGAAAGGAAGAGAGAAAAGAATTTGCTTCTCTCTTTTTTATATATTCTGCAAAACCTGTAAAAAAGAAAAGAAAGCTGGTGAAATGTAAAAAAATCTACCGATATGATTGATTTAGAAAAAATAGATACAAATTAAAAAAATTACAGAAAGAAAGTTGGCGAATAACTAGGATTGACAGAGAAGGTCGAAATTGATATAATTTAGTTGTTAAAAAAATAACAATAAGCAAGCAATCAAACAGCCAAAAAAGAGTTCCATTAAAAAATTGGAGGTTTTTGAGAATGGATAAAAAAGAGCTCAATCCGCAAGAGGCAACTGTCAATACCGGCATTGTCGATAACGTGGATGCACTGATCGCCAAAATGGAAGAAGTTCGCGAGGCTCAGAGAATTTTTGCTACCTATACACAAGAGCAGGTAGATAAGATCTTCTTTGCCGCTGCGGTTGCCGCCAATCAGCAGAGAATTCCGCTGGCTAAAATGGCCGTTGCAGAAACTGGTATGGGTGTTGTAGAAGATAAGGTTATCAAAAACCATTATGCTTCTGAATACATCTATAATAAGTATAAGGATACCCAAACTTGTGGCGTATTAGAAAACGATCCGTCCGCTGGTACCATGAAAGTAGCGGAGCCGATCGGTGTGGTTGCCGCTGTTATTCCTACCACCAACCCCACTTCTACTGCAATTTTTAAAACTTTGATTTCTTTGAAGACCAGAAATGGTATCATCATTAGCCCCCATCCCCGTGCCAAGAAGTGCACCATTGAGGCCGCTAAGGTAGTTCTGGATGCTGCGGTTGCTGCTGGTGCCCCGAAGAACATTATTGCGTGGATTGATGTTCCTTCCCTGGAGCTCACCAATGAAGTTATGAGAAGCGCAGATATCATTCTGGCCACTGGTGGACCCGGCATGGTAAAAGCTGCTTATTCTTCTGGGAAGCCGGCTGTTGGCGTAGGCGCTGGTAATACTCCCGCTATTATCGACGATACTGCTGATGTTAAGATGGCGGTTAACTCTATTATTCATTCTAAGACTTTTGATAATGGCATGATCTGCGCTTCTGAGCAGTCTGTCATCATTGTAGATAAAGTATACGAGCAGGCAAAGAAAGAGTTTGCAGACAGAGGCTGCTACCTGCTGAATCCGGAAGAGACCGAAAAGGTAAGAAAGACCATCCTGATCAATGGCGCTTTGAATGCCAAGATTGTTGGTCAGTCTGCCCACACTATCGCGAATCTGGCGGGTGTAAAAACTCCGGAAGATGCAAAGATTCTGATTGGTCAGGTAGAAAGCGTAGAACTGGAAGAAGAGTTTGCTCATGAAAAACTTTCTCCGGTACTGGCTATGTATCGTGCAAAAGATTTTGATGACGCTGTTGCCAAGGCGGAACGCTTGGTAGCTGACGGTGGTTACGGCCATACTTCTTCCCTGTATGTGGACGCTGTCAACCATAGAGAGAAGATTGACAAGTTTGCCGCTGCCATGAAGACCTGCCGCATTTTGGTTAATACTCCTTCTTCTCAGGGCGGTATTGGTGACCTGTACAACTTCAAGCTGAATCCCTCCCTCACTTTGGGCTGCGGTTCCTGGGGCGGTAACTCTGTCTCTGAGAACGTTGGCGTAAAACATCTGTTGAACATCAAGACAGTAGCCGAGAGGAGAGAAAACATGTTGTGGTTTAGAGCGCCTGAGAAGGTGTATTTCAAGAAGGGCTGCCTGCCGGTTGCTCTGGCTGAACTCAAGAATGTCATGAATAAAAAGAAGGTCTTTATCGTAACCGACTCCTTCCTGTATAAGAACGGTTACACCAAGGCCATTACTGATAAACTGGATGAAATGGGTATTGTCCATACCACTTTCTTTGATGTAGCTCCGGACCCGACTTTGGCTTGCGCAAAAGAAGGCGCTGCTGCTATGAAGGCCTTTGAGCCTGATTGCATCATCGCTATCGGCGGTGGTTCCGCTATGGACGCCGGCAAGATCATGTGGGTTATGTATGAGCATCCGGAAGTAGACTTCATGGATATGGCCATGAGATTTATGGATATCCGTAAGAGAGTTTATACCTTCCCGCACATGGGTGATAAGGCTTATTTCATCGCTGTTCCGACTTCTGCCGGTACTGGTTCTGAGGTAACTCCTTTTGCTGTTATCACCGATGAGACCACAGGCGTAAAATATCCGCTGGCCGACTATGAGCTGGTGCCTACGATGGCGATCATCGATGCGGATCTGATGAGGAAGGCTCCTACGGGTCTGACCTCTGCTTCTGGTATTGACGCTTTGACCCATGCCCTGGAGGCTTATGCTTCTATGATGGCTACCGGCTACACCGATGGTTTGGCTCTGCAGGCGATCAAGAGCATCTTTGAATATCTGCCCCGCGCTTATGACAACGGTGCCAACGATCCGGTTGCCAGGGAGAAAATGGCAGAGGCTTCCACTATGGCTGGTATGGCATTTGCCAACGCCTTCCTGGGTGTATGCCACTCCATGGCGCATAAGTTGGGAGCTTTCCATCACCTGCCTCATGGTGTTGCCAATGCTCTGTTGATCACTGAAGTAATGCGCTTTAATGCGGATTCCACCCCCAGAAAGATGGGTACTTTCCCGCAGTATCAGTATCCGCATACCCTGGAAAGATATGTAGAGTGCGCAGAGTTTGTAGGCATCAAGGGCAAGACCAAGGAAGAGAAATTTGAAAACTTCCTGGCTGCTATTGAAGAGCTCAAGGCTAAAGTTGGTATCAAGAAGACCATTAAAGATTACGGCGTAGACGAGAAGTATTTCCTGGATACTCTGGATGACATGGTGGAGAAAGCATTCGATGACCAGTGCACCGGTGCGAACCCCAGATATCCGTTGATGAGTGAAATCAAGGAAATGTTCCTGAAAGCTTACTACGGTAAATAATTGCTGATTTTATGAAAAGATCCCGCAGGATGGCGTAGGTCCCCTGCGGGATCTTTTTGTAATGAAATCCAAAAAGAGAAAAGTTAAAAAAAGTACTGGTTAAAATTAAACGAGACCGCAGATACGCGCTAGTGTGGTAATCAGGAAACAGACAACGATACCCGATAATGTAGGTAAGAGGAACGCCAATGCTGTCCATTTGATACTTTTGGTTTCTTTGTAGATCGTCCAGCAAGTAGTTCCACAGGGGAAATGCAGCAGAGAAAATAACATTGTACACACAGCAGTCAACCAAGTCCACCCATGGTTGACAAGTAAAAGACGAAGCTGTTCCAGACTATCAAAATCCATGATGCTGCCGGAACACAGATAGCTCATAATAATGATTGGCATCACGATCTCATTGGCGGGGAATCCCAGAATAAAAGCCATTAAAATCACGCCATCTAGTCCGATGGTTCGCGCGAAGGGATCTAAAAAAGAGGTACAATAGGATAACAAACTGGTATCGCCCACCATTACATTAGCAAGAATCCATATGACTAGACCAGCGGGAGCGGCAACAGCGGCGGCCCTGCCTAGAACAAATAGTGTACGGTCAAAAATTGAGCGAACAATGACCTTACCCACCTGCGGACGCCGATAAGGGGGAAGTTCCAAAGCAAAGGAAGAAGGAATCCCTTTGAGTACAGTTTTAGAAAGAAGTTTTGAGGTGAACAGGGTCATACAGACACCAAAAATAATGATGCCAGTTAACATCAGAGTGGATAAGGCCGATTGCAGTGGCAAAGCGGCTACTCCTGCGAAAAACATGGTGATAATGGCGATTAAGGTGGGAAAACGGCCGTTACATGGTACAAAATTATTGGTCAGGATAGCGATTAACCGTTCCCGGGGAGAGTCAATGATGCGGCATCCAATCACTCCGCAAGCATTACAGCCGAAGCCCATACACATCGTTAAGGATTGTTTCCCGTGGGCATTGGCTTTTTTAAAAAATTTATCCATATTAAACGCCACTCGGGGCAGATAGCCGGAATCCTCTAATAGGGTAAACAAAGGAAAAAAGATGGCCATAGGGGGAAGCATGACAGAAATTACCCATGCTAATGTGCGGTAAACCCCCATTACCAGCATGTTGGTCAACCATTCTGGAGCATGGATCCAATGGAAAAATAGAATCAACTGATCCTGGAACCCAAAAAAGAGACGAGATAGAAGTTCCGAAGGATAATTGGCCCCTTCTATTGTCAGCCAGAAAATAAATCCCAATAAGAGAATCATAATGGGAATCCCGGTTACTTTGGAAGTAAGCCATTTATCTATCACGCGATCTCGATGGTTATATGACTTATTTTCTAAGTATACACAATGCTGGAAAATATCCTCGCTTTTTCCCACAATGCTGGATACCACCTCATCCCGAATTTTTTCATCGCTCCAGCAGGATTGGCGCAACAGGTCTTTTGCTTCCTGGTATTTTTCAGCGACTTCAGGAACGTCTAACAGGGAAATTCCTAAATAATTGGAAAGAGAACGAAAGAGAGTATCGTCCCAGTCTAGTAATTTCAAGGAAACCCAGCGTTCGTTTAATGGTTTCGTCAGGGCCTGTTTTACAGCAGGCTGTAAAATTGAGACGGCTTTTTCTAAGAGTTCCGGATAAACAACCTGTTTGGGAGTGGTTTTTCTCCGATCAAAGGAGACAGCTTCCACGGAATCCATCAGTTCTTCCAGCCCGGTTCCGGAGCGGGCACTGGTACAAACTACTGGAATTCCCAGAAGAAAAGAAAGCTCTTGTAAGTCAATAAGAATCTTCTT
>CAKUYY010000059.1 GCA_934717555.1 uncultured Clostridium sp.
GATCAGAAACGGTTCCCCTCCCAATTGTTTTACTGTCATCGCCGTCTGCAGGCCTTTTCCCACAGCGCGGCGGCACATCACAGCCACCTGGTTATTGGTTTGCCATCGAAATTCTGGTATAGAAATTATTTTTTCTATACCGGAGTTTAACTGAATATTTACAATCAAAAAAATTCCTCCCAATGATAAAATCATTCTAAATATCCCTGTTTTCGGTTAAAACAAAAAAAATATCACATACTAGCTATGGAGGGAATTTTCTCTCTCCATAGCTCATTTCCTTTGAGCCATGTACAAAACCGCATAAATATGAAAACCTTTTGTAATAGCAAATACCCATGTATATGCGCAGATTGACATGTTCTTTCCTAAAATTAAAAAGTTTTCCAATAATAATAGAAAAAGGTGATTTGATGGAAAAGGAAAAGCATCCAGCGGTGCACCTAACGGATCTCTCTCGTGTAAAGGCAGTGGCCCAGGCCCTACCTCAGGAAGGAAAAGGGGATATTCCTTCCGACGTTAACGGTAGTTATACCGGCACCCCTACAGATGGGGGAACCCCTGTCCAGGACGCAGACGATCTCTAGTTGATTCCCTGTTTTCTTGAGTATACCGGCAAATTTAGCAGGACAATCTATATTACCACCGCATTCCACATACAAATAAACATATCTCGATATGTGGAATGCAGGTGATCCTTTTTGAAACGACCCATCCGTAAAATTTTGATACTATTAAGCCTGGCGGTTATCTTAATCGCCACGGTACTGATTCTCTCTTTCCCTACCTCTCCGGATTTATCTACCTCTGCCCAAGCCAGCTCCTCTTCCGATTACATAAAATGGGTAGATTTTGATGTTACCTATGAAGCCATGGAAAAGGCCATGCAATTGGATATAGAAACCCATGGAACAGAAACCCCGTTACACTGGGTGGAAATGCTGGCATATCTGGGGGCACGGTATGGAGGAGATTTTTCCAGATATAAGCCTTCGGATTTGGATCAGCTGGCACAAACTCTGACCAGCGGACAAACGATAGAGGAACTCACTAAGGATATGAAATATTTTTCCTATTATCTAGAGGCTTATACCGCCGTCCTTGGTCAATTCATCGGGGAATATCAGATACAAGTTCCTTCTGAGGGGACCGGCGAACCAGTCTGGCAGGAAAAGTATGGATTAAAAGTTTTTTCCCCTATCGCCAAAACCTTCCCATTCCAACACTTTGATGATTTTGGCGCTTCCCGAAGCTATGGATTTTCCCGTCCCCATGTGGGGCACGACCTCATGGCGGCTACCGGAACCCCTGTTGTAGCCATAGAATCCGGCACGGTTGAGGTAATGGGGTGGAACCAATACGGCGGCTGGCGCGTCGGTATCCGAAGTTTTGATAAAAAACGTTATTATTACTACGCCCACCTGAGAAAAGACCGCCCTTTTCATGCCGACCTGTATGAAGGAAAAGTGGTCAAGGCGGGGGACGTCATCGGGTATGTAGGGCGCACAGGATACAGTACCAAAGACAACGTTAACAATATCTCTACCAGCCATCTGCACGTGGGGATGCAGCTGATTTTTGACGAAAGCCAAAAGGAATGCAACAGCGAAATCTGGATTGACTTATATGCCATCACACGGCTTCTGCAAAAAAACCAGTCAGCTGTCACCCGTGTGGCCGAAACCAAAGAATTTTACCGGACTTATGATTTTTGGGAACCACAATTGACGCAATAAATTTTGTGAAATCATCTTTTCTGCCCTTTTTCCGAGCCATGATTATAACATAGCCCCAAAGTCCATTTTTGTCTGATTCCGTGGAAATGATTGTTTTTTTTCGCCATTTTTTGTTTTCTAGCTTCTCATCCTTTGGCCTCGATTTCATGGTATTTTGGCTAAAATGGACCTATCTTTTTCTCTACAAAGAGAAATGAAATTTGTCTTTCTCATATTTGGCCCATATCGGTAAATATTAAAAAAATGTAATGATATTGTCATCCAAAAAAACTTGACAGTAGTTCACAATATGGTAACATTATTTTTGCAAAGTTCCATAAACTGGAGCTTATTAACGGGGTGTGTTTATGAGACCATTTTTTTCTTTTCTGCGGAATTTTCTTCTCCTGTTTCTGGTCATGTGTTTCCTTTTATCCGGATGCGCACAAAAAGGACAGCCACAGGCTGATTCCTCTTTGCTGGACGAGCCCAGTGATTCCCATAGTACTCCCTCTGAGACTTCCATAGACCCCATTGTTTCCGATATCCCCGCATTGGCGCCTTCCGTAAGTTCCTCCAGTGAAAACAGCAGAAATTCTCTTTCTGAAAATCCGCCTTCGTCAGGTTCTTTTTTCGACGACGCCGTTTTTATTGGGGATTCCGTGAGTTTAAAACTGAAATATTACTGTATGCAGCAACAGAAAAAAGGGCAACCTTGTTTAGGACAGGCTCAGTTTCTGGTGTCGGGCAATATGGGAAGCGGCAACGCCTTGCAGCCCGTCTCTTCCGATTCTATCCATCCCTCCTATCAGGGAAAAAAAGCGCTCCTGGAAGATTCCATCGCCCAGATGGGGGCTAGTAAAGTTTTTATCATGTTGGGGATGAATGACATTGGGCTATATGGTATGGAAACCTCTCTGCAAAATCTGGATAGCTTAATCGGGCGTATCCTGCAAAAATCCCCATCCGCCTCCATCTTTCTCCAATCGGTCACCCCCATGCTCAAAGGATCGGAGCGGAAGTCACTCAATAACACCGTGATTCAGGAATACAACACCCGGTTGCAGGCTTACTGCCAGGAAAAGGGATACACCTATCTGGATATTGCGTCCAAGGTAAGGGATCAGGACGGTTTTCTGATTCCGGAATATTGCAGTGATCCAGAAGCTATGGGGATTCATTTCACCGACTTGGCTTGTTCGGTTTGGGTAGACTGTCTAAATGACATTGCGGCCTGAAGGCCGCGCTATCCCGCTATCTTTCTGTAACGATGTACTGGAGGTTTGATTGATGAAAAAATTGGTTTCCATTCTCCTGTTATGCCTTTGCTTGTTTTGGGCTTCCGCCTGTTCTTCCAATCCCGACGTAAACCTCCATGAAGTGATGGGGGAAATGGAAAAACAGGAAAGCCTTTCCGACATGATGGTCCTGGATACTTCTGATCTCACCGACCTTTATGGGATTTCCCCGGAAGATGTGGAACAGTTTGAGGGGAGAATCCTCTCTGACGGCATCCATCCGGATGAAATCGTTTTAGTCAAAGCCAAGAATCCCCAGGCTGCCGCCCGGATTCAGGACGCTCTAACAAGCCGTTGGGAAAGTAAAGGCAACGAGGCCAAAGATTATAACCCGGATGGCTATGCGCTGATCCAAAACTGTGAGGTCCGTGTGGACGGCAACTATGTCGCTATGATTGTCTCCCCGGATTACGAGGCTCTCAATTCCACGTATGACCGCTTTATCAAATAATGGTGTTTTTGAGACTGTTTGTACGGCCCGCGGAGCGGCTGGATAGCCGCCCCGCTTTTTAATGCTAAGAAAAGGGATGATTGCTGTTGGTTTTTTCCAGTCTGTTATTTTTATTTCTTTATCTTCCTATCGTGTTGGGAATTTATTATCTGATCCCCCGCCGGTTCCGTAATCTATTTTTGTTTGCCGCCAATTTGGTATTTTACGGATGGGGCGAGCCTGTTTTTATCCTGGTGATGATTTTTTCCACGGTGGTCAACTACATATACGGGCTTCTGATCCACAAATACCAGGATCAGAAACGGACCGCTAAAATTTTGCTGGTCACCTGTATCATCGTTAACCTGGGATTGCTGGGATTTTTCAAATACGCCGGTTTTGTGGCCAGTATTCTGCAAAGTATCCCCTTGTTCTCCAACCTGCCTACCCCTCTGATCCCCCTCCCCATCGGGATCTCTTTCTATACCTTCCAGATCATGTCCTATGTGATCGACGTCTATCGGAAAGAAACCAGCGTACAGCGCAGTGTTATTACCTTTGGCACCTATGTGGCGCTGTTCCCTCAGCTCATCGCCGGGCCTATCGTCCGGTATCAGGACGTGGCCGATCAACTGGAACACCGGGTGGAAAATTTGGATCAGTTCACCCACGGGGTCAAGCTCTTTTTAGTGGGGCTGGCCAAAAAAGTGCTCATCGCCAACCAGATGGGGGCCTTGTGGGACAGCCTGCGCCAAACCTCTGAAAGCAACGGGATCCTGGGCTCTTGGATCGGGATCATCGCCTTTACCTTCCAGATCTATTTCGATTTCAGCGGTTATTCCGATATGGCCCGCGGCCTCGGCAATATGCTGGGCTTTGAGTTTTTGATCAACTTCAATTATCCCTATATCTCCAAAAGCATCACGGAATTCTGGCGCCGGTGGCACATTTCCCTGGGCACCTGGTTCCGGGAATATGTGTATATCCCATTGGGCGGAAACCGGAAGGGCAAGCCCCGCCTGCTGTTTAACCTGCTGGTGGTCTGGTTTTTAACCGGGCTGTGGCACGGCGCGAGCTGGAATTTTATCCTCTGGGGATTGTATTTCGGCGTCATCCTAATTATAGAAAAATTCTTTTTGCTCAAGCGTCTGGAAAAAGCGCCCCCTGTGGTCTCCCACCTATACGCCCTGGTACTGATTGTGCTGGGCTGGGTGATCTTTTACTTTGAGAGCACTCCTGAAATGTTCCAGTATTTCGGGCTTCTGTTCAGTGGTTCCGCCGGGCTCATCGGCGGGGACGCCCTGGCGCTTACCCTGTCCTATCTGCCCCTTCTGCTGGTGGCTGGAGTTGCCAGTACGCCTCTGGCGGCCAAGCTGTATGAAAAGATAAAAAATATGCGCTATACCTGGATTCCGGAGACCGCCGCCTGCTTCCTGGCCCTGGTGGTATGTACCGCTACCCTGGTCAGCCAAAGCTATAACCCATTTTTGTATTTCCGGTTTTAGGAGGCATACGGCATGAAAAAGAAAAAACAATGGAAACGTTACGCGCCCACTTTTCTGTTTTGTATATTTATCGCTGTGATGATGGTGCTGTTTTTCGCGCTTCCCAAGCAGAGCTTTTCCTCAAACGAAAAAAGGGTGCTGGAAGAGACCCCATCCTTTACTCTGGGCTCCCTGGCGGACGGAAGTTACGGCAAGAGCGTGGAAAATTACCTTTCCGACCATTTCCCCGGACGCAATTTTTTTGTAGGCCTGAACTCCTATTACAACCTCTACAGCGGCCGCAACGGCTCCTCTGATGTCTATTTGGGAAAAGACGGATATCTCATCAATGCCCCCATCACCTGGAACGAGGAAAACCTGCAAAAGAATCTGGACCACATCAGCACCCTGGCCCAGCAGGTTTCCGCCCCGGTGGCCGTGAGTGTCGTCCCTTCCACAGGCTATATCATGGAGGACAAGCTGCCCGCTGTGCACAAGCCTTACCACGACCAAGAAATCTTGCAGGAGATTTCCTCCTCCCTGGATTCCAATATCCAGTACATTGACCTGCAGCAGGCTTTCCAGGAGCAGGCAAGCAAACAACAGCTTTACTATAAAACCGACCACCACTGGACCAGCGCCGGCGCTTACCTGGGGTATCAGGTTCTGGGACAGCAGTTAGGCTTTACCCCTACAGAGCGGGATCTCTACCAGGTGGAAGCCTCCGGCGGGTTCTACGGTACCACCTATTCCCACAGCGGCTACTGGCTGAGCGCTCCCGATACCGTCGAGATGTGGCATAATCCCCAGCTGGCGGATATTTCCGTGCGGATTGAGGAAACCGGGAAAGACCCAGTGGAAAGCGACAGCATGTTTTTCCCTTCCCATCTGGAAGAGGAGGACAAATACCCGGTTTTCCTGGACGGGAACCATGGGTATACCAAGATCACCAATCCCGGCGCCCCGTTGGGAAAACTCCTGCTCATCAAGGATTCCTTCGGCCATTGCCTGGCCCCGTTCCTGGCGGAACAATATCAGGAGATTTACATGATCGATCTGCGTTATTATAAAAATTCCCTGACCGAACTGGCGGAACAGGAGGGGATCGACCAGGTTCTCTTCCTCTATGGGCTGGATAATATGGTCAACGACACCAACTTTGTCTGGATCAAATAAAATAAACCTATTCCATAACAAAAGCCAACCAGCACATGACAGAATCCCGTCGTGTGCCGGTTGGCTTTTCTTTTCTATCTTCTGCTCCGGCTACAGCGTAACCAGAACTTTTTCCCCGGAAGCAGTCTGCACGTCCACAAGCGTCAGCCCTTTGTATTGTTTTCTACAGCGCCTCAGTCCCTTGACTAGAATTTCCTTTTGTTCTTCTGTCCAGTGGACATATTTTTTGGTGGCGCATAAGGTGATGGAGACGCACAAACGGCTAAAAAACAAGGAAGTGGGAAGATATAGCCGCATCCGGAAATCTTTTGTCCTGATCTTGATTTTCATCATTCCACCGTAACTTCCACAATATCCCCTTCGCTGCTCTTGCTCTCCACTTCCACGATTTTTCCCACAACCCCGCTTTCAATCATGGCGACAATGGCTTTTAAATCCAGCGTTTTGAGCACTTCGCTCCCCTTAAACTGCAGCATTTCCATATCCATCTGGGACGCAATTTTGACCAGGGCAAGGGGAAGGTTCACCCTGACCTTGTCCCCTTTCACCGTGTGGACATTGACCCGCAGGAGCATTTCATTGATATCTTTCCGCTGCCCTTCCGGAACCAGCTGCACGGAATCCTCTTTTTCCTTCACTAAATCATCCAGCGAAATATGGAAAAAATCCGATAACTCCAGCAATACGGGCAGGTCGGGGATGCTCAAATCCTTTTCCCATTTGCTGACCGCCTGGGAAGATACCCCCATCTTTTCCGCCAGCTCGTCCTGGGTCATATTCCTCTGTTTTCTTAATGTATTGATTTTTTCACCGATGGTTTTCATCAGTACGCACTTCCTTTCTCAAATGGTGGTTCCATTATAAATTCTCCCCCATGAAAAAGGAAGGGCTTCGCGGTTGAATCGATCTACTGTTGGTTGGATATTAGAAAACTGTCGGTTGATTTTCAGGTAAAAGTTAATGCTGTTGTATTTTAAAAGGGCATCTGACCTTCCATTTCAGTAGGCCAGGCGCTCTTTATCATGCAGGTAAGTAAAAGCAGCTCAAAAGGGGCTGCTTTTCTTTTTTACCTTTCGTCGCATACCCCCAGCAGATAATCGATGGACACTTGATATAAATGCGCCAATTTCACCAATGTATCCAGCCTGGGCCTGGTCTTTCCAAGTTCATAATAAGAATAGGTCGACCGGTCTACGTGAATATATGCCGCGATATCTTCCTGTGTATATCCGGAGCTTTCCCTCAAAGATTTTAATTGAAAGGCAAATGCTTTCTCGTCAAATGGGCGGTCGGGATACATATTGAGCGCTCTCACCTCTAAAACTATTTGGAAAGCCATGTAATCAATAAAGTCTTCCGCCGTAGGCGCATTGCCCGTATAGGAAACCTCTCGGAAGTATTTCTCAACAATATCCTGGTTCTTGGGGTTTTCCCATATTTTATTGACTACGAGTTGAATTTGCTCTCTCACTTCTTCTTTGGTTGTACCGTGTTTGCCGGCTATTTCCTCATAAATTTGATCTATTTCCATTTACATATTCCCATCGGGTGACGGTAAACTAAGCCTGTTCAATTAACGTTTTAACAACCGCAAAAATACGGTTTTGCTCTTTAACCGGTAATTTTTCTATTTCTTCCGATAAAACAGAGGTTTTCAACTGATAACTATTTGCGATGACATCAATAAAAATTTGATCCGCAGTAGCGCCGACAGCATTCATGATAGCAATAAGGTTGTCAATTCTGGGAAAACTCACTCCTCGTTCCACCGCAGATAAATAACTTGTGGATAAGTGTACCTTTTCTGCCAGTTTTTCTTGTGTAAGCCCGCTTTTTTCACGATATTCTTTGATACGATTGCCAATCGCCTTCTTATCTATCATCCATATGGGATCCTTTCTGCTGTCGTTTATTATCCACATTTAGTATATCTATAATCGAATGATTAGAACAGCAACGGAACAAGTGAGACTAATTCGCTAAGAATCAGTTTTAGAAATTTTTGTTATTAAGAATAGAATATATAAAAAAGGAAGGTGAAATTCACCTTCCTTTTTCAATAAATTTTAGCTTCATTTCATCAACCAGATAAAATTTCTTTCTATCTTTTCTCTACTTCCTGTGGGTAAGCATTGCAACCGTCTCAGCGTGTAGTCGTCACTCCTTTGTCGAGGGCATAAGGAACGGCGGCCTTGATGTACTCAAAACCGCCGCAGTCCTTGAAAATCCATTATGGGCGCACGAAGC
>CAKUYY010000060.1 GCA_934717555.1 uncultured Clostridium sp.
ATTATAAGCTCTGTCTATTGTTCCTGTTGATCAGCTTGCTGTAAATTGCGTTCCAGCCATTGCTGATAGGTAATCAATACCTGGCGGGGCTTGGAACCCTCATGAGGCCCTACCACTCCCATTTGTTCCATCTCGTCAATCAGACGTCCGGCCCGGGCATATCCCATATGCAGCCGCCGCTGCAACAAAGAGGTAGAAGCCTGTCCCGCTTCCACTACGCAGCGGATCGCCTCCTTCATCATGGGATCCCCTTCTTCCTCATCCTCCCTATTTTTAGAATTCTTTCTCTGTTCGGATACGGCGTTTTTCTCAATCTGCTCGATCACCGTCTGGTCGTACCCAGCATCCTGGGCGCTCTTGACATAATTTACCACAGATTCTATTTCAGAATCTGTAACAAAGCATCCCTGGACACGCAATGGTTTAGAAGAGCCCACAGGGGAAAAAAGCATATCGCCCCGGCCTAACAGTTTTTCCGCCCCTCCCATATCTAAAATGGTACGGGAATCCACTGCGGAAGAAACAGCAAAAGCAATCCGGCTTGGAATATTGGCTTTGATAATACCTGTGATAACATCCACCGACGGGCGCTGGGTTGCTATCACCAGATGCATTCCTGCCGCGCGGGCCATCTGGGCCAACCGGCAAATGGAGTCTTCCACTTCATTGGGCGCCGCCATCATAAGATCCGCCAGCTCGTCGATAATAATAACGATTTGGGGCATCTTTTCTAGCCGAACCGACCCATCCTCATTGCGGTTTTGTTCTTCCGGCAAATTTTCCACCATGCGATTATATCCCTGTAAATCACGCACATTATGCTCCGCAAAGGTCTTATACCGATCCAGCATTTCCCTCACCGCCCAGTTAAGCGCCCCGGCTGCTTTCCGGGGATCCGTAACCACGGGAACCAATAAATGTGGAATTCCATTGTAAATACCCAATTCCACCACTTTGGGATCGACCATCAAAAAACGCACTTCATCCGGGGTAGATTTATACAACAGGCTGACGATCAGGGAATTGATACATACCGATTTACCGGAACCAGTGGACCCAGCGATCAGGACATGAGGCATCTTTGCCAGATCCGCCAATGTGATATTCCCCGCGATATCCTTTCCTAAAGCTACTGTCAGCCGGCTTTTCGCGTGTTCAAACTTAGAAGAATCCACCAATTCCCGCATTTTTACAATATTTACCGTCTGATTGGGAACTTCAATACCTACCGCTGCCTTTCCAGGGATCGGCGCTTCAATACGCACGCCGGACGCCGCCAGATTCAAAGCGATATCGTCTGCAAGGTTTGTGATCTTACTGATTTTTACCCCCGCGGCAGGCTGCAATTCATAACGGGTCACGGCAGGGCCCCGGCTGATATCTACAATTTTTGTCTGCACGCCAAAGCTTTTCAAGGTATCTACCAACATCTGTCCATTAATTTTTAATTCCTCTGTGATATCCGCTTCATCCATCTGTGGAGAGGGCTCCAACAAGGCAACGGGAGGAAAACGGTAACTTGCCGCCCCTTCCACAGGTTCCACCTGGATGGGCTCTGCGGTAAGCTTTTCCGTCGTTTCCACCGATGTTAGAGGGGACGCTTTTTTCTGTGAGCGTCTGACAAAAGCGGCGGCGGCAGCGGCAGCTCCGCTTTCCTCTTGAGGCCCTTCTTCCGGTATAGAGGTTGGGGTATGGGATGGAGTACGGTCCAATACCGGCTCCGGCGCACTGACCGCCTGTTCCAGCTGTTCCAACTTCTCATTGCGCCGTGGAAGCTCATTCCTATTTTCTATTTCTCTAGCAGGACTTCTGGAAACATCCTCATCCAACGCAATATCGATATTGGGATTTATCCTCTGGCGGAGGCGGCGTTGTTCCCGCCGCATATCTCTCCTTTCCTCCCGTTCTTCACGGGTTCCCACGGTTTCCTTTACCACTTCTACCGGCTTGGAAACCGCCCGGAAAAGCTGAATCAGGCTTGTCCCCGTTAAAATCATGATAAATACAAAGAGCAATAAAATGATAACAATTTTAGCCCCTATGCTGCCCAATGCCGCTACAAAGGGAATTCCCAGCAGTCCGCCGAACATTCCGGCCCCTTTGCGTTCCACTCCATCCAAATATTGGCCGATCATCTGCTGCCAATAGGACTGATCCCGGGGCAATTCCGGGACGCTGAAAATATAAACCGCCGCACAAAATAATACAATGATTACAATAGATAGGGCAATTTTACTGCTGATGGTATGGATCGGCCGTTCCAAGGCGGTAACTACCGCCACATAGGTTAGCAGGATTGGCCATAAAATAGAGCATGTACCAAACATTCCAAGCAGTACGGTATGTAAACTATTCCAAATATTTTCCCCCGAAATCAAAACCAGAAAAAACAAAAAGATAGAAAACGCAAACATAACAATTGCAAATGTCTGATTGCGGGATTTCAGTTGAGCTTCCCGGCGCTGCTGGGCCGCCCGGGCACTCCTTGCGGAAGGCCTAGCGCTGGAACGGCTGTCGGGTTTTTTCGATATTTTGCTCCCTAGCTTTTTTGAATGAGCAGAGGTTGTTTTGGGGGAAGCAGAACGTGTCGGCTTCTTACCTGCCGAAGGACGTTTATTCCCTGTTGTTTTCCTTTTCTGTGCTGGCACGGACATTCCTTCCTTATATGTAAGATTTCGCGCGAAAAATACGCGCGAAGATAATGCAGGCTGTTTAGGAACCTGCTAAAAAACCGAAATAAAATGAAGGCGTTAACCCTAACGATTTCTGACCGACGCCCTATTCTTTCCCGGTCATTTTCTTTTTTCCTTTTTTCGCTGCTGTTTTTTTATTTTTTCCTTTTGTCTTGTCAATCATCTGGTAAAGGCAGGTCATGGCGTCTGACAAACTTCCCAGGGAATCAATCAGTCCCTCTTCCACCGCGTCCACGCCGTCCAGGATGGTCCCTACATCCATCACCAGTTCTTTGGTATTCATGGCCAGCTCATAGAAGCGTTCCGGCGAAATTTTGGAATTCTCCGCCACAAAACGGGTAATGCGTTCCTGCATCCTCTGGAAATATTCCAATGTCTGAGGGACACCCACCATCAGCCCGCTCATACGGACCGGATGGATCGTCATCGTGGCTGATGGGGCAATAAAGGATTTTTTCGCCGCCACCGCCAGAGGAACCCCAATAGAGTGTCCCCCTCCCAGCACCATGGAAACAGTGGGTTTTTTCATGCCGGCCACCAGTTCCGCAATCGCCAGGCCCGCTTCCACATCTCCGCCCACGGTATTGAGCAAAATCAATAGTCCGTCTATTGTGGGCTCTTCTTCTATGGCCACGAGTTGCGGGATGACATGTTCATATTTGGTGGTCTTATTCTGAGGGGATAAAATATAATGCCCCTCAATCTGTCCAATAATGGTCAGACAATGAATGGTGTGTTTCCCATCGCCGGTGATGACAGAACCTGTTTCAATGATCTGATCTGTCTGATGCTCGCTTCCTACGCCTTGCTCTTTGGGGGAATCCGTATCCTTTTCTGGATTCTGGTGCTCGTTTGGATTTTCCAGATGCTGTTTAGAATAAGGGCTTAGATATCGATATGAATTCATATTAATCACGCTCCTAACCGTTAGTTTGTCGGTTTTCATGCGTGATCATACGTATTGATTATAGCATTTTTCAAAGCTATCATCAAGGAATTTAAATTTTCGTTAACTTCCTTTCCTTTTCTCGTGAAAAGATTGACAATCTGGTGTGGATATTGGATAATAGAAAGTACAATTTTACAAAATCCTCAAGAAGATATATGTTTTTGCAACCTTTATCTTCCAAACTGGTGTAAAAACTGCACGGCAATTTTTAGAGTACCGTTTTTCTTGGCTGTTTACTTAGGAAAACATGAATTTTGGGGAGAACAGACTCCGCTGGTTTAAGAGGAGAATCAGATTGTAACCGCTTTTACGCGGATGAAAGAAAGGGGAACTCAAATTGGGTTACACGTTAGCACAGAAAATCATCAAGTCTCATTTGCTCAGTGGGGAGATGACAGTGGGCAGCGAGATCGGGCTGAAGATCGACCAAACTTTGACACAGGATGCCACAGGTACCATGGCTTATCTGGAATTCGAAGCGATGGGCGTGCCCAGAGTAAAAACAGAACGGTCTGTAGCTTATATCGATCACAACACCTTACAGACTGGTTTTGAAAACGCTGACGACCATCGGTTCATCCAAACTGTGGCCAAAAAACATGGTATTTATTATTCCCGGCCTGGGAATGGCATTTGCCATCAGGTGCATCTGGAGCGCTTTGGCATTCCCGGCAAAACCTTGATTGGATCGGACAGCCATACACCTACAGGCGGCGGCATCGGTATGCTGGCCATGGGAGCCGGCGGCCTGGATGTAGCGGTAGCCATGGGCGGCGGAGCTTACTATATTTCCATGCCCAAAATGGTACGTATCAATCTGACAGGTAAACTGCGCCCTTGGGTTGCGGCGAAAGACATTATTTTGGAAGTATTACGCCGTATGACCGTAAAAGGCGGCGTAGGAAAAGTCATTGAGTATGGCGGAGAAGGTGTAAAAACTTTAAGTGTTCCGGAACGCGCCACCATTACCAACATGGGAGCGGAGCTGGGCGCTACCACCTCTATTTTCCCTTCCGATGAGATCACCCGTTCTTTCTTGCAGGCACAAGGCCGTGAGCAGGATTGGGTAGAACTGCTCCCGGACGCCGATGCTCAGTATGACGAAGTGCTGGATATCGATCTTTCTTCCTTAAAGCCTATGGCGGCCTGTCCCCACAGCCCGGATGCTGTCAAAACCATTGAGGAGATTGGCCCGCAAAAGGTGGATCAGGTGTGTATTGGTTCCTGCACCAACTCTTCCTATCTGGATCTGATGCGTGTAGCTGCTATTCTGAAAGGAAAAACAGTCTGTGAAACCGTCAGCCTGTCTATTGCTCCCGGTTCCAAACAGGTATACAATATGTTGGCTCAAAACGGCGCGCTGGCTGACTTGATCGCGGCAGGCGCCCGAATTCTGGAATGCGCCTGCGGTCCCTGCATTGGTATGGGCCAGTCCCCCAACTCTAAGGGAATTTCCCTGCGCACTTTTAACCGTAACTTTGAAGGCCGCTCCGGCACCGCTGACGGGCAGGTTTATCTGGTCAGCCCAGAGACCGCCGCTGCTTCCGCTTTGACCGGCGTGTTTACGGATCCCACTACGCTGGGCGCTCCCGTTGATATTGAGCTTCCCAGTCAATTCCTGATTAATGACAATATGGTAGTTCCTCCGGCTCCGGTGGAGGAGATGGATCAAGTGGAAATTCTCCGTGGTCCCAACATTAAGCCTTTCCCCACCACAGAGCCGATGGCTGATGTGATCGCCGCTAAAACCCTGTTAAAGGTAGGCGACAATATCACGACAGACCATATCATGCCCGCGGGTGCTAAGATTCTTCCCTATCGTTCCAATATTCCTTACCTGTCCAACTTCTGTTTCGGCGTATGCGATAAGGAATTCCCGGAACGTTGCCGCAAGGAAGGCAAGGGAATTGTGGTAGGCGGTTCCAATTACGGACAGGGCTCCTCCCGTGAGCACGCTGCCCTGGTTCCGCTGTATTTAGGGATCAAAGCGGTTATTGCCAAATCTTTCGCCCGTATCCACTGCGCCAATCTGGCCAATGCTGGTATTCTTCCTTTGGTATTCTTGGATGAAACTGTATACGACCGCATTGATCAAATGGACGAGCTGGAAATCGACAATGCCCGCGAGGCTATTACCAACGGCGGCCCTATTACCGTCAAAAATAACACCAAAGGCTTTACGTTCCAAGTGGAGGCTATTTTGTCTCAGCGTCAGCGGGACATTGTACTGGCCGGCGGCCTGCTGAATTATACCAGAGAGCAAAATCAATAAATGATTTCCGGGATCTGTCGCGGATGGATCCCGGTTACCCTATTTCAAACGGAGGTATTCTCATGGCTGATAAAATCAAGATGACCACTCCCCTAGTGGAGATGGACGGAGATGAAATGACCCGCATCATCTGGAAGATGATTAAGGATATCCTGCTTACTCCTTATATTGACCTGAAAACAGAGTATTATGATTTGGGCCTCCAACATCGCGACGATACCAACGATCAGGTAACTTTTGATTCCGCCAACGCTACCAAAAAATACGGCGTTGCTGTCAAATGTGCTACCATCACCCCCAACGCGGACCGCGTCAAGGAATATAACCTGAAGGAAATGTGGAAATCCCCCAACGGCACCATCCGTGCTATTTTGGATGGTACCGTGTTCCGCACCCCTATTGTGGTAAAAGGAATCACCCCTTTTATTTCCACATGGAAAAAGCCCATTACCATTGCCCGTCATGCTTATGGCGACGTTTATAAAAATACGGAAATGCAGGTTTCCGCTGGCAGCAAAGCGGAACTGGTTGTGACCGATGCACAGGGTAAAGAAACCCGTTCTTTGATTCACGATTTTTCTGGCGATGGTATTGTGCAGGGATTGCACAATACAGATGCTTCTATCTCCAGCTTTGCCCGTGCTTGCTTTAACTACGCACTGGATTTGAAACAGGATCTATGGTTTGCCACCAAAGATACCATTTCTAAAAAGTACGATCATCGGTTTAAGGATATCTTCCGTGAAATTTATGATGCGGAATATAAAGAAAAGTTTGAAGCTGCGGGTATCGAATATTTCTATACCTTGATTGACGACGCGGTAGCCCGTGTGATCCGTTCCGAGGGCGGATATATCTGGGCCTGTAAAAATTACGACGGCGATGTGATGTCCGATATGGTAGCTACTGCCTTCGGCAGTTTGGCCATGATGACTTCCGTCCTGGTTTCTCCAGATGGCACCTACGAATATGAAGCCGCCCATGGAACCGTTCAGCGCCATTATTATAAACATCTCAAGGGAGAAAAAACTTCTACCAATTCCATGGCTACCCTATTCGCCTGGACTGGGGCCTTGCGCAAAAGAGGCGAACTGGATCAGATTCCGGAACTGGTAACCTTTGCAGATAAATTAGAGCAAGCCTCTATTCAAACCATTGAGGATGGTGTGATGACCGGTGACCTGTATCTGCTTTCCACTTTAGAAAATAAGACAAAAGTAGATACAGAGACATTCCTGCACGAGATCAATAACCGTCTGGTCAAATTGCTATAAGTCATTGTCGGATTTTTCCGCGACACGTTGCCGTTCAATTGGCAACGTGTCGTTTTCTCCAAGGGGTTAGAACTACCTAATTGGCATATCAGAGAGGGGGTAAGCCTACCATGCCAAAACGTGATAATATCTCTATGTCTGTCATCCGCAGGCTTCCCAGATACTACCGTTTCTTATCCGACTTAATGAGAAATCATGTATCCCGTATTTCTTCCAGGGAGCTTTCCGATAAGATGGGGCTGACCGCTTCTCAAATCCGGCAGGACCTCAACTGTTTCGGGGGATTTGGCCAGCAGGGATATGGATATATGGTGGAACAGCTTCAGCGGGAAATCGGCAATATTTTGGGGCTCTCTCAAGATCATCCCTGCATTCTTATTGGGGCAGGTAATTTGGGGAGGGCTGTGGCTACCCATATGTCCTTTGAGGCTCGGGGTTTTTCCCTTATCGGTATTTTCGATCAAAATGAAAAATTAATCGGTACCAGTATCCGGGGAATCCCTGTACAGGATATCCAAGCGTTAGAGGCTTTCAGTAAAAAAAATAATCCTAATATGGCGATACTTTGCGTGCCAAAAGATTCCGTCGCCACATTGGCGGATCGCCTCTATTCTTTAGGAATCCGAAATTACTGGAATTTCAGCCATTACGATCTGGCTATTAAATTTCCAGATGTCATTGTGGAAAATGTTCATCTAAGCGATAGCCTTATGACCTTATGTTACCGTATTTCCGAACATAATTTAGAAAAGGAATCCCCGTAATCTTTCCTTTTGAAAAGAAAAGCTGTTGTTATTCCTCTGTTCAGATACAGAGAGAATAACAACAGCTTTTTTATAGGATAATACAGATCAGTCCGTTACAGCCTTCATTAATAATCCGCTCTATTGTTTCTTTGACTTTATTGCGAGCGTCCTCTGGCATCCGATACAACTTATTATGCAATCCTTCATTGACCAATTCATGAAGGGACTTGCCGAAAATATTGGATTCCCAGATCTGGGCGGGATTCTCTTCAAATTCTGTCAGTAAATAGTGAACCAATTCCTCAGACTGCTGTTC
>CAKUYY010000061.1 GCA_934717555.1 uncultured Clostridium sp.
TGATTTGGGAAGAATCAGGAAAGTTTTCAGAAAAGAAAAGGGTTACATAGTATGGCTTTTTTACCGATTACAAAACAAGAAATGTTGGAGAGGGGATGGGATGCCCCGGACTTTGTGCTGGTGACAGGGGACGCTTATGTGGATCATCCCAGTTTCGGCCCGGCGATTATTTCCCGGGTGTTAGAAAACGAGGGTTTTCATGTGGCAATCTTGGCCCAGCCGGACTGGAAAACAGACAGGGATTTTACCCGGTTCGGGAAACCAAAGCTTGGTTTTTTGGTGACTTCCGGCAATATTGATTCCATGGTGGCCCATTATACGGCGGCCCGCCGAAAAAGGAGCGACGATGCCTATTCTCCGGGAAAAAAAGCGGGAAAGCGCCCGGACCGGGCGGTAATTGTATACACCCGGAAGATCAAACAGATCTATCCGGATATGCCGGTAGTCATCGGGGGCTTGGAAGCATCTTTGCGCCGGTTTGCCCACTACGATTATTGGGACGACGCGATCCGGCCATCCATTTTACTGGATTCCGGGGCAGACCTGCTGATCTATGGCATGGGGGAAAACCAGATCAGACAGATCGCCCATCGATGGCAGAATGGGGAGGAGCCCCGGCAAATGCAGGATATCCGGGGCACCTGTTACGCTATCCCGACTGCGGAATATACCCCGGGCCCTGCAGTGGATTGTCCCAGTCTGGAACAGGTAATAGCTTCCAAAAAAGAATATGCCGTTTCCTGCCGGAAGCAGCAGGATGAGCATGACGCAGTGAGGGGACGTACTGTTCTGCAAAAGCATGGAAAGATGCTGGTCATTCAAAACCCGCCCATGCCGCCCCTTCAGCAGGAGGAACTGGACGCTGTATACGCTTTGCCATATGAGCGGATGTATCACCCCTGTTATGAGGCTGAAGGCGGGGTGCCGGCGATTGAAGAGGTGGAATTTTCCATTACCCATAACAGGGGATGTTTTGGCGCCTGTAATTTTTGTTCTATTGCGTATCACCAGGGAAGGGCTATCACCGCACGCAGCGAAAAATCAGTGTTGCAGGAAGCGGAAGGTTTTACGCATAATCCCCGCTTTAAGGGGTACATTCATGATGTGGGCGGTCCCACCGCGGACTTCCGCCATCCATCTTGCCGAAAACAGGAAACATTGGGCTTGTGTAAAGGGAAAAAATGTCTGGCGCCGTCCCCATGCCCGGCTTTGGAAGCGGATCATGTGGAATATTTACAGATGCTGCGTAAGTTGCGCGCCATTCCCAAAGTGAAAAAAGTCTTTATCCGCTCTGGAATCCGGTTTGATTATTTGATGGAGGACAAAGACGATTCCTTTTTCCGGGAATTGGTGGAATATCATATCAGCGGACAGCTTAAAGTAGCGCCGGAACACTGCTCCGCCGCAGTTTTGGACCGCATGGGCAAACCCCACATAGAAGCTTATCAAAAATTTGCCCGCCGTTTTTATGGACTGACGAAAGAAGTGGGGAAAGAGCAGTATCTGGTTCCATACTTGATGTCTTCTCACCCTGGTTCCACTCTCAAGGACGCCATCGAATTGGCGCTGTTTTTGAAGGAAGAGCACATTCGTCCGGAACAGGTACAGGATTTTTATCCCACACCAGGGACTATTTCCACTTGTATGTTTTATACTGGCTTGGATCCCTACACACTAAAGCCTGTCTTTGTCCCCCGCACAGACAAAGAAAAAGCCATGCAGAGGGCTTTGCTGCAATATTTTAACCCCAAAAATCGTGCGTTGGTTCTGGAAGCCTTGCGGATTGCGGGAAGAACCGATTTAATAGGAAACGGCCCTCATTGCTTAATCAAAGGGGATCCCGCCCCATCTTCCCAATCTGTAAAAAAAGCACGCGGCAAAAATGAAAAAAGGGATTCACGGGCCAGATCAGCTACCAATAGAAATAGAAAAGAAGAAAAAAGGAGCCGTGCATGGAATCAATCCAAAAGACCAAAATAAAACGATCCCGGTGGATCGCGGGGATTGTACTGGCGCTGGTCATAATATTGTCGGCGTTGTTTACGTTCCGCCCTTTTGGAATGATTGGATGGAGAGAGCTTTTTTCTTTTTTCCATTTGTCCGATTATACAGCGGCCTCCCAGGATTATGACTTTTCTGTTCACTTTATCGATGTAGGCAAGGCGGATAGTATTTTCATCACCTGTAAAGGAAAAAATATTCTGATCGATGCCGGAGATGTGGATCTTTATGCCCGCACAGCGGAATACCTGGAAAAGCAGGGGGTGGACAGGTTGGATCTGGTGGTGGCCACCCACCCGGATCAGGACCATATCGGAGGAATGGCCAATGTGCTCTTAGATTTCGAGGTGGGACAATTTTTGATGCCCTATGTTTCAGAGGGCGCGATTGCGGATTCCCTGAGTTTTCAAAAAATGATATATGCATTGGAAGCGGAACAGATTTCGCAAATCTCCCCTACCCCCGGTTCCTCTTTCTTTGTTGGAGAAATGAAAATTCAAATTTTAGGGCCGCAAAAAGTTTATGAAGACAGTAACAATAATTCTATAATATTGAAATTGACATACCAAGAGGATAGTTTCCTATTTATGGGAGACGCGGAAGAGGAAGCGGAAAAAGACCTTTTGGATACCGGTTATAATTTACAGGCAGATGTTCTGAAAGTGGGACATCATGGCAGCAATACCTCTACTACATCTGCACTGCTGGAATCCGTAAGGCCCCATATCGCGGTTATTTCTGTAGGGCAAGACAGGAACGGTTTGCCAAAACAAGAGGTATTACAACGTTTACAGGATTCAGGAATTTGGACATGGAGGACTGACCAGGATGGTACTGTGATCGCAGCCTCTCAAGGTCAGGGACTAACATGGATAACAGAAAGGGGAACTTATTATGAGACAATTACTGATTGACCGTTTTGAACAAAACTATGCCATTTGTGAAGATAAAGAGAAGCACATGTTTGCAATTGAGAAAACGGAACTTCCTACAGAAGCAAAAGAAGGAGATATCCTAAAGATCTCGGAGGAAGGAGAACTCAATATTGATCGGCAAGCGACCCAACGCCGAAAAGATGTTATGAAAAAAAGCAATTGAGATAAACAGACTGGATAATCTAGTTTTTAAAATTAGATCAAATCATAAATGTAACGAAATATTAATAAGCTGTTCATATATAGACGGTATAATAAAACCACAGTGTGAGAAAGGTAAAGAAAAAGGCTGTGGGGAGCGTGGCAGTATGGCAACGACACTGGCAATTCAAAATTTAGGGATATGGGGAGATTCTTTGCTCAAAGGGATCATACTGGATGAAACAGACGGAAAATATCGTCCACTCAAACAATGCTCTGTCTATCTTTTCAATAAAGTGTTTCCTTTAAGTATAAAAAATAATTCCCGCTTTGGATGTACCGCCCCAAAAGCGCTGGATAACTTGGAACGATCTTTGAAAAAAGGATTCCATGCGGACGCTGTATTGCTGGAATTTGGCGGTAATGACTGTGATTATAATTGGGTGGAAGTTTCGGAACATCCGGAAGAAGAGCATCAGCCGCATACTCCTTTTGAGGAATTTACCGCTACCATGAAAAAGATGGTTCATATTTTACTGGAACATAATATCCGTCCTCTTTTAATGAATTTACCGCCTATTGATGCCACACGTTATTTTGACTGGATTAGTCAATTAAAAGGGGTGAATGGGGAACGGGTTTTACAATGGTTGAAACAAAAAGATATCATATACCGGCAGCAGGAACGTTACTCTCTGGCAATTGATAAATTGGCGTATACAGAGGGACTGCCTCTGATTGATGTGAGAGATCGGTTCCTCACCTTGCGGAATTATCGTGATTACCTTTGCTTAGATGGGATTCATCTCAATGAGCAAGGGCAGAAGATACTGGGAGAAACATTTTCCTCCTATGCCAAAAGTCAGTTACTTACAGGATAGGGGATAAGACTGAACAAGGTGGAAACGATGAGAAATCGTTCCCACCTTTATTTATAGGATTCCAAAACTAAAGAAAAGAAATCTTTTGTTTAGTTAATTTTGTAATGATGGTTTCTGATATACGCCTAATGATAGAATGACATTTTCCAACAATCTTTTGAAATGTTCTTTTTTTCAGCATTGTGTCCAGAGTAAAAAGGTGATATAATGAAACTCAATCAGCGAGTTTTTTAGAAGAATGGAGAAAAAATTGCGTTTACAAGAATCATTTCATATTATATGCGGCCATTATGGCTGTGGAAAAACCAATTTAGCCTTGAATTTGGCTGTGAATTCGGTACATGAGGGAAGAAAGGTAACCTTGGTAGATTTGGATATCGTCAACCCTTATTTTCGTTCATCCGATTATGAAGAAATTCTAAAAAAGCATGATATCCAATTGATTGCTCCTATTTTTGCTCATACCAATGTGGATATGCCGGCTCTTCCGGCGGAAATGGAATCTATTTTTTCCATGCCGGATCGAATGGTCATCATTGATGTTGGCGGGGACGATGCAGGAGCGGTTGCATTGGGAAGATATGCCCATACAATCTCTCAAATGGAGCATTTTTCCATGCACTACGTGATCAATTGTTATCGGGCTCTTACAACAAAACCAGAAGAAGCGGCCGCTTTATTAAAAGAGATAGAGGTTGCCTGCCGTCTGAAAGCTACGGGAATTATCAATAACTCCCATATGCAGGGGCTTACCACGGAGGAGGACATCCTCCGTTCCGTAGAGTATGCCCAAAAGACAGCGGAACTTTTGAAGCTTCCTCTGGTGACTCATACTTGTCCAAGAACCCTGTATGCTGATTTATCTACAAAGGTAACCCCTTTGTATCCAATTGATAGATATGTCCGGCCTCCGTGGGAGACTGGAGAGTAGAAAAATGAGAGGTGATAGAGTATGCCGAGAATTATTGTGAAAGAGGAAACTTGTAAGGGCTGTGGGCTTTGCGCCAATGCCTGCCCTCGAAAGATTATTGCCCTTTCCAAGGATAAGATCAACAGCAAAGGATATCATCCGGCCCAGTTGGTCGAACCGGAAAAATGTACAGGATGCGCATCCTGTGCCATGATGTGTCCCGATGTGGCGATTATAGTAGAAAGGTAAGTGAAAGCTAGTGTCAGAACGAGTATTAATGAAGGGAAATGAAGCGCTGGCGGAAGCTGCCATTCAGGCAGGGTGTCGCCATTTCTTTGGTTATCCCATTACCCCGCAGACAGAGTTAGCTGCATACATGTCCAAAAGAATGCCTAAAATTGGGGGAACTTATTTACAGGCGGAATCGGAGATAGCCGCTATCAATATGGTTTTAGGCGCGGCGTCTGCCGGTAAGCGCGCCATGACATCCTCTTCTTCTCCGGGGATTAGTTTAAAAACAGAAGGCATTTCTTACATAGCGGGTTCTGATTTGCCCGCGCTGATCATCAATGTCCAGCGCGGCGGACCGGGCTTAGGTGGCATTCAGCCGTCTCAGGCGGACTACTGGCAAGCGACAAAAGCCACAGGGCATGGAGACTTCCAATTGTTGGTATTTGCCCCGTCTACCGTTCAGGAAATGGTTGATTTGGTGGCGGATGCGTTTGATTTGGCAGATCAATACCGGATGCCGGCGATGATTTTGGCAGACGGCATGCTGGGTCAGATGATGGAGCCAGTGGAAATCCGTTCTTCTTCTGACAGGAAGCCCATTGAGAAACCTTGGGCGACCAATGGGCATCAGGGAAAACGGGCGCATAATATTGTTAATTCCTTGTACTTAAAGGCTCCCGATTTGGAAGCTCTGGTAAGAGAACGTTTTAAACGTTATGAAGAGATCAAGAAAACACAGCAGCGCGCCGAGGAGTATCTGGTAGAAGATGCTGATTATGTAGTGGTAGCCTATGGGGCGTCCGCCCGTGTATCCCGCAGCGCCGTGAATGCCGCTAGAGAGAAAGGAATTAAGGCTGGACTGATCCGTCCGATTACCCTGTGGCCCTTCCCGGCGGATGCCATTCAGAAGGCCGCCCATCATGTAAAAGGATTTTTGACAGTGGAAATGAGTATGGGCCAAATGGTGGATGATGTTCGTTTGGTGGTCAATGGAGAAAAACCGGTAGAATTTTATGGACGTACCGGCGGCGTAATCCCCACCCCGGGTGAAGTATTGAACGCCATTGAGAATATGATGGGAGGTGCCAAATAATGGCTGTTGTGTTTGATAAGCCTCATGCCCTTACCGACGTGCCTTTCCATTATTGCCCCGGATGTACCCATGGAATCGTACACCGTCTGGTTGCAGAAGTAATGGATGAACTGGGTGTGGAAGGAAAGGCCGTGGGCGTGGCTCCAGTAGGCTGCGCTGTTATGAATTATGATTATTTTTCCTGTGATATGGTGGAAGCCCCGCATGGCCGTGCGCCGGCCGTAGCGACAGGCCTCAAACGTGCCTGCCCGGATAATGTAATCTTTACCTATCAGGGCGACGGGGATTTGGCGGCTATCGGTACTGCAGAAACGGTACATGCCGCGACCCGCGGGGAAAATATCACGGTGATTTTTATCAATAACGCCATTTATGGCATGACCGGAGGGCAAATGGCGCCTACTTCCCTGCCCGGCCAGGTGACGCAGACCACTCCCTATGGACGCGATGTCAATATGGCGGGCTATCCCATTCGCATCTGTGAAATGCTGTCCACATTAGATGGCGTAGCCTTGGCGCAGCGCGTTACAGTGGATTGTGTTAAGAATGTAGTCGTAGCGAAGAAAGCCATTAAGAAGGCTTTTGAAAATCAGATCGCCAAAAAAGGATTTTCTATTGTAGAGGTTCTTTCCACCTGTCCTACCAACTGGGGAATGACGCCGGTAGAGGCTCTGGACTGGTTGCGTGAAAATATGATTCCTTACTATCCTCTGGGGGTATATAAGGATTCTGAGAAAGGGGCGAGACTGCAACATGAGTAAAGATCTGAATTTACTGTTGGCAGGATTCGGCGGCCAAGGGGTATTGTTTGCCGGTAAAGTGATTGCATACAGCGGTTTGCTGGAGGGAAAAGAGATATCCTGGTTGCCTTCTTATGGTCCGGAAATGCGTGGCGGCACTGCGAATTGCAGTGTTTGTATTTCCGACAATCCCATTGGATCCCCTCTGGTAGTTACGCCCAACGTGTTTATCGCCATGAACTTGCCCTCTTTTGACCGTTTTATCAATGATGTACAGCCAGGAGGCGTTGTACTGGTGGACAGCTTCCTCATTCCCAAAAAGGTGGAGCGGGATGATGTGAAGGCTTTTTATATTCCAGCTTCCCGTTTAGCGGAAGAGAATGGATTAAAAGGAGGCGCCAATATTATTCTTCTGGGAAAACTTTTCCGGGAGTGTTCCTTCTGTTCAGAAGAAACATTGGATCAGGCGCTTCAGAAATGTATCCCGCCTTCCAAGATGCATTTGCTGGATAATAATCGAAAAGCGATTCGCATCGGTATGGATTATGAGGGCTGATTACTTCCAGAACATTTGATTTCCGGTGGAGCCGGATAAGTATGATTTAGATAGAAAGAACCCGGAATGCGAAAAGCACCGGGTTCCTTTCGTTTTTATCTGGAGTACTTTTTATGTTGGCATATGCGGAAAGGAGTTTTGTACAGATGCAGTTTTTGTCTGGTCAGACTGTCTGTGCCGTAATCGTGGCGGCAGGAGGTTCTACTCGAATGGGAGGGAAAATCAGCAAGCAGCTTCTCTCTTTAGGGAAAGAACCGGTGATCTCTCACACATTGCGGGCTTTTGAAAAGGCCGATTTGGTTCATGAGATTGTGGTAGTATGCCGGGCACAGGAAAAAGCGGCGATACAATCTATTGTACAAGATTATGGAATACAAAAGGTGAAAACTCTGGTAGAAGGAGGGACTACTCGTCAGCAGTCTGTTTGGAAGGGAGTAGAGGCGGCCTCTCCGAGTACTGGTTATCTAGCGATTCATGATGGAGCCAGAGCCTTGATCCGTCCAGAAGAAATTGATCGGGTCATCAAAGATGCGATGCAATGGAAAGCTTCCACATTGGCGGTTCCGGGTAAGGACACCATCAAAATAGCGGATGAGCGTGGAATGGTAACGGGGACTCCAGACCGGGCTTCTTTATGGAGTATCCAGACCCCGCAGGTATTTGAAAAGAGACTGTATGACCAGGCGATGAGACAAGCTCAGGAAGAGGGAGCAGATTATACGGATGATTGCCAGCTGATAGAACAGTATGGGCA
>CAKUYY010000062.1 GCA_934717555.1 uncultured Clostridium sp.
CGGGAACGCCGCGCTAAGATCCTAGATGCAGAAGGTGAGAAGCGCAGCGAAATTCTAGTGGCGGAAGGTCATAAGGAAGCCGCTATTTTAAAGGCGGATGCCATTAAGGAAACCAAGATTCGAGAAGCTCAGGGTGAAGCAGAAGCAATCCTTTCCGTACAGAAAGCTTACGCAGATAGTTTGCGCATGTTGAATGAGGCGGATCCTTCTGACCGTGTTATCGCTCTGAAGAGTTTGGAGGCTTTTGAGAAAGCGGCAGACGGTAAAGCTACTAAGATTATTATCCCATCTGAGATTCAGTCTATGGCAAGTCTGGCGACATCTCTCAAGGAACTCATAGTAAGTGATGCTCCAAAAGGGAACTGAGCATAAACAAGTCAATTTTAACAAAATAGTGAAGAAAATAAAGGTTTCCTCACCATATAGATACAAACTTATGAAGTTATAAGCGTAAGCTCTTGAATTTATATGCATGATGCAATAAAATGAAAGAGGATTGTATCTGGGAGGTAATGTGCATGGGTAATTTTTTCATGGAAAAGATTGATATATGGCATTTTGTATCCCATGGGGAAATTGCGCATAACTCAGGATCAGCATGAGAAATCAGGCTGTGGTATTTTGCCGCAGCCTGAATTTTTTGCGTAAGGGGCAATTACCTTTTGGATTGAAAAAGTATGGATAAGGGAGTAATGGAGCATGGCCGATTGTAAAAAAGTAGCAGTCATTATGGGGAGTGATAGTGACTTCCCTGTAGTTTCCGGAGCAATAAAAACTTTGAAATCTTTAGAAATTCCGGTAGAAGTGCATGTGATGTCCGCTCATCGAACTCCAGAGCAGGCTGCTCAGTTTTCTTCTTCCGCACGGGAAAATGGATTTGGAGTGATTATCGCGGCGGCGGGAAAGGCGGCACATTTGGCAGGGGTATTGGCAGCACATACAACATTGCCCGTTATTGGTATTCCAGTGAAATCTTCGACATTGGACGGGCTGGATGCGTTGCTGGCCACTGTACAGATGCCCAGTGGAATTCCTGTGGCTACCGTGGCGATTGACGGAGCCAATAATGCTGCTCTTTTAGCAGCTCAGATGCTTTCTTTATCGGATGAGAGACTGGCTTCTTGTCTTGCACAAATGAAAAAAGAAATGGCAGAAGGGGTAGCCAAAAAGGATGCAGATCTACAAGCAAAAATAGAGGCTCTTTGATTACAAATTGAGATGTGACAATGGTACAAGTATAAAAGAGTAAAAAAGGAGGCAGTCAAAATGACCGAGAAACCCCATGAGGAATGTGGCTTGTTTGGAATATATGATCCAGACCGCCAGGGTGTAGTAGATGAGACCTATTTGGCTTTATACGCTTTGCAGCATAGAGGCCAGGAGAGTGCGGGAATCGCAGTAAATGACGATGGAGTTATCTCATTCCATAAAGACGTAGGTTTGGTTCCGGAAGTCTTTGCTGAGAATACTTTAAAGGAACTGGGAGACGGCACTATAGCAGTAGGCCATGTGCGTTATGCTCCTGGTAACAAACAGGAACGGGCCAGCGCGCAGCCTTTGGTTATGCGTTATGTAAAAGGAACTATTGCTATCGGGCACAACGGGGCGATTTCCAATTTTACTGAGATACGCAGAGAGTTAGAAAAAGGAGGAGCGATTTTTCAGACAAACTGCGATGCGGAATTAATTGCATATGTGATCGCCCGGGAACGACTGAAGCAAGGGTCTATTGAGCGTTCGGTACAAGCCATGATGGATCAGGTAAAAGGCGCCTATTCTCTGGTGTTAATGTCTCCTAAAAAATTAATTGGAGCAAGGGACCCCCATGGATTTCGTCCTTTATCGATTGGGAAACGTGGAAATAGTTATATGCTTTCCTCTGAAACCTGCGCCTTTGATAGTTTAGGGGCGGAATTTGTTCGTGATGTAAAACCCGGTGAAGTGGTAGTAATCGACCAAGACGGACTGCACAGTTATACGGAAAAGTGTCAAGACAAGACTTCTTTTTGTATTTTCGAATACGTTTACTTTGCCCGTCCGGATTCTACGGTAGAAGGGGTAAGTGTCCATTTGGCCCGTCAGAGAGCTGGCATGGCTTTGGCGAAGGAACATCCGGTGGAAGCGGATTTGGTTTGCGGTGTTCCGGATTCAGGGTTAGATGCGGCTCTAGGCTACTCTCTTGAATCGGGAATTCCTTATGGTATCGCCTTGATAAAGAATAAATATATCGGGCGTACTTTTATCCAGGACACACAATAGAAGAGGGAGCGCGAGGTACGAATTAAGTTAAATGCTTTGTCCGCTGCGGTCTCCGGAAAACGAATTGTATTAATTGACGATTCTATCGTGCGTGGTACTACTTGTGCTCACATTGTTCAGATGTTGCGGGAAGCTGGCGCTAAGGAAGTACATATGCGCATTTCTTCCCCGCCGTTTTTGCATCCCTGCTATTTTGGCACGGATATTGATTCTCGTGATAAACTCATCGCTTGTAGAATGTCATTGGATGAAGTTTGTAAGACCATTGGTGCGGATTCTCTGGGATATTTAAGCATTGAGGGGATTCATGGGATTGCCAAAGAGGCAAATATCCATTTTTGTGATGCCTGTTTTACAGGGAAATATCCCATTGAAGTGCCGGAAGAAAAGCCAATTGATAAGTTTTCTCAGAAAATTAAGAAATAAAAACAGAAGTAAAAGGTGAAAACAAGATCCTTTTCACTAGGTAATCGATTGTTGTCAAAAAATGTTGATTTCACCATAAACACAGAATTGCGGAGGAAGTTATGAAAAGTTTTAGCGATAGCTATAAAGCAGCGGGCGTAGATGTAACAGCGGGGTATAAAGCCGTGGAATTGATGAAACAGCATGTAGCCCGTACCAAGATTCCCGGAGCGATTTCCAGTATTGGTGGTTTTGGCGGTCTGTTTCAACCGGATTTAGTAGGGATGGAAGAGCCTATTCTGGTATCCGGAACCGATGGCGTAGGGACGAAATTGAAGATTGCCTTTTTGCTGGATAAGCACGATACCATTGGGATTGACTGTGTGGCAATGTGTGTCAATGATGTTATTACAGTAGGAGCCCAGCCACTGTTTTTCCTGGATTACATCGCATTAGGAAAAAATGTGCCAGAACAGGTAGCCTGTATTGTCTCTGGTATTGCGGAAGGATGTGTACAGTCCGGCTGTGCTCTGATCGGAGGGGAAACCGCTGAGATGCCTGGCTTTTATCCAGTAGGGGAATATGATGTAGCAGGGTTTTCTGTCGGTATCGTGGATCGGAAAAAAATGATTGATGGTACCCGTCTGCAACCAGGGGATGCCATTATTGGCATCAAGTCATCTGGCGTTCATTCCAATGGGTTCTCTTTGGTGCGCCGTATTTTTGATATCAATGAACAAAATGCCAAGAAATATATTGCAGAGTTTGGGAAAACCTTGGGAGAAGAGTTGCTCACTCCTACAAAAATTTATGTAAAAGCTGTGAAATCTTTGTCCAGTCAGTGTGATATAAAAGCGCTCTCTCATATCACAGGCGGCGGATTTTATGAGAATATTCCGCGTATGATGTCGCAGGGATTGACTGCAAAGATCAATAAGGCAGCAGTGCCCGTGTTACCAGTATTCCAGGTCATGCAGAAAGAGGGAAATATTTCAGAGCACGATATGTTTAATACTTTTAATATGGGTGTAGGCATGTGTGCTGTGGTTCCTGCTGAACAGGCAGATGAAGCGATAGAAGCCGTGCGCGTTTCCGGTGAAGAAGCGGTTCTTCTTGGCGAAGTCACGACTGGAGACGAAGGGGTTGTATTATGCTAAATGTGACCGTTTTGGTATCTGGAGGAGGTACGAACCTCCAGGCCCTGCTGGATGCTCAGGCCAGGGGAGAGATCAAAGACGGACGTATCCATTGTGTGATTTCCAGCAAACCGGATGCCTATGCGCTTCAACGAGCCCATCATGCAGGGATAGATACGGAAGTTATTATCCGTAAAGAGTACGCAACGGCAGAAGAGTATGATAAAGCTTTGGTGTGCCTGCTAAAAAAACATGATACAGACTTGATTGTTCTTGCAGGCTTTATGACAATCATTGGAAAATACGTGGTGGAATCCTATCCCAACCGTATTATCAATGTGCATCCAGCTCTTATCCCTTCTTTTTGCGGAAAAGGGTATTATGGATTACATGTACACCGGGCTGCATTGGATGCAGGAGTCAAAGTAACAGGGGCTACTGTACATCTTGTCAATGAGGTATGTGACGGCGGGCCGATCCTTTTACAGAAAGCGGTGGAGGTAAAGGCAGATGATACGCCGGAGACCCTGCAAAGGCGTGTGATGGAAGAAGCGGAGTGGAATTTGTTGCCGAAAGCGGTTTCCTTGTTTTGTCAGGGAAAAATCCAGGTACAAAATGGCAAAGCTATCATAAAGGAGTAACAGAACCATGCAGATGAAAAAAATAGAGCAGGAACTAAAAAATAACGCTTATCCAGGGAGAGGAATCGTGCTGGGAAGAAGCCTGGAAGGAAACCATGCAGTCATTGCTTACTTCATTATGGGACGCAGTGAAAACAGCCGAAATAGGGTTTTTGTGCAGGACGGGGCAGGAATCAAAACACAAGCGTTTGACCCTACCAAATTGGTGGACCCTTCTTTGATCATTTACTCGCCTGTTCGGGTATGGGGCAAAACCACAGTGGTTACCAATGGAGATCAAACGGATACCATTTACGATTTTTTACAGCAGGGGAAAAGTTTTGAAGACGCGCTGCGCACCCGTACGTTTGAGCCAGATGAACCTAATTATACGCCTCGCATTTCCGGCGTTGTGGAACTGGATAAGAATTTCAGCTATAAGCTTTCCATTTTAAAAAGTGCCGGAGGGAACCCGGATTCTGTGCAGCGCTTTTTCTATGAATATTCCGCTCCTGTAGCGGGGGAGGGTCACTTTATTCATACTTATCGCTGTGACGGAAATCCGATTCCTTCTTTTGAAGGAGAACCGGAGACAGTGGCGATAGAGGGCTCTATTGATACATTCACAAATAACCTGTGGAATAGTTTGAATGAAGACAACAAGGTTTCCCTTTTTGTCCGGTTTATTGATATCAAAACGGGCGAAGTAGAAACACGTATCATGAACAAAAATAATTAGGGAAAGGGAAATGATAGTATGGCAAAAGAGCTTTTGTTAAAATATGGATGTAATCCCAATCAGACCCCATCTCGTATTTTTATGCAGGATGAAAAAGAGCTTCCTATTCAGGTCTTAAATGGAAAACCTGGTTACATCAATTTTTTGGATGCCTTTAATAGCTGGCAATTGGTAAAAGAATTAAAAGAAGCTACCCACCTGCCATGCGCAGCTTCCTTTAAACATGTAAGTCCAGCGGGAGCAGCTGTGGGAACCGAACTTTCTGAAACGCTGAAAAAAATCTATTTTGTAGATGATTTAGAGCTTTCTCCCCTGGCTTGCGCCTACGCGAAGGCCAGGGGGGCAGACCGTATGTCTTCCTATGGGGATTGGATTGCTCTTTCTGATGTATGTGACGCATCTACGGCTACGCTGATTGCCCGAGAGGTTTCTGACGGCATCATTGCTCCCGGCTATACGGAAGAAGCTTTAACCATTTTAAAAAGCAAACGTAAAGGGAATTATAATATCGTATCCATTGATGAGAACTATGTTCCTGATCCTGTGGAACATAAACAGGTTTATGGTGTCACTTTTGAACAGGGAAGAAATGACCTGAAAATCCATAACGACCTACTCCAGAACATTGTGACAGAAAATAAGGAGCTGCCGGAAAACGCGAAGAGGGATCTGTTGATCGCTCTGATTACTTTAAAATATACCCAGTCTAACTCGGTCTGCTATGTCAAAGACGGACAAGCAATTGGCGTGGGCGCTGGACAGCAGTCTAGAATTCATTGCACTCGTTTGGCGGGCAATAAAGCGGATATTTGGTATTTACGGCAGCATCCCAAGGTTTTGGGGTTAAAGTTTAAAGAAGGCATCCGCCGGCCAGATCGGGATAACACCATTGATGTGTATATCTCTGACGATTATATGGATGTTTTGGCAGATGGGGTTTGGGAGCAGTTTTTTGCAGAGAAGCCTGAGCCGCTCAGCAGGCAGGAGAAACGTGAATGGCTGGATACCCTAACGGGAGTTTCTTTGGGGTCAGATGCGTTCTTCCCCTTTGGTGACAACATTGAACGGGCGCATCGCAGCGGTGTACAGTATATCGCTCAGCCTGGTGGATCCATCCGTGATGACAATGTCATTGATACCTGTAATAAGTATCAAATGACCATGGCCTTTACGGGTATTCGATTGTTCCATCATTAATTTAAGAGATTGACACAATAAGGGCAGAAGGCAAAGTCATCTGCCCTTATTGTGGATATTACAATTAAGAGAGGGATTTGAAGATCATGAAGGTTTTAGTAGTTGGCGGCGGCGGACGGGAACATACTATTGTCCGCAAGCTCAAAGAGAGCCCGAGGGTCAATAAGCTTTATTGTGCGCCGGGCAACGGCGGAATTTCCCGTGATGCAGAGTGTGTCAATATTTCTGCTATGGATATTGATAAGATGGTTTCTTTTGCCAAAGAGCAGAAGATGGATTTGGTTTTTGTAGCTCCAGACGACCCTTTGGCAGCGGGGATGGTAGATGCTTTGGAAAAAGAAGGGATCCGGGCTTTTGGCCCCCGGGCCAATGCAGCGATTATTGAAAGCAGTAAAGTCTTTTCTAAAGAGCTGATGAAAAAGTATCATATCCCCACTGCTGGTTATGAAGTTTTTGACGACCCTCAGAGGGCGGTTGCTTATATTCAGTCTCAGAATCAATATCCAGTTGTTGTAAAGGCGGACGGCTTGGCGCTTGGGAAGGGCGTAGTGATTGCTCAAAATTTTGAGGAAGCCAAAGAAGCGGTTCATTCCATTATGGAAGAGAAAGTATTTGGAGCTTCTGGAAATCAAGTAGTCATTGAAGAGTTTCTCACAGGCCCGGAGGTTTCTGTTTTGGCGTTTACCGATGGTACTTGTGTAAAGCCTATGGTATCTTCCAAAGACCATAAACGTGCCTATGATGGGGACCAGGGGAAAAATACTGGTGGTATGGGTACGATTAGCCCAAATCCCTATTATACAGAAGAAATTGCTGAAGAATGCATGCGGACTATTTTTCAACCTACCGTAGCGGCTATGAAAGCAGAAGGACGTCCTTTTCAGGGATGTCTGTATTTTGGTTTGATGATTACCCCCAAAGGGCCTAAAGTTATTGAATATAACGCACGTTTTGGGGATCCTGAGGCACAAGTAGTGTTGCCCCGTCTGAAAACAGACTTGATGGATGTTATTGATGCGGTCATTGATAAAAAATTGGCAGATTTGGAGATTGAGTGGAAAAATTGTGCAGCGGCTTGTGTCGTTATGGCGTCTGGCGGATATCCAGGCAGCTACCCCAAAGGGATAGAAATCCAGGGCCTCGACGCTCAGGGGCAAGTAGAAGGGGCAACGGTATATCATGCAGGTACCTCTTATGAGAATGGGGTATTCCGTACAGCAGGAGGACGAGTACTAGGGGTAACAGCTTTAGCGGGTCATTTGGAAGAAGCGCTTGAAAAAGCCTATACAGCTGTCAATAAAATTCATTTTGAAGGTGCTCATTACCGGAAGGATATCGGAAAAACAAAATAAAAAGATTTCAATACCATTTTTAAGAGGATCTGTAGGATCGTTAAGATCTGCAGATCCTCTTTTGTATCCATCGAAAAATGAATTTTTTTGTTATTATCCTTGCGTTTTTTCGATTTTTATCTTGCTTTTTTAAAGGTTAAGAATTAATATGGATACGTAGGAGTTGAACTGAAAATGAAAAGACATCTATTATCCCGAATGGAATCTTTAATGCCTGGTTTTTCAAAAGGCCAAAAAGCGATTGCAAGATATATTGAAGAACATTACGATAAAGCCGCCTTTATGACTGCTTCAAAATTAGGAGCTACTGTTGGGGTCAGTGAATCAACGGTGGTGCGTTTTGCTACGGAGGTTGGCTATGAAGGCTACCCGGAACTGCAAAAAGCGATGCAGGAGATGATACGTAGTAAATTGACCTCTGTTCAAAGGATGGAGGTTACCAGCAATCGGATAGGAAAAGCGGATATCCTGGATAGCGTATTAAATCAGGATATCGATAAAATACGCCGTACCATGGAAGAAATTTCCCACG
>CAKUYY010000063.1 GCA_934717555.1 uncultured Clostridium sp.
GTATCGGCCTGGTCACACTGGTCTCCATTTAAAGGTATCAATATTAAATGCATGAGGCCGTCTGCTTGATAGACAAGGTATATAGTGAAAAATAAAAAGAGGAGCTGTCGGGAGTTTATATAAAACGCTAACAGCTCCTCTTTTCTTTATTTTTTTAGCGCTGACAAGATTATCTATCTCCCATAATAGGCATCTAAATAAATCTGTTTGATTTCCTCGATCAGGGGATATCGAGGATTGGCGGTGGTACATTGGTCCTCATGGGCACGCTCTGATAACGCTTGCAAATGCTCTAAAAACGTTTTTTCATCCACGCCGCATTCCTGAATACTGCGGGGCATATCCAGATCCGCCTTGAGTTCCTGTATGGCGTCGATGAGGTTTTCCACGCTGTCTGCGACTGTAGCGCCTTCCCTGCCAATCATGCGGGCGATTTTGGCGTATTTCTGATCGGCCACAAATGTTTCATATTTGGGGAAGGTGGCAAATTTGGTAGGCTTGCGGGCGTTATAGCGGATGTTATAGGGGAGAAGTATAGCGTTGGCACTGCCGTGAGGGATATGATATTCCCCTCCCAGTTTATGGGCCATAGAGTGGTTCAACCCCAAAAATGCATTGGTAAAGGCCATTCCGGCTACACAGGAGGCGTTATGCATCTTTTCCCGCGCTGTTTGGTCTTGGGCACCATGGTGATAAGCCCGGGGAAGATATTCAAACACCATGCTGATCGCCTGCAGCGCCAACCCATCGGTATAATCACTGGCCATCACAGACACATAAGCTTCTATGGCGTGGGTAAGCACATCCAGACCGGTGTCCGCTGTAGGGCCTTTCGGCAGGCTCATGACGAATTGCGGATCGATAATGGATACGTTGGGCGTAAGGGAATAATCCGCCAGCGGATATTTGACGTTTCCGTTTTTCCTGTCTGTGACCACGGAGAAGGAAGTGACTTCCGACCCAGTGCCTGACGTAGTGGGGATACATACCATCTGAGCTTTTGCCCCCAGCCGTGGGAATTTATAGGCGCGTTTGCGGATATCCATAAATTTTAGCTTCATGCCGTCGAATGTGGCGTCGGGATGCTCATAAAAGAGCCACATCCCCTTGGCGGCGTCCATCGCGGAACCGCCGCCCAACGCGATGATGACATCGGGCTGGAATTCCCTCATGGAGGCTACCCCTCTCATGACGGTCTCTACATCCGGATCGGGTTCTATATCCGAATAAATTTCCGCATGGCAGTATTGTTTACGCTTGCGCAGATAATACAGTACCTTATCCACATATCCCAGCTTTACCATAGTGGGATCTGTCACAATAAAGGCGCGCTCGATGCCGTCCATCTTTTCCAGATACTGAATGGAACCATACTCAAAATAAATTTTGGGAGGCACTTTGAACCACTGCATATTGACCCTCCTTTTTGCGATGCGCTTGCGGTTAATCAGGTTCACGGTGGACACATTGGAGGTGGTGGAATTGCGTCCATAGGAACCGCATCCCAACGTAAGGGAAGGGGTATTTGTGTTGTAGATATCGCCAATGGCCCCCTGGGAGCAGGGAGAATTGGAAATAACGCGGCCTACTTTCATAGCTTCCCCATAAGCGTGGACTAATTGCTTATTGGAGCTGTGAATCACGGCGGAGTGCCCCAATCCGCCCAGCTCCAGCATTTTTCTGGCTTTTTCAAACCCTTCTTCCGGACCATCTACCACATAATAAGCCAATACCGGGGAGAGTTTCTCCCGGGACAGGGGATAATCCGGCCCCACATCAGGCAGGCGGGCCAATAGGATCTTGGTATGGTAGGGGACGGAAACCCCGGCGTGTTCTGCGATCCAATGGGCTGTTTTTCCTACGACATCTGGGTTTAAGGCCTGTTTGGCGGGGGAAATGACAAATTGGGAAACCAGATCCGTTTCCTCTTCGTTGAGGAAATAACAACTGTTTTCCTTCATAATCTGTTCAAAGCGGTCGGAAATTTCCCGATCTACAATCACAGCCTGCTCCGACGCGCAGATCATGCCGTTATCAAATGTTTTGGACAGCATCAAATCCGTACAGGCGCGCTCCAGGTTGGCGCTCTTCTCGATATAACAGGGGACGTTTCCAGGGCCTACGCCCAGAGCGGGCTTCCCTGTGCTGTAAGCTGCCCGTACCATCCCAGATCCGCCGGTGGCCAATACCATAGAAATGCCGGGATGATTCATCAAGGCGTTGGTGGCTTCAATGGAAGGGGATTCGATCCACTGGACGCAATGCTCTGGGGCGCCCGCCTCAATGGCGGCGTCCCGGACGACTTTAGCGGCGGCTACGGAACACTTCTGGGCCCCAGGATGGAACCCAAAAATAATGGGGTTGCGTGCTTTTGCGCAGATCATGGCTTTAAAAATAGCGGTAGAAGTTGGATTTGTCACCGGCGTGACGCCCGCGACGATTCCCACGGGTTCCGCTACATCTACATATCCTTCCATCTCATTTTCTTCTACAATTCCTACGGTTTTTGTATCTTTGATGGAATGCCAGATATATTCAGAGGCGAACATATTTTTGATAATTTTATCCTCTACCACGCCTCTCCCGGTTTCCTCACAAGCCAGCTTGGCCAATTCCATATGATGATCCAAACCAGCCAGCGACATAGCGTGGACGATCTTATCCACTTGCTCCTGATTCAGCGTCATATAAGCTTCCAGGGCGGCCTGTGCGTTTTTGACCAACCGGTTTATCATAGCCTGTACGCCGTCTTTGGATGTCTGGTGATCCTGTGTTTTTTCCGCCATATAGGGGTACCTCCTGCTTTTATTGTTAGAATTTGTACAGCTATTGTTTCCCATTTTGTACTGATCCATCCAGACCATTTCTCTATTTTGAGAAAGGAAAAGACGGAAACTTGACGAGAAAGGAAGAAGCGGATTACAATAGAAAGCATCTGTGATGATAAAACCCAATGATTTTATGAAAAAGAATTTTTTCAAAACGGGAGGGGCTTATGGGCCTGTATGAGATGGAAAAGCAGTATCAGGATAGGGATTTTACAGACGAATCGTTTGTTGATTTGGAGATCAAAGGAATTACCTTTGTCAACTGTTCGTTTCGCGGGTGCCAAATGAATGGGCTGATCACAAGGTCCTGCTTGTTTTCCAACTGTGATTTTTCCTTTGCCCAGTTATATGAATCGGTTCACTATCATTCCGCTTTTGTCAATTGTAAATTTTATGGGGCAAATCTGTTCAGCGCTTCCTTTTTACAGTGTAAGGGGACAGGCTCCTCTTTTTATCATGCAAAACTGATCGGGATTACCCTGGAACAAGGGAATTATGCGTATGCGGTTTTTACGGAATGTGATCTGCATAAGATGGATTTCCGGGGGATGGATCTTCAATATGTCAACCTACAGGACTGTAACCTGACCAAATCCGTCTTTTGCGGTTCTAACTTGTCTCACGCTGTGGTCAACGGGGCCTGTATGAAACAGACCGACCTGAGGGACGCGCAAATCGACGGGGTGGATCTGAGAAGCGCCAAACTGGACCAGACAAAAATAGATTTCAACCAGGCAGTGAGGATGGCCCAGAGCATGGGCTGTATTGTGGAGTAAGAGACAGGAAAGTCCAATATGGAAACGAAATGGAGAGAGAAGCTGTGCATGTATTATCGGCGGAACAAATATGGAAAAGTTATCGAGAAACCCCTTTGCTGAAAGGAGTCTCGTTTTCCCTGGAACAAGGGGATAAAGTGGGCGTAGTCGGTATCAATGGAACCGGAAAGAGCACGCTTTTAAAAATAGTCGCTGGAAAGGAGGAGCCGGATCAGGGAAATATTGTAACGGCTTCCGGGGTACGGATTGGATACCTGCCCCAGACGCCGGACTTTCAGGAGAACCGCACGGTATTGCAGCAAGTGTTCGCAGGGGCGAGCCGGGAATACCGGGAGGAAAAGGCTTATGAAGCCAAAATGATCCTGACAAAACTGGGGATTACCAATTTCGATCAACCGGTTACGGAATTATCGGGAGGACAGAAAAAACGTGTGGCCATTGCGGGCGCTCTGGTAACGCCCTGCGAAGTGTTGATCCTGGATGAGCCGACCAACCACATTGACAGCGAAATGGTGTTGTGGCTGGAGAAATATCTGGCCAGATTTAATGGCGCTTTGCTCATGGTGACCCACGATCGCTACTTCCTGGACCGGGTGACCAACCGAATTTTAGAGGTGGACCAGGGACAGCTTTATTCTTATGCGGGGAATTATTCGGATTTTTTGGAAGGAAAACAGCAAAGGGAGGAAATGGCCCAGAGCAGCGAGAGGAAACGGCAGGCGATCCTGCGCCGGGAATGGGAATGGATTCATCGGGGGGTAAAGGCCCGGGGAACAAAAAGCAAATCCCGGATTCAGCGCTATGAGGAGCTAAAGGAAAAAAAGGCACCGGTAACAGCGCAGGGAATGGAAATGGAATCCATCCAGTCACGCTTGGGGAAAAAGACAGTGGAATGGATCGGGGTTTCTAAATCATATGGAGAAAAGGTTCTGATCCGTGATTTTAACTATCTGTTACAGCGCCGGGCGCACGTTGGTGTGATCGGCCCCAATGGCTGTGGGAAGTCCACCCTGTTAAAAATGATCATTGGAAAGGTTCCGCCTGACCAGGGTAAAATCGTTGTAGGGGATACAGTAAAATTCGGCTACTTTTCTCAGGAATGTGAAGAAATGGACCCTGACCAAAAGGTCATAGATTATATCCGGGACGTAGCGGAAGTCATCCAGACACCCAGCGGTCCTGTTACCGCTGTTCAGATGCTGGAGAAATTTTTGTTTACAGGCAGCATGGCTTATACCTCTATAGGCAGGCTGTCCGGCGGGGAAAGAAGGAGGCTTTCTTTGCTGCGGGTATTGATGGGAGCTCCCAACGTACTTTTGCTGGATGAGCCCACCAATGACCTGGATATCCAGACACTCATGATTTTAGAAGAATATTTGCAGGGGTTTGAGGGCGCCGTGATCGCGGTATCCCATGACCGTTATTTTTTAGACAAAGTAGCGGATCATATCTTGGAATTTCGGACAGATGGAGAGATTCGGCAATATCTGGGGGGATATACTGATTATTTTGAAGAGAGCCAGGTGGAAGCCCGGCTGAAGAAAACAGAGGGAGCTCCCGAAACGAAAGAAAAGAAAGGGAAGCCGGCCGCCCCCAAAAAACTGAGATTTTCCTACCAGGAGCAACGGGAATATCAGCAGATAGACGGGGTCATAGAAGCGCTGGAAAATCGGAAACAGGAGCTGGAAAAGGAAATAATTGCCGCTTCCAGCGATTACACGAAGCTACCGGAATTACTGGAACAGAAGGAAAAGCTGGAACAGGATCTGGAGAAAAAAACGGAACGTTGGGTTTATTTGCAGGATCTGGCGGAACGGATAGAAGCACAGAAGGGTTGAATCCAAAGAAAAATAAAATTATAAAATTTTTTCTCTGCATATTTGACAGCAGACAAGCAAGTTCGCCCGCCTCCCACATATACATAAAGGGGAGGTGATCCTTGTGAACTGTTGCAGAATCGCGGATTTGCGCCATAAAGAAGTGGTTAATATAAAGGACGGCACTTGTTTGGGATGCGTCAATGACGTGGAGATCGATACCTGTAACGCCAGACTTGTTGCCATAGTCATTTATGGGAAATTGAAATGCTTTGGCCTTTTTGGCCGGCAGGATGACATTGTGATCCGGTGGGAAGACATTGAGGTGGTGGGAGAGGATACCATCCTGGTCTGCCATACTGTGCGGTGCAATAAAAAGAAAAGAAACCGTTTTTGGAACAGCTTATTCACCAACTGATTTTATTGGAAAAAATACGAGGAACCCCTTGTATTTTTTGACAAGTTATGCTATAATAACGGACGCAAAAACACACGCCTAACCGTTGGCGGGACAGGTGCTTTTCAAAAGAAAGGTGGTTCTGCCGTCAGGCCGGGCGGAGGAATAACCAAGGAGGATTTGTAATATGGCAGTCGTATCCATGAAACAACTTTTAGAAGCAGGCGTCCATTTTGGACATCAGACCAGAAGATGGAACCCCAAAATGGCGGAATACATCTTCACAGAACGCAATGGTATTTATATCATTGACCTGCAGAAAACCGTTCGCAAGCTGGAAGAAGCTTATAATTTTGTACGTGACCTGGCGATGGAAGGCAAGTCTGTACTGTTTGTAGGAACCAAAAAGCAGGCGCAGGAATCCGTGAAAGAAGAAGCGGAACGCGCTGGCGCTTTCTATGTAAACGCTCGTTGGCTGGGCGGTATGATGACCAACTTTACCACCATCCGTCATCGTATCGATCGTCTGAGACAGCTCAGAGCGATGGAAGCCGATGGAACCTTTGAGCTGCTCCCCAAGAAAGAAGTCAGCAAGCTGAATCTGGAGATTGAGAAGCTGGAGAAATTCCTGGGCGGTATTAAGGATATGAAGCAACTTCCGGGCGCTCTGTTTATCGTAGACCCCCGCAAAGAAAGAATCGCTGTTGCGGAAGCTAAGAAATTGGGTATCCCGATTGTGGCTATTGTAGACACCAACTGTGATCCTGATGAGATCGATTATGTGATCCCCGGCAACGACGACGCGATCCGTGCTGTAAAGCTAATTTCCGCTACCATTGCCAACGCGATTATCGAGGGCAATGAGGGCCGCATGGGTGCTGCTGCGGAAGAAGCTGCTGCAGAAAAAGAAAATGAGACCGACGAAGAGGTTGCTGAGTAAACAGCACCTGTAATAGAAACCATAGAGAAGGGTGAAAAAATACCCGAGCTTTTCTGGAAGCACGGGTATTTTTTTCAAAGTCACAAGAAAGACAAAAATGGAGGAATGTAACGATGGCTTTTACTGCAAAAGACGTAGCAAATCTGAGAGAAAAAACAGGTTGCGGCATGATGGACTGCAAAAAGGCTTTGACTGAGGCTGACGGCAACATGGAAGCCGCTATGGATATATTGAGAGAAAAAGGTCTGGCTGCCGCTACCAAGAAGGCTGGCCGTATCGCTGCAGAAGGCGTTGCTTATGCCGCTACCAATGAGACTGGCAATGTAGGCGTTGTGATCGAAGTAAATGCTGAGACTGACTTTGTTGCGAAGAACACGGATTTCCAGAACTTTGTAAAGACCTGCGCCGATACTATTCTGGAAAAGAATCCGGCTGATATGGACGCTTTGATGAAAACTGTTGCCAACGGTACCGATATGACGGTAGAAGCCCTGGTTCAGGATAAGGTTCTCACCATCGGCGAGAATATCAAGATCCGCCGTTTTGAGCGTTATGAGGGTGTAGTTGCCACCTATATTCACGCTGCTGGCAGAATCGGCGTTATGGTAAAATTTGATACTACTGATGAAATGGCTGCCAAACCGGAGTTTAAAGCTTATGCAAAAGATGTTGCTATGCAGGTAGCCGCAGCCAATCCTTCTTATTTGGACGAAGCTTCTGTTCCTTCTGAGATTGTGGAGCATGAAAGGAAGATTCTCACCGAGCAGGTTATCAACGAAGGGAAACCCGAGAAGATCGCAGAAAAGATCGTAAACGGCAAGCTGGGCAAATACTTTAAGGAAGTATGCCTGTTGGATCAGCCTTTTGTAAAGGATGGCGATGTATCTGTACAGAAGTACACAGAGAATACCGCAAAAGAGCTGGATGGAGAAATCAAGATCGTTTCCTTTGTACGTTTTGAGAAGGGCGAAGGCTTGGAGAAACGTGCCGATAACTTCGCGGATGAAGTTGCAGGAATGATTAAATAAGAGAATCTATTTTCTCTTTTGTTTCATTTAATATTATCTTATCTTGGGATAAGATTTCATAAGAAAAGGGTTTCCTCTTAGGAGGAAACCCTTTTCTTATCATGGGGCCATGTTTGTATCAATAGAGATAACAGGAAAAGAAAAGCAAGAATTTTTTATAAGAAGAAATAAAAATATCTTCAAAACAGGCATTGACTTGGAGTTAACTTAAAGGAGTATAATACCAGTAAATTAGGAAATTTGTTGTAATCAGTCCGCCTATGAGATTAGATTGACAAAAGGGAGTGTGTCAGTATGATTTACAAAGAGTACCAAAATAAAAGACTTTCCGCTTTGGGA
>CAKUYY010000064.1 GCA_934717555.1 uncultured Clostridium sp.
CAAAGTCGAAGTCTGTTGGGGTGAGGGCCAGCAGTTCCCCCTCCCGGATACCGCACCAGTAGAGCATTTCAAAGGCATAGTAGGAGAGGGGCTTGTCCATCATAGCGTCAGCGAATTTCAGATACTCCGCTTTTGTCCAGAACAGCATTTCCCGGCCCTTGGCCTTGCCCATGTTGCCCACCTGGGCGGCGTGGTTGACTTTCAGATTGTAGTGCTTCACCGCATGATTGAAAACGGCGCTCAACTGATTGTGAAGCGTTTTCAGATACACGGGGGAGTAGGGCTTGCCGTTCTTGTCCCGGTAGTTCAGCATTTCACTCTGCCACGCCATGACCTCTTTGGAGTGGATTTCGCTCATTTTCCGCTTTCCAAAGTAGGGCACCAGCTTCTTGTAGAGGATATGCTCTTTCGTTCCCCAGGTGTTCGCCTTGATACGGCCTTTCATGTCTGCGGCGTAGAGCGCCACGAAGCTCTCAAAGGTCATATCCAGGTCGGCGGTCTGCTGTTGCAGGAACGTCCGTTCCCACTCCAGCGCCTCCCGCTTGGTCTTGAAGCCCCGCTTCATCTTCTTTTCCTTTTTGCCCGTCCAGTTCTCAAAGTAAAAGGACGCATACCATGTTCCCTTGGCCTTGTCTTTGTACGCTGGCATTTTCTTCCCTCCTTACTGATTTTCCCGCAGTCCATAGAACTTTTCCTCGAAGTAGCGCCTGCTCACCCGTCCGGGGATGGTAAGGAAACCTTTCTGCTTCAGCTCCTCGTTCATCTCCCGCACCAGCTTGTAGGCGTAGGGCTTGGAGATACCCAGCGCCCCGGCTACTTCCTCGGCCCGTACAAACAGCTCTTTGCTCAAATACAACACCTCCTTATTGTTGGTTCGCAAAATTGTTAATGCCGACATCCTTATTATACATTCGCATGGTTGTTAATGTCAAGAGTTTATTTCGCAATTTTGTTAATTTTCTTCTTGCATATTTCGCTTATTTGCGCTATACTATTTTCAAAGGCGGTGGAACATATGACAGTAGGAGAAAAAATCAAGAAAATCCGCACATTTCGGGGTATGACGCAAAAGGAATTGGGGCTGGCTATCGGCTTTGAGGAAAAGGGAGCGGATAACCGTATTGCCCAGTACGAAACGAATTACCGTGTGCCCAAGAGGGAGCTGCTGGACAAGATTGCCCAGGCCCTGCGGGTAGACCGCCAGAACTTCTATACGGTTCAACCTGGCTGTGCCGAGGACTTCATGCGGACGTTCTTCTGGCTGGACGAGGACAGCCCTGGCTCCATCCGTCTGTTTCAGCTTGTCCGCAATCCCGGCAAGATAGGGGCCTCCGATGATACCGCCGTCCGATACAACGACACGGACGACTGGCCCGCTCAACCTCCCGTGGGTATCTACTTCAACTATGGCCTTGTGGACGAGTTTATGAGGGAATGGCTTTTGCGCCAGCAGGAGCTACACGCCGGGGAGATTACCAGGGAAGAATACTTTGAATGGAAAATCAACTGGCCGCTTACTTGTGATGACAGCAAACGGTTTGACAATTATGTTCCTTGGAGAAAAGAAAAATAGGGCAAGCAAAACCGCCCTGCTGAATTTGTCGTTCAGCAGGGCGGTTTGCTTGCCCTTTGCAATCATTCTCTTGTGTGACCGGGTTGAAACGAATAGTATCAAACCAGTATCACAAGGCAAAGTGACAGGTCAAAAACCCTGTATTCATGCGGGTTTGCGCCGTTTTGACGCTCATTCCCACTCAATAGTTGCCGGGGGCTTAGAAGTAATATCATAAACCACACGATTTACATTTTTTACTTCATTTACAATGCGGTTAGAAACCTTTTCCAATATTTCATAAGGGATTCTTGCCCAATCCGCTGTCATAAAATCTGTGGTAGTTACTCCACGTAGGGCGATGGTGTTGTCATAAGTACGTCCATCTCCCATAACACCTACGCTTTTAATCCCAGTAAGCACAGCAAAATATTGGTTGATAGAACGCTCTAGTCCTGCATTTGCAATTTCTTCACGGAAAATAGCATCCGCATCCTTCAAAATCTCCAGCTTTTCTTCGGTGATATCCCCCATCACGCGCACTGCCAAACCGGGACCTGGAAAAGGCTGTCTCCATACCAAAAAGGACGGGATTTCTAATTCTAATCCTACCTTTCGCACTTCATCTTTAAAAAGATCCCGAAGCGGCTCGATAATTCCCGTAAACCCAATATCCTCTGGCAAACCGCCGACATTATGATGGCTTTTAATCACTGCCGCCTCTCCAGTTCCGCTCTCCACTACGTCTGGATAGATCGTTCCCTGGCACAAATAATCCACATGGCCAATCTTTTTAGCTTCTTCCTCAAAGACCCGGATAAATTCTTCTCCGATAATCTTACGTTTGCGTTCTGGCTCTGTCACTCCGCTCAACTTTGTCAGGAAACGATCTTGAGCGTTTACTCTCACCAAATTCATATCAAACTGTTTGCGGAAAATTTGTTCCACTTCGTCCCCTTCATTTTTACGAAGCAGGCCATGATCGACAAAAATACAAGTCAACTGTTTCCCCACAGCTTTATGTACCAAAACCGCAGCTACTGAGGAATCCACACCACCGGAAAGACCACATAAAACCTTTCTATCGCCGATTTCTTCTCTCAGTTTTTCGATGGTCCGAGTGACGAATGAGGACATAATCCAATCGCCGGTGCATCCGCATACTTGATAAAGGAAATTTTTCAGCATTTCATTTCCTTCTACTGTATGTTCTACCTCCGGATGGAACTGGAATGCATAGAGCTTACGATCCGAATTCTCCATGGCCGCTATCGGGCAATCCTCACTGTGACCGGTAACAGAGAATCCCGCGGGGACTTCAGCGATATAGTCCGTATGGCTCATCCAGCAGACACTGGAGGAAGACAATCCCGCGAACAAACTGCTATCCTTTGAGAACTGGACAGGGGTTTTTCCATATTCCCGTACCTGGGAACTCTTTACCACTCCACCCAATGTATAAGCCATTAGCTGCGCGCCATAACAGATTCCCAATACCGGGATACCCAGGTCGAATAAAGCTGCATCGCACCTAGGTGCTTTTTCCTCATATACACTGTTGGGACCTCCTGAAAAGATAATCCCTTTATATTCGCCTTCTGCAATTTCCTTAGCAGTTATTTTATAAGGTTTGATCTCACAGAACACGTTGCAGTCACGAACACGTCGGGCAATTAATTGGCTATACTGTCCGCCAAAATCCATGATCAGGATTTTTTCATTGACAAAGTTCATCCTATTTTCCACTCCTTATTTGTAAAACTTCTTAAATTCCCCGTTCATTTCCATAAAGCATGTATGAAGGGAGCCCGCGGTGCATGAGCGCCGTCGGGCTCTCTGAACTTTTAGAAATGATACCTTTTATCCCCGAAAAATGATGTCGTCTCGGGCTGGTCCATTGGAAACGATACCAATCGGAATCCCAATTTCCTTTTCCGCAAATTCAATGTATTTCCGGCAGTTTTCTGGAAGATCCTCATATTTTTTAATCCCGCGAATATCACATTTCCAACCGGGAAGCACTTCCAAAATAGGCTTTGCTCTCTTTAATTTGGTAGTAGAAGGGAATGTATCAATACGCTTACCATCCAGCTCATACCCTACACATACCGGAATTTCATCCAGATATCCCAAAACATCCAGTACGGTAAAGGCTATGGTTGTAGTACCTTGTACACGGCAGCCATAACGGGTGGCGACCAAATCCAACCATCCCATTCTTCTGGGCCGTCCAGTCGTCGCTCCATATTCTCCACCGTCTCCGCCTCGTCTGCGCAGCTCATCGGCTTCTTCTCCAAAGATCTCGCTGACAAACTCGCCAGCTCCCACTGCGCTGGAATAGGCTTTTACTACGGTAATGATCTCTTTGATTTCATAGGGAGGAATGCCGGCTCCCACTGCGCCATAACCTGCAATTGTATTGGAGGAAGTTACCATTGGGTAAATACCAAAGTCCGTATCCTTGAGCGCACCCAATTGGCCTTCTAACAAAATGTTTTTGCCATCTTTTACCGCCTGATGCAGATAATCGAAGGTATCGGCTACATAAGGGGCGATTTGCTCCTTATATTCCATTAACTTCTGGAAAATTTCCTCTTCCGCAAGAGGTTCTTTATGATATAAGTTTTGTAAAGTAGCATTTTTCAGCTCCAGTACATGCTTGAGTTTTTCCCGCAGGCTTTGCTCATCATCGTATAATTCATTGATCTGAAAACCAATTTTGGAAACCTTGTCCGCATAAAAAGGCGCTATTCCTGATTTAGTAGAACCAAATTTTCGGGAAGACAGACGTTCTTCTTCATATACGTCAAACAGCACATGATATGGCATGACGATCTGTGCCCGATCTGAAATTAGAATATTGGGTTTCGGCACGCCTCTGTCTTCCAAGGATTTCATCTCTTTGACGAAATTTTCCACACTGAATGCCACACCATTGCCAATGATATTGGTAATATGATTATAAAACACCCCGGAAGGCAACTGATGCAATGCAAACTTCCCATAATCATTGACGATCGTATGGCCCGCGTTGCTTCCACCCTGAAAGCGAATAACGATATCGGATTGGGCTGCCATCACATCCGTGATTTTACCCTTTCCTTCATCGCCCCAGTTGGCGCCTACACTTGCGGTTACCATTTGTTTCTATCACTCCATCTAATGAGCTTCTCCTTTGTTACAGAAGAGAAGCCTTGAAAAATAAGGATTGACTTCATATTACAATAAACCTTTATACATTAATCTCAGCGGCTTTTACTTCCAAGGTATTGTATTTTTCCAATGCCTTCGCTACTGTCTCCCGCAAAAATTCTTCTGTTTGCTCTGGGGCGCGTCCCACATATTTTTTAGGGTCAATGATCTGATGCAATTCTTCTAAAGTAACCCCAAAAATCGGATCGGCGGCGATGCGTTCCAAAAGGTCGTTTTCCTCGCCTTGTTCTTTTACGACTTTGGAGGCCGCCATGGAATGTACGCGAATCCTCTCATGCAGTTCCTGACGGTCCGCGCCGCGTTTTACCGCATCCATCATGATGTTTTCCGTGGCCATAAAGGGAAGCTCTTTCATCAGGCGCTGATGGATAACTTTGGGATACACTACCAGGCCGTCTGCCACATTGAGATAAAGGTTTAAAATGGCATCTACGGCCAAAAACGCTTCCGGAACACTGATCCGCTTATTGGCGGAATCATCTAAGGTACGCTCAAACCACTGGGTAGCGGAAGTAATAGCAGGATTTAATGCATCCACCATCACATATCTTGCGAGAGACGCGATACGTTCCGAACGCATCGGATTTCTCTTATATGCCATAGCGGAAGAGCCAATCTGGTTTTTCTCAAAAGGTTCTTCCACTTCCTTGAGATGCTGCAATAACCGGATATCATTGGAGAACTTCGCCGCGCTCTGGGCAATTCCGCTGAGGACGTTGAGCACTTGGCTGTCCAGTTTGCGGGAATAGGTCTGTCCAGATACCGGGAAGCAACAAGTATACCCCATCTTTTCCGCAATTTTTTGATCCAGTTGTTTTACTTTTTCATGATCCCCATCAAAAAGCTCTAAAAAGCTGGCCTGGGTTCCCGTAGTACCTTTGGAACCCAAGAGTTTCGCCTTAGACAGGAGATATTCCACATCCTCCAGATCCATCAGCAGCTCCTGCATCCAAAGGGTAGCCCGTTTTCCCACTGTAGTAGGCTGCGCTGGCTGGAAATGGGTAAACGCCAATGTTGGCAGATCCTTATACTCCTCTGCAAAATGAGACAGCACACGGATAACGCCCACCAATTTATTGCGAACCGCCTTGAGGGCCTCGGTCATTACGATGATGTCAGTGTTGTCCCCTACATAACAGGAAGTAGCGCCCAAATGAATAATCGGGCGGGCTTTTGGGCACTGTTCGCCAAAAGCATAAACATGGGACATCACATCATGACGCACCTCTTTTTCCCGGCGTTCCGCCACCTCATAATTGATGTCGTCCTGATGTGCTTTCATTTCATCGATCTGTTCCTGTGTAACAGGCAAACCCAATTCTTTCTCCGCTTCCGCCAGAGCGATCCAAAGCTTTCTCCAGGTGCGGAATTTCATATCCGGAGAAAATAGATATTTCATTTCCCGATCTGCATAACGGGAAGACAAGGGGGATTCATATGTATCTTTCACGGGGATACCTCCTTACAATCTATGACAAAAAACACAATCCGTACTTATTTTTCTACCGGTATACAAGTACGATCATTTTTTCCCTCTAATATACATTTGGGAACGGGCGCTGGATAATTTCCTGTAAAGCAGGCGTCGCAGTACCGGCAACCTTCTTTATGCAACATCTGAGGCAGGCTTTCCACTGATAAAAAGCCGATAGAGTCCGCGCCGCTGATCTTTCCGATTTCCTCTATTGTACATTTACAGGCGATCAGCTCTTCTTTAGAGGGAATATCCGTTCCATAATAGCAGGGCCAACGGAACGGCGGAGAACTGATGCGCAGGTGAACCTCTTTGGCGCCGGCCTCTTTAAGCATCCGGACAATCCGATCGCAAGTGGTACCTCGAACAATAGAATCATCCAACAGTACAATCCGTTTGCCCTGTACTGTGGAAATAAGCGGATTCAGCTTCAAGCGCACGCTTTTCCGCCGTTCCTGCTGGGTAGGCTTAATAAAGGTCCGCCCAATATAATTATTCTTTACAATCCCTTTTTCATAAGGGATTCCCGATTCCTCACTGAATCCGATTGCAGCGTCTACGCCGGACTCCGGCACGCCGACCACCAAATCTGCCTCTACCGGATGCTGACGTGCCAATAACCGGCCGGCTTCTTTCCGCGCCTCATAAACGCTTACTCCATCAATGACACTGTCGGTACGTGCAAAATAGATATATTCAAAAATGCAGGGAGAAGGCGTTGTCCTTTTGCAGAAATCCCGGATGCTGCGTACGCCATTTTCATCCACCACTACAATTTCGCCGGGCTCCACATCCCGCACAAAATCCGCCCCACAGGCGTCTAGTGCGCAGGTTTCCGAAGCAAATACAATGGAATCTCCCAATTTTCCCATACAAAGGGGACGGAATCCATTGGGGTCCCTGGCTGCGATCAGTTTGCGGGGGCTCATAACCAAAAGGGAATAAGAACCGCTGATCTGTTCCATGGTGCGCATAACTGCTTCCTCTACAGAATGAGTAACCACCCTTTCCCGGGCAATCAAGAACGCAATCACCTCAGAATCAATGGTAGTCTGGAACATTGCGCCCCTACGTTCCAATTCCTGTTTGATCTCATACGCGTTGGTAAGATTTCCATTATGAGCGATGGCAATGGTGCCTTTGATATAACGCATGACAAGCGGCTGCGCGTTATTCCGCACACTGCCGCCTGCCGTAGAATACCGGACATGGCCAACACAAATCTGGCCTTCCAGCTTATTTAAAATCTTAGGATTGAATACCTCGCTTACCAGACCCATATCTTTATGGTAGGAGATTACTCCACAGTCATTGACCGCAACGCCACAGCTCTCCTGTCCCCTATGCTGCAGGGCCAGCAGGCCGCTGTAAGCTGCGTAAGCAGGCTGCACCTCTCCCTTCCCATACATTCCGAAAACGCCGCATTCCTCGTGCGGTTTTCCGTCATAGGTTTCAAAAACCAAAGAGTTATCCAATCGATCCACCATCCAAAATAAAAATAGAAAAAATAATTTTTCTGTTTGCTATTAGGCCAGACCGATTCTCTTCATCACTTCGGCATACGCTTCCTCTACGCCGCCCAAGTCTCTACGGAAACGGTCTTTGTCCAGTTTTTCATGGGTATTGATGTCCCAGAAACGGCAAGTATCGGGAGAAATCTCATCTGCCAAAATGATTTCCCCATTGGGTAGTTTACCAAACTCCAGTTTAAAATCAATTAACTCGATATTGACGCTCTTGAAGAAGTCACACAAGATTTCATTGACCTTAAGCGCCATCTCACTGATGGTATCAACTTCTTCTTTTGTCGCGAATCCCGCTGCTAAGATATGGTATTCATTTACCA
>CAKUYY010000065.1 GCA_934717555.1 uncultured Clostridium sp.
TCAATGGTGCATCCATGATCTGTAGGGGAACATACAAACACTTCCCCATAACGATCCCTCAAAGTATCAGCGCAATCCTCCGCTTCTCCTTTTTCCGCAAACAAGCCGAAAACCGAAGGACCGCTCCCGCTCATACAAGCACCCAAAGCGCCGCAGTCCTTCATCATTTGTTTGATATACTGCACATCTTCCAGCGGGAGAATCTCTTCAAAATCATTGTAGAGGGCCTGTCCGATAGCTTCCAAACGTCCTTCACATACCGCTTCTACCGCTTCGTCAGTATGGGGACGTCCCCACCGGTCACGCTCATCCGCAAGGGTATATGCTTCTTTTGTGGAAACTTCAAGGGGAGGTTTGGCGATCACAAAATAACATTCAGGAAGATCCGGCACTGGTGTCAGAATCGTTCCAATCCCAGAAGCCACCATAGTTCCCCCCACAATGGAAAAGGGAATATCCGCTCCTATTTCTTCCCCAATGTCACATAAATCTTCTTCCGATAAACCGGTATCCATTAATTGGTTTAAGGCCACCAAAACAGCCGCAGCATCTGCACTCCCTCCTGCTAATCCAGCAGCTACAGGGATTCTTTTCTTAATTTTGATGGCAATTCCTGGATTCTTTAACTTTGCATAGGCAAAAAATGCATGAGCCGCCCGATGGGCAATATTTTCTTTTCCATCCGGCAAACTCTCTATATTACAGGAAAGGTTAATCCCCTCTTCTCCAGTATCCCATACAGTTACCGTATCGTTTAGATCTACTGACTGCATCAGCATCTTGACCAGATGGTACCCGTCATTGCGTTTTCCTAAGATATCCAGGGACAGATTAATTTTGGCAGGTGCGTTTACTGTTACTTTCATGGTGTTTCCTCTCTATATTCAAATACAAAGGGGCTAAGTTTTTACTTATCTCGCTACAGAGATTGTAAAAAGCGCTCAATCCTCTTGAGACCTTCTGTAATATGTTTCACAGAATAGGAATAGGAAACACGGATAAATCCTTCCCCGCTTTTCCCAAACGCATTTCCCGGTACCACAGCCACATGTTCGGACCGGATCAACCGTTCACAAAACTCTTCAGAACTTAACCCTGTACTTTTGATGCAGGGAAATACATAAAAAGCTCCTTCCGGTTCAAAACAGGACAGCCCCAGCTTACGAAACCCATCCACTACCAAACGGCGGCGCATATCATATTGATTGCGCATTTTTTCAATATCCCCATCTCCATTGTGCAATGCCTCAATGGCTGCGTACTGTGCGGTAGTTGGGGCACTCATAATGGCATACGGATGTAGTTTTGTCATTTCCCCGATTACTTCGCCAGGGCCTAACGCATACCCCAGCCTCCAGCCTGTCATGGCATAGGATTTGGAAAATCCATTGACCACAATGGTACGCTCCTTCATACCATCTATCGCAGCAAAAGTTATATGGGGCTGATTCCCATAGGTAAGCTCGCTGTAAATCTCATCGGATAAAACCATTACCTGGGTATCTTTGAGCACATCGGCGATAGCCTCCAGATGCTCGCGGCGCATGACAGCTCCTGTAGGATTGTTGGGATACGGCAAAATCAGGAGTTTTGTCTTTGGTGTAATACGGCTGCGCAGCTCCTCCGGCATCAGGCGGAATTTGTTCTCCTCCTTGGTCTCTATAATGACTGGAACCCCTTCCGCCATCTGCACCATGGGTTCATAACAGACAAAACTAGGCTGGGGAATTAACACCTCATCCCCCGGATTGACCAATGTCCGGATACACAAATCAATGGCTTCTGATCCGCCTACTGTTACCAGGACATCGCTTTCCTCATGATATTGGACATGGAACCGGCGGTCAAAATACCGGGCAATTTCCCTGCGCAGCTCCATAAACCCGCGGTTGGGAGTGTACCAGGTCTTTCCTTTTCTCAGGGAATCAATGCCGGCTTCCCGGACATGCCATGGAGTGGAAAAATCCGGTTCCCCGATACTTAGAGAAATGACATCCTCCATCTCGTTGGCAATATCAAAAAAGCGCCGTATCCCAGAAGGTTTCACCTGTTTGATACGCTCATTCAACATCTGTTGATAGTCTATCACAGCAGCATGCTCCTCCTCTCGTCCTTTTCCTCATCGTCGCAGAGGATCACGCCCCCATCCTTATACCGGGACAAAATAAAATGGGTAGCCGTAGAAAGGACAGAATCCAAGGTGGACAGCCTTTTTGAAACAAACATAGCAATATCCTGAATGGTAGCACCCTTTACCATAACCGCCAGATCATAAGAACCTGCCATCAAGTAAACGCTTTCTACCTCTTCAAACATCATCACCCGTTTTGCAATTTCATCAAAACCAGTTTCCCTTTTGGGAGTTACTTTGAGCTCAATGAGTGCGCTTACCGTTTTACAAGGCGCCTTATCCCAATCGATCAGTGCTTTATAACCCTTGATGACGCCGGTCTTTTCGTACTGCGCAATGGCGGCGGCAACTTCCTCCTCCGTTTGGTTGAGCATTACGGCCAGCTGGGCAGTGGTAAATTGTGCGTTTTCATTGAGCAGTTCCAGCAAAGTATTCATCATGGTCACTCCTTATCTATTTTTTAACGAGCCGATCTGAAAATCAAAAAGCTCTCCCTCATTCAACAGCTTCTCTCCCTCAGAACGACTATGAATGTAGAAAAACAACGTCTTTCTATCCAACTCAGTAGAATTATTATAATATAATTTCTAAAAAATGTAAAATACAACTTGTATCGCAATATAACAAAATGATGTCTCTAAACTATTCCAGCGGTACCAGACGGGGAGTACGGCCTTCAAAGATAGTAAAATGGGTAAAGCCGGCTTTCTGCGCCAATGCCATGCCTTCTTCAATGCCGGCCCCTACATCTGCCCACCGGTGAGAATCGGAACCTATGGTGATATATTTCCCTCCCAGTTCTCTAAATCGATGTACAATTGAATAACTAGGCATGGTACACCCAATCTCCTGGCGCAAACCGGATGTATTAATCTCCAACGCCTTATGGTCAGATACCAGCCGGCTTAAAATACAGTCAACTTGGTCCTGAAACCGGTTCAAGTCCACCTGGATTCCCCGGGCAACCATATAGCGAAGCGGATAAGTCAAATGCGCCAGGGAATCAAATTTCCCCCATTCCACCATTTCATAAACATGTGCAAAATATTCTTTTAACAGGGCATATATATCTGTCTGGCCGTAATCCATATAGTAAAAATCTTCCTTGCCCGGAAGGATATGGGCGGACGCCAGAACAAAATCGAACTCACATCCAGACAGCGCATCCTCCGCCGCCTCTAACTGGTGCAGCGGCTGGCCCAACTCTACGCCGGCTAAAATCTTAAGCCGGCCGTCAAAAACCGCTTTTGCCTTGTGGGTTTCCTGAAAGGACTCGCGGATTGATAGATCGTATCCATCCTGACGGTATGTATCACATTCACAGTGATCGGTAACAGCCAGCGTGTAAAGCCCTAGAGAAGCCGCACGCTGGCACATCATCATCAAAGGGTCTATCCCATCTCTGGAATGTCTGCTATGGGTATGGCAGTCGGAAATATATCGGTAACGCAACATAGATTCCTCCTCTTACTATATGTAATGCTTAAAAAAGCAGAAATCCTAGAAAAAGCGGGAAAACCTATGTCTTACTTTAACTCTAAGCTGCAATGATTGAAAAAATTGGTTGATTGTGTATCACTGAGTTTCCTGCTCTTTTGGGGGACTATATCAATTTTCATTTAAATTATAACATATTCTTTTTTTGAAAAACAGAATATTCCTCGAAAAAACTGGCAGGATTATGGTCACAAACTGCAAGAAATATGGTATTATTATCATAAAAGAGCTTTTTCTGTCTCTTTGTAGGTCTCTTGAGCTTTTCATATTAGGAGATGATTCGACTTGGATACATTGATTCGCACCTGTGCCGCAGTTCCTTCTGTCTTACCCGGTAATCCCCAAGCATGCCTGACATCCGCTTTGGACTGTATCAGCCAAGGTGCTGCCGTAGGTTCTGATATCATTGCACTGCCCGCACTCTCTTTGTCCGGCGCTTCTTGTGGGTCCCTTTTGCAAAATCGGGCTGTTTTAGAAGGGACGGAACGCGCACTTTCCACTTTAGCTCGTAAAACATCCCATATCAATGCGTATGTGATTGTAGGATTACCTGTTCTTCATGAACAGGGCATATTCTCCGGTTGTGCTGTACTCAATCGCGGCAGAATTATAGACACTATTTTTAGCATTGACGCTCCTCTTCCTCTGCGGGGATATGACCCTTTTTCGGAAGAAAAAGATAATCCAAACGCCGGGCCCTTTTCCCTGTATAAATGCGGTGACCTTCGTTTTTGTGTACTGCCTTGTTCTCCTGAGCATTTGACTTTATATGCCCCGGAAGCCGTACGCCGAGGCGCCCAGCTATTGGTGGTCCCTTGCTGTGAACCTGTTCGGGCCGGGGAGATCCACCGTTACCGGATGTTGGTAAAATTTTTGTCTCAATCTTTGGGATGTGCTATTTTATTGATAAACAATTGTGTTGGGGAATCTTCGTCTCCTTCCCTCTATCATCCCTTTAGCTGCCTGGTGGAATGCGGAAAGGAATTATCCTTTCAAAGCCATGCCCTCGAACCTTTTTTATTACAGGCAGATCTTGATACTGATATCATTTCTTCCCAGAGTATAGGTACCTCTAAGCAATCAGGCGGGTTCAGTGTTGGATCCCTTACCCCCAATTCCAAATCCCGTCTACTGCGCCAGGTGGAACGGAACCCTTTCCTTCCTTCTAATTACAGCGATGCCCAGGATTATCTGGAAGAGCTTTTTTCTTTTCAAATAGAGGCTCTTGCCGGACGGATCAAAAAGACTGGGCTGGATTCTCTAATATTGGGGGTTTCGGGAGGTGTTGACTCCACTCTGGCTTTGCTGGTGTGTGCAAAAGCACTTGACAGCCTGGGTTTGGAACGTCATAATCTAGTAGGTGTTACTATGCCCGGTTTTGGTACGACCGACCGGACCTATCTGAATTCTATCTCTTTGATTGAACAGCTGGGGGCGGAAAAGCTGGAGATCCCCATCAAAAAATCTGTGTTGCAGCATTTTGAAGATATTGGACAGAACCCTTCCGTTCATGACGTTACCTATGAAAATGCTCAGGCCCGGGAACGCACCCAAATTTTGTTTGACCTCGCCAATCAAAGGGGCGGACTGGTAATCGGTACTGGCGACCTTTCCGAGGCGGCCTTGGGCTGGTGTACTTTTGGCGGAGACCACCTATCCTCTTACAATGTCAACGCCTCTATCACAAAAAATGTTGCCCGGGCAATGATCCGACAGCAGGCCCAGAGCAGGGACTTTGCCTCCCTCAGTTCCGCTTTGCTAGATGTTTTGGACACGCCGGTCAGCCCGGAATTGCTCCCTCCTTCTGGTACTGGTGAAATTCATCAGAAAACAGAAGATATTTTGGGTGCCTATGAATTGCATGAATTCTTCCTCTATTATTTTGTGCGTTATCGGATGGCTCCCTCTAAAATTTTGCTGTATGCCAGTTCCGCTTTTGAATCGATTTATCCCCTTGAGCAGATACGTTCTACGCTTCGGGTATTTCTGCAGCGCTTTTTTGCAGGGCAGTTTAAAAGAAGCTGTTCCCCGGATTCTGCCGCTTTATGCGATATCTCTCTGAGCGAACCGTTCTTCTCCATTCCTGCGGATGGTTCCTCACAAGCTATGTTGGAGGAACTCAACGGTACTGCTCTGCCTTTTTAATCTTGCTTCTTTCTCAAAAATAAGGAAACCCAAAACTTTTAGGTATTTTTCTTGTTTTCATACAGGAATTTTCCATAATTTCTATTTCGTTTATTCAGCGAGACAGAAATATTTTGCGTTAAGTTAATAAAAAATTAGGAGGTTCCAACATGCGTGCAGTTATTACTGTTATTGGAAAGGACATGGTAGGTATTCTAGCAAAGGTTTCCAATGAATGCGCCAATGTCCATATCAACATCACAGAGGTCACACAATCTATTTTACAGGACCTATTCGCCATGATTATGTTGGTGGATATTTCCAATTCTACTGTTTCCTTTGAGGAATTGGTGGATCGGATGAATAAGCTGGGACAAGCCCAGAATCTAAAAATTCACGTGATGCATGAGGATATTTTTAATTCAATGCACCGCATCTAAACGGAGGAAACCATGATCAACACACATGATATTTTAGAAACCATTACTATGATTGATGACGAGCATCTGGATGTCCGTACGATCACGATGGGAATTTCCCTGTTGGATTGTTCTGATGAAAACATCGATAAAGCGTGTACCAAGGTCTACGATAAGATCTGCCGATATGCCAAAGACCTGGTGAGGACGGGGGAAAACATCAGCAAAGAATATGGGATTCCGATTATTCATAAACGCATTTCTGTTACCCCTATCGCTATGATCGCCGCTTCCTGCCAGGGAAAAAATCCTGTGAAATTTGCCCAGGCTCTGGAGCGCGCTTCTCAGACGACCGGCGTCAATTTTATCGGTGGCTATTCTGCTTTGGTGCATAAGGGATTTGCCCCCGGCGACTATGCCTTGATTGAAAGTATCCCAGAAGCTTTGAATGTAACAGAACATGTCTGTTCCTCCGTTAATATCGGCTCCACCAAAACCGGCATTAATATGGACGCTGTGGCCAAAATGGGAAGGATTGTCCGCAAAACCGCGGAATTGACAGCAGACCGTGATTGTATCGGTGCCGCAAAGCTAGTGGTGTTCTGTAACGCGCCGGAGGACAACCCCTTTATGGCTGGGGCGTTTCACGGTCCGGGAGAGCCGGATTGTGTGATCAACGTAGGCGTTTCCGGCCCCGGTGTGGTACGTGCAGCTCTGGCCAAAGCCGGGGACTGCGATATCACCGCTGTAGCCGATCTGGTAAAAAAGACCGCCTTTAAGATCACCCGTATGGGACAACTGGTGGCACAGGAAGCGTCCCGGCGCTTGTGTGTCCCCTTCGGCATTATCGATTTATCGTTGGCGCCTACCCCTGCGATCGGCGATTCTGTGGCTCATATTCTGGAAGAAATGGGACTGGAAGCCTGCGGGGCTCACGGTACTACCGCCGCCCTGGCTTTGCTCAATGATGCTGTGAAAAAGGGAGGCGTTATGGCTTCTTCCCACGTGGGCGGATTGTCAGGCGCTTTTATCCCCGTCACCGAAGACGCGGGAATGATCGATGCCGCCCGCAGCGGTGCCCTCTCCATCACAAAATTGGAAGCTATGACTGCAGTTTGTTCGGTTGGTCTGGATATGATCGTGGTTCCTGGGGATACTAGTGCAGAAATTATTTCCGGCATTATCGCCGACGAGGCCGCTATCGGTATGGTAAATTCCAAGACCACAGCAGTACGGTTGATCCCTGCTATCGGCAAGCAGGCCGGAGAAGAGTTGAATTTTGGCGGTTTATTGGGAGAAGGCCCTGTCATGGATGTCAATCGTCATTCCCCTGCCCGCTTTATCAACCGCGGAGGACGTATCCCTGCTCCCATGCAGAGCCTGAAAAACTAGACAAAAAAAGAATCCAAATACGACACATTATCCAATTTGTATATTGAATTCTTTGAAACAGGGTACTATTATAATATTCGACAGATTGAAGCAGACAAGGTCGTATCCCATGTCTGTTTTCTGGACGGCGTAGAGAGAATGGGCTCCCTATTCGCTCTACGCCGAATGTTTTCAGGAGGTGTCTCAACCATGCAAGATATGATTGCTCAGATCGTGGATATGGATCAGAAAGCACAGTCTATCACCGAAGAAGCCCAACGGGAAAAGGTGAAGACGGAACAAGAAATGATCCAAAAGCGCGAGCAGATCCGCGAAGAGTATCTCTCACGCGCCCGGGAACGGATCAAAATTAATGAAGTGACCGAGCGTAAAAACGCTCAAGAGCAACTGG